>NZ_AP022584.1:4268327-4573207 GCF_010731675.1 Mycobacterium marseillense
GGCGGTCGACTCGCTGGTGGGCATCGACTCGGTGACCCGGGTGGTGAAGGTGGTCGGGTTCGTCGCATCGGCGCCCGGATTCAATGGCCAGCCCAGCGTCATCAACGGGGCCTCCGATCTGCTCGCCGAGGTGTTCGGTGACCGGGGCGCGCACGCGCGGTCGGCGGTCGGCGTCTCGGAGCTGCCACTGGACGCGCCGGTGGAAGTGGAGCTGATCGTCGAGGTCGGCTGACGACCGTGTCCGAGGTTGCCGAGTCGCTGACCCACCCCGCATACGGCAGGCTGCGGGCGGTCACGGACACGGTCTCGGTCCTGTTGGCGGACAATCCCGGCCTGATGACGCTGGAAGGCACCAACACCTGGGTGCTGCGCGGCCCGCGGAGCGACGAGCTGGTCATTGTGGATCCCGGGCCCGACGACGACGAGCACATCGCGCGGATCGCCGCGCTGGGCCGCATCAGTTTGGTGCTGATCAGCCACCGGCACGGCGACCACACCGACGGCATCGACAAGCTGGTCGAGCGCACCGGCGCGACGGTCCGGTCGGCGGGCAGCGGCTTTCTGCGTGGGCTGGGCGGCGAGCTGGTGGACGGCGAGGTGATCGATGCGGCCGGACTCAAAATCAAAGTCATGGCTACCCCCGGCCACACCGCCGATTCGCTGTCCTTCGTGCTCGACGATGCCGTGCTGACCGCCGATACGGTCCTCGGTCGCGGCACCACCGTCATGGATTCCGAAGACGGCAACCTCACCGACTACCTGGAATCGCTGCACCGGCTGCGCGGGCTGGGCCACCGCGCCGTGCTGCCCGGCCACGGGCCGGACCTGCCCGACCTGGACGCTGTCACGCGCGGATACATTGCGCACCGCCATGAGCGACTGGAGCAGGTGCGGTCCGCGCTGCGCGAGCTGGGCGAGGACGCGGGGGCGCGCCAGATCGTCGAGCACGTCTACGTCGACGTCGACGAGAAGCTGTGGGACGCCGCCGAATGGTCGGTGCAGGTGCAGCTGAATCACCTGCGCGGCTAAGGGCGAACTCGCCCTGCGAGCGTTCGCGAGCGTAACGCCATTGCGAAATTGCGCGCCGGAAATCGCAGCCACGTTACGTTCGCAGACCAAAGAGCACGCCCGCGCTTACCTCGCTCGGGGCTGGATTCTCGCTCGCTTGCGCCCGCGCTTCGCGCGCGCTTACCTCGCTCGGGACTGGATTCTCGCTCGGTTGCGCCCGCGCTTCGCGCGCGCTTACCTCGCTCGGCGGGCCAGCCTCTCGGAGTCCGAGATCAGCACGCTCTTGCCCTCGAGGCGGATCCAGCCGCGGTGGGCGAAATCGGCCAGCGCCTTGTTCACCGTCTCCCGGGACGCCCCCACCAGCTGGGCGATCTCTTCCTGCGTCAGGTCGTGGGTGACCCGCATGGCGCCACCTTCTTGAGTGCCGAAACGCTGGGCGAGCTGCAGCAGCTGCTTGGCCACCCGACCGGGCACGTCGGTGAAGATGAGGTCGGCCAGGTTGTTGTTGGTGCGGCGCAGCCGTCGGGCCAGCACTCGCAACAACTGCTCGGCGATCTCGGGGCGATCGGCGATCCATGCCCGCAGCGCGTCACGGTCCATCGACACCGCGCGCACCTCGGTGATGGTGGTGGCGCTGGACGTTCGCGGACCCGGGTCGAAGATCGACAGTTCCCCGAACATGTCCGACGGGCCCATGATCGTCAGCAGGTTCTCGCGTCCATCGGGCGAGCGGCGACCGATCTTCACCTTCCCCGCGACGATGATGTAGAGCCGATCCCCCGGTTCCCCCTCAGCGAAGACTGTGTGTCCGCGGGGGAAGTCGACGGGTTGTAGCTGCTTGGTCAGCGCGGTGACCGCGCCGGGCTCAACCCCTTGGAAGATTCCTGCCCTTGCCAGGATCTCGTCCACGTTGCCTCTTCAACTTTCCCAGAAAATTACTGTGATACGGGCAGGCTGATCCCATGCTCGCGTGACGAGTCTAGAGGAACGCCATTGTGTCTAACGTGCCAACGCTACACACGATTGGCGTGTCGAGGTGCCCTAAATTGCGGATTGACGTGCGAATGGCCGTGGATTCGCGTGGGCAGCGTCATCTCGTCGCGGTCGACGAAGCCGACGGCGAATGACGGGGCCGCGTGGCGCGGGCCGTCGTTGCGCCCCGTCAACACGGGGCCGGGCAGTTGTCGGGCCTCGCGGCGGTGCAGGTATTCGAGCGCCTCGGGCATGCCTTCGGAGGCCAACGTGCGCATGTCGACGCCGCCCGCGAGCTCGAGAAATTCGTTGACGTCGGTCACCACCATGGCGTCTTGGGTGAGCTCGGATTCGAGCCGCCCCAGACCCAGCGCCGCCAGCATCAGCAGCGCCGGAACTCCGGCTACCAGCAACCATGACACACGAAGAGTAAACATGGCCTTGCATCAACACGAGGTCTCGGCGAGATCACGAAATCAGTACTCTGTCGGAGGTGACAGTCGCAAAGTCGTCCGGCCGTTCGAAGTCAACGCCGGCCCAGCCCGGCGGCGGCGAGGCCGGACACCGGTCGCAGGAATCCCGAGTTGGGTTGGTGCGACGGGCGCGGCGGATGAATCGTGCACTGGCACAAGCGTTTCCGGACGCGCACTGCGAACTGGACTTCACCACGCCGCTGGAGCTGGCCGTCGCCACCATCCTGTCCGCGCAGAGCACCGACAAGCGGGTGAATCTGACGACGCCGGCGTTGTTCAAGCGGTATCCGTCGGCGCTGGATTACGCGCAAGCGGACCGCGCCGAACTGGAAAATCTCATCCGCCCGACGGGATTCTTCCGCAATAAGGCGTCCTCGCTGATCGGTCTCGGCCAGGCCCTGGTCGAACGGTTCGAGGGCGAGGTGCCCGCCACCATGACCGAACTGGTCACCCTGCCCGGCGTGGGACGCAAGACGGCCAACGTCATCCTGGGCAACGCCTTCGGCATCCCCGGCATCACCGTCGACACGCATTTCGCACGGCTCGTGCACCGGTGGCGCTGGACCACGGACAAGGACCCGGTCAAGATCGAGCACTCGGTCGGCGAGCTCATCGAGCGCAGTGAATGGACGATGCTGAGCCACCGGGTGATCTTTCACGGCCGCCGGGTGTGCCACGCGCGCAAACCCGCGTGCGGCGTCTGCCTGATCGCCAAGGATTGCCCCTCCTTCGGGCTGGGTCCCACCGAAGCGCCGCTGGCCGCCGCGCTGGTGAAGGGCCCGGAAACCGAGCACCTGCTCGCGCTGGCCGGGCTGTAGCCCGCGCCGGAACCGAACCGCACAGGGACCGCATGTCGACTTGGAGGCCGACACTCACCCGGAAGGCTCGCTGGCACATCGCGATTCTGGCGGTGGTGGTCGCGCTGATCGCGGCGCTGGTGGCGCAGCTGCGCGACCACTCCGCGGCGCCGGGGGCGCCCGCGACCGATCGTGCAACGGCGGACCGGGAACACCGCGACGCCGATACCCCCGCGGCGCTGGCCGGTCCGCGGCAACGGGCCGGCCTGGCGCCGTGTCCCGGCGCCGGAAGCGGTCTCGGCCCCGAGGCGCTGCGCGGCGTGACGGCCGAATGCGCCGCCGACGGGTCGGTGGTCGACGTCGCCCGCGCGGTGGCCGGGCGCCGCGTGGTCCTCAACTTGTGGGCCTATTGGTGCGCGCCGTGCGCCGCCGAACTGCCCGCGATGGCCGAGTATCAACGACGGGCCGGTTCGGACGTGACGGTGGTGACGGTGCATCAAGACGAGAACGAGACCGCCGCCTTGCTGCGGCTCGCCGAGCTCGGCGTTCGGCTGCCGACCCTGCAGGACGGTCGCCGCCGGGTCGCGGCCGCGCTGCGGGTGGTAAATGTGATGCCCGCGACGGTGGTCCTGCGGCCGGACGGTAGCGTTGCGCAGACGCTGCCGCGAGCTTTCACCTCGGCCGACGAGATCGCGGCGGCGATCGGAACCGACCGGGGATAAGCGGAAAAATTGAACCGACTGGAGGGGCCGTGAGTGCTGGGGGTTCGCCCCTGCGGAATGGGGACCCCGCCCCCGCGCGCGGGACCGTTCCGCTGACGCCCGACGCCAGCCCGTCCTGGCTGCGTCCACTGGTCGACCACGTCGATGACATCCCGGATGCCGCCCGCCGCCGGCTGCCGGCCGACGTGTTGGCGATGATCACGAGCAAGGCCGCCTCGGCGGTCACCACGCTGCGCGGAGCCGCCCGCGAAGCCGCGGTGCTGGTGTTGTTCTCCGGCCCGCAAACGGGCCCGCCCGGTGGCGGCCCGCCCGACGACGCCGACCTGTTGGTCACCGTGCGGGCGTCGACCCTGCGCCACCACGCCGGCCAGGCGGCGTTCCCCGGCGGCGCCGCCGATCCCACCGACGACGGCCCGGTCTCCACCGCTTTGCGCGAGGCCCACGAGGAAACCGGAATCGACCTCAGCAGGCTGCATCCCCTGGCCACCATGGAGCGGATGTTCATCGCGCCGTCGCAGTTTCACGTCGTCCCGGTGCTGGCGTACTCGCCGGATCCCGGTTCGGTGGCCGTCGTCAACGAGGCCGAGACGGCGATCGTGGCGCGAGTTCCGGTGCGCGCCTTCATCAATCCGGAAAACCGGTTGATGGTGTACCGCGGCGACCTCGGCCGCCGGTGGGCCGGGCCGGCGTTTCTCCTCAACGAGATGCTGGTCTGGGGCTTCACTGGCCAGGTGATCTCCGCATTGCTCGACGTCGCCGGCTGGGCGCAGCCATGGGACACCGCCGACGAGCGGGAGTTGGACACGGCGATGGCGCTGGTCGGTGAACGGGGTGAGCCCCTCCGATGAACATGAATTCGATGTCCCCGTCGCAGTGGCTGGATATCGCCGTGCTGGCGGTCGCCTTCATCGCGGCGGTCTCGGGCTGGCGATCGGGGGCGCTGGGTTCGCTGCTGTCGTTCGTCGGGGTGTTGCTCGGCGCGATCGCCGGTGTGCTGCTGGCGCCCCACCTCGTCAGCCACATCGCCGCGCCGCGCGCCAAATTGTTTGCGGCACTGTTTTTGATCCTCGCGCTCGTCGTCATCGGTGAGGTCGCGGGCGTGGTGTTGGGGCGAGCCGTCCGGGGCGCGATCCGGAGCCGCTCCATCCGAACCGTCGACTCGGTCATCGGGGTGGGAGTCCAGCTGGTCGTGGTGCTGACCGCCGCCTGGCTGCTGGCGACGCCGCTGACGCAGTCGAAGGACCAGCCGGAACTGGCGGCCGCCGTGCGGGGTTCGCGAGTGTTGGCTCAGGTCAACGATGTGGCGCCGCCGTGGCTCAAGACGGTGCCCAAGCGACTGTCCGCGCTGCTGAACACATCCGGCTTGCCCGCCGTGTTGGATCCGTTCAGCCGCACCCCGGTCATCCCGGTCGCCTCACCCGATCCCGAGCTGGCCACCAACCCGGTCGTGCAGGCCACCGCTCCGAGCGTGGTCAAGGTGCGCAGCCTTGCCCCCAGCTGCCAGAAAGTGTTGGAGGGCAGCGGATTCGTGATCGCGCCCGACCGGGTGATGACCAACGCGCACGTGGTGGCCGGATCCAACAGCGTTCAGATCTACGCCAGTGGTAATCCGCTGGACGCCACCGTGGTGTCCTACGATCCGTCGGTCGACGTCGCGATACTGGCGGTCCCCAACTTGCCGCCGCCACCGTTGCCTTTCGCACAGACCGACGCGAAAACGGGGACCAGTGTCGTCGTGCTGGGTTACCCGGGTGGGGGCAACTTCACTGCGACCCCGGCCAGGATCCGGGAGCTGATCAAGTTGAGCGGGCCGGACATCTACCGGGACCCGGCGCCGGTCACCCGTGACGTCTACACAATCAGAGCCAGTGTGGAGCAAGGTAATTCGGGTGGACCGTTGATCGACCTCGACGGCCACGTTCTCGGTGTGGTGTTCGGCGCGGCCGTCGACGACCCCGACACCGGGTTTGTGCTGACCGCCGACGAGGTAGCCGGTCAGCTCGCCAAAATCGGTGACACGCAGACGGTGGGCACCGGGTCCTGCGTCAGTTGAGCTTGGCCCGCGACCCGTGAACCTGGTCGAGAAATCTCGTCAGGTGCCTGTTGACTTCTTCGGGAGCCTCTTCGTGGCTGAAATGCCCTGCGCCCGCGATGGATACGTAACGCCCCTGCGGCGCATAGCGTTGCGTCCGATCGACCGGGTCGGCCAGCACGTAGGGGTCGGCCTCACCGCGTAGGTGCAACAGCGGCACGCTGAGCTGCTGGCACATCGACCCCATGAACCGCCGGCCTTCGTCGCGCAGTTGGCTGCGCGCCGCCCAGCGCTGGTATTCCAGCGCGCAGTGTGCGGCCCCCGGGATCTGTATCACCGTTCGCAGATGACCGATGGTCTCGGAAAAATCCTCGGATGCAAGCCATTTCGCGCAGCTGCGACTGCGGACCAGGCGTTCGATCTCCGCGGCGTTGTCGCGGGTCAGCAGGCGCTCGGGCCACAACGGCACTTGGTAGGGCAGCAGCGTCTGCAACAGCGCATAACCCTGGTCGCGTCGCGTCAACGTGGATCGCCGCAACGCCGCCGGGTGCGGCGAGCTGATCAGCGCGATTGCCGACACCAGCCGCGAATGCAGCAGCGCGGTGGCCCAGCAGGCCAACCCGCCGTCGGCGTGGCCGACCAGCGTCGCCGAGGAGTGCCCGAGCGCACGGATGAGTCCGGCCGTGTCCCCGGCCAGCGTCCAGCCGTCGTAGCCGCGGGGCGGCTTGTCGCTGCCGCCGTAGCCGCGCAGGTCGACCGCGACCACGCGCGCGCCGGTCAGACCGCGCAGTTGGTGACGCCAGGACCACCAGAACGAGCCGAATCCGTGCAACAGCATCACCAACGGCCGCGCCGTCGGCGGCAGGCCTCCGGCATCGCGGACCCCTACGGCCTCGACGACGTGAAAACGGATGCCGTTGGCGTGCACATCCAGGTGGCGCCATGGCCCGTCGATGCGGGTTACCGACGGATCCGGTGGCGCCATCTACCCACCCGAGGGATCGCCGGTGGCGTCGTCGCCGCGCTTCGCGTGCCTGCCGTGGCTCTCGGTGAGTTGCTTGGCCCTCAATTCCGGGCCGGCGGCCTTGTCATGGCCCGGCGTGAGCGCGGTGCGGGTCTCCTTGACCGATTCGATCGTCTGGCGCGGCCCTCGAATTCGGCGCACCTTGAGGAAGCCCAGCAGGGCCAGCGCGGCGCCGACCACCACCATGATCCCGAAGACGATCAGGTACGCCACCCAACGCCACAGCCAGGTGTCGAGCAGTTCGGCGACGAAGAAGAAGAAAAAGAAGGTGGAGTAAAACAGCACCACCAGTGCGGCGATGAAGAAAACGCTACCGGTGAGGCCCTTTTTGACGTCGCGGGTAATTTCGGCGCGGGCCAGTTCGACTTCGGCGCGCACCAGCGTGGAGACCTGAGTGGTCGCGTCCTTGATCAGGTCGCCGATCGACGACTCGGCGGGCTTGGCGTGCGGGTCGGTCAACGGGATTGTGGTCAGCGTGCTGGGCACACCGTTCTTGCCATCGCCTTTGCTCACAGATCCTCTTTCGTCGTCGCCAGCCTCGCTGTCGTCGCGGTTTATGTTGCCATGTGGCGCCTGGACAGGAGAAGCCAGACGAGGCCAGCCGAACGCCGACGGGTCCGCCGGGTCGCAAGGTTTGGCGTGTTGCCCGTGGCATCGCGAAGTCGCTCGGCGCTCTCATCTACAGGCGACTCGCGGCGAAGTCCGCGCCCTGGCCGACCAAACCGTCGGCATACGCCGAGGCGCTGTGCGCGGCGATTTTTGCCCCCTCGGAGCAAACGGGGTCCACAGGAGCGCACAGCTGGAGGGTTTTGTCGGCATACGGCGGGCCGATGACGACCGGCGGTTGGCCGAGGAAATTCATGATCCGGGCATTCGGTGTGCCGAACAGGACGACCGCCGCGACATGGGCAGCAATCTCGGGTGGCAGTGAATCGGGCACGGTCGCGGGATCGACACCGTCGGGAATCTGACCCGAGGTGAGGTAGCCCATCAGGGTGGCGCCCTGGGAATAACCGCTCAGCACCATTCTGGTGTCCGGGCACTCCGCCGCCATGGAGGCCACGTGAGCGGCTCCGTCCCTGATGCCGTCGATCCCGGTGGGCCAATCGCCGCTGGCGGGATAGCTGACGGCGTACACCCCGACCGAACTCTCGTCGAGGCGCGACCGAAGGCTGTCGACGAACGGCGCCCCGACGCCGCCGAGCCCGGGCGCCTCGCCGGTACCGCGGGCGAACACCACCTGGGCAAAGGGGCACGAGCCGGCGGTTGCGGACGGGATCGGCGCGGCGAGCGGGGGGCCGATGGTTACGACCCCAGCCGCCATTATTCGCACGATGCGCGACGCACCCACGTCGGGAACATGCCCCCGGCGAGACGTCGCCAACCTTAGAGCTCTCTGTGGGTATCGCTGCGGCCGCACGTTCGTTCCACCGAGCTTCCCGGCGATCTCGTTGAGTCGGAAGGCAATAAACGCGGCGGTATGGCGTTGCCACCGACCACTGCGTCCCTCACATCGTTGCCGACTAGACTGACCGGGCTGCTCAGGATGTCGGGACCGCTTGATGGGAGTGTGCGCTTTGCAGACGGCCTACCGTTGCTACATGGCGGCGATGGTAGCCGTGCTCGTGGCGCTCATCAGCGTCCCAGCCACTGCTCTCGCCGATGCCCGGGTCCCGCTGGGCGGCGGTGCGGGCATCGTCATCAACGGCGACACCATGTGCACCCTGACCACCATCGGTGGCGACGCCGCGGGCGAACTCATCGGATTCACCTCCGCGCATTGCGGGGGGCCCGGCGCTCAGGTCGCCGCCGAGGGCGCCGAAAACGCGGGCGTGTTGGGCACCATGGTCGCCGGCAACGACAACCTCGACTACGCGGTGATCAAGTTCGATCCGGCCAAGGTGACCCCGGTGGCGAACTTCAACGGCTTCTTGATCAGCGGCATCGGTCCGGACCCGGCCTTCGGCGAGATCGCCTGCAAACAGGGCCGCACGACCGGGAATTCGTGCGGGGTCACCTGGGGGGCGGGGCAGAATCCCGGCACCATCGTGATGCAGGTCTGTGGTCAACCCGGTGATTCCGGGGCGCCGGTCACCGTCAACAACGAGCTGGTCGGGATGATTCACGGCGCGTTCAGCGACAACCTGCCGACCTGCATCGTCAAGTACATCCCGTTGCACACGCCGGCCGTCGTTCAGTCCTTCAACGCGATCCTGGGCGACATCAACGACAAGCACCGCCCCGGTGCGGGGTTCAGCCCGCTGCCGGCCTGAACGCCACCGGCTACTTGGCCGCCCTGATCGCGTCGAACACGCCGGGATCGAGCAGCGTTGACGTGTCGCCCAATTCGCGGTTTTCGGCGATGTCCCGCAACAGCCTGCGCATGATCTTGCCGCTGCGGGTCTTGGGTAGCTCTGGCACCACGTGCACCTCGCGCGGGCGGGCGATGGGGGAGATCTCCCGGGCCACCTCGACGCGCAGGTCGTCGACGATCCCGTCGTGCACCTCGAAGTCCGCGCACAAGACGACGAACGCGCAGATGGCCTGACCGGTCGTCTCGTCGGTCGCGCCCACCACCGCCGCCTCGGCCACCGCGATGTGGCCGACCAGCGCTGACTCCACCTCGGCCGTGGAGAGCCGATGTCCGGACACGTTCATGACGTCGTCAATGCGGCCGACGACCCAGATGGCGCCGTCGGCGTCGTAATAGGCGCTGTCACCGGCGAAATACCAGCCCTGCTCGGCGAATCTGGACCAGTAGGTCTCGACATAGCGTTGCGGATCGCCCCAAATGCCGCGCAGCATCGACGGCCACGGTTGGTCCAGCACCAGGTAGCCGGTGACGTGCTCGCCCTTGTTGTCGCCCGGCGGCGGCAGCTCCTCGCCGTGGTCGTCGACGATCTTCGCCGACACCCCGGGCAGCGGCCGCATCGCCGAACCCGGTTTGGCCGCAGCGACTCCCGGCAACGGGGAGATCATCGTGGCGCCCGTCTCGGTCTGCCACCAGGTGTCGACGATCGGAAGGCGCTCGGCGCCGATCACCTTGCGGTACCAGCGCCACGCTTCGGGATTGATCGGTTCGCCGACCGACCCCAGCAGCCGCAGGCTGGACAGGTCGTGCGCGTCGGGGATCTCGCGTCCCCACTTCATGAGCGTGCGAATCAGTGTGGGAGCGGTGTAATAGATTGTGACGCCGTATTTTTCGATGATCTCGAAATGGCGGTGTTGCGACGGGCTGTCGGGTGTGCCCTCGTAGAGCACCTCGGTCACCCCGTTGGCCAGCGGAGCGTAGACGCCATAGGTGTGCCCGGTGACCCAGCCGATGTCGGCGGTGCACCAGAACACGTCGGTGTCGGCCTTGATGTCGAAGACGTAGTAGTGCGTGTAGGCGGCGTGCGTCAGGTAACCGCCGCTGGTGTGCACGATGCCCTTGGGCTTGCCGGTGGTTCCCGAGGTGTACAGCAGGAACAATGGCTGTTCGGCGTCGAACGGTTGTGGGGTGTGTTCGGCCGACGCGGCGTCGACGACGTCGTGCCACCACAGGTCGCGGTCATCGTTCCAGGACACGTCAATTCCGGTGCGCCGCACCACCACAACGTGTTCGACGGGGCTGTTCGGGTCCGAGACCGCCTCGTCGGCGGCGTCCTTGAGGGGCGCGGGCTTACCGCGGCGGAACTGCCCGTCGCTGGTGATCAGCAGCTTGGCGTCCGCGTCGGCGATGCGGGCCTGCAACGCTTTGGCGGTGAAGCCGGCGAACACGACGCTGTGCATGATGCCCAGCCGCGCGCAGGCCAGCATCGCGATCACCGCCTCGGGGATCAGCGGCAGGTAGATCGCGACGCGGTCACCGGCCACCAGGCCGAGGTCGGTCAGCGCGTTGGCGGCCTTGCAGACTTCGGCGTGCAGCTGCGAGTAGGTCAGGCTCCGCTGGTCGCCGACGGGCTCGCCTTCCCAGTGGATGGCGACCCGATCCCCGTGGCCGGCCTCCACGTGGCGGTCGACGCAGTTGTACGCGACGTTGAGCTTGCCGTCGGCGAACCACTTGGCGAACGGCGCGTCGGACCAGTCCAGCACCTCGGTGAACGGCGTCGCCCACGCCAACCGCTTGGCCTGCTTGGCCCAGAAGGCCAGCCGGTCCTGCTCGGCTTCGCGGTACAGCTCCTCGCCCGCGTTGGCCTGTTCGACGAATTGCGCCGACGGGGGATACGACGAGGGGCCCGCGGGGTGGGTTGCGGTCACTGGCTTCTCCTGTGTCGAGACTTCGCCGTGGGGCGGCCGACTGCGAGCCTAGCTGTGTGGGGCGTGGCTCTGCGAGCGGTAGCTGTGCGCCCGAATCCGGGGTCAAAGTGTGCCCCCAGGGCGGATAATCACCGTGTGCCGGGTCATGGGCGGAGCATCCGCCGACTAGTCCCCAGCCTTGCCGTGGCCGCAACGAGTTACGCCGCCGCCACGGTGCTGGGGTGGCCCGCAGCGGCCATGCCGGCCGACACCATCGACGCGCCGACGCCGTGCTGGTCGGATCAGATCGCCGTGTCCGCCGCGCCCACCGTGGGCGCGATGGGGCATCGCGCGGTGACCCTGATCTTCACCCTCGCCGGCGGCGCGGAGCCCTGCACCATCGCCGGATACGCCGGCGTCGACTCGGGCGCGGGCGGCCCGTTGGTGCACGCGCGGCCCACCCTGCGCGGGTACCTCGGCGGCCTGCCGGCCGGCGACACCGTCCCGCCCGCCGTCGTCCTGTCCATCTCGACCCAGGGCCAGGCGATCGTCGAGGGCGTCGCCGTCGACGGCGAGGGAAAGCCGTGCCCCACCTACACGGACCTGCTCGTCAATCCGCCCGGCACCACCAACGTCGTGACGGTGTCGGCCACCATCGAGGCGTGCGAGTTACAGGTGCACCCCGTCACCGCGGTCTGAGGGTGTCAGTCGGCTCTGGCCACGCAGTAGACCCGCGCGGGGACGGGGTAGGCGATGCCTTTGCTGTCCGGCGGGCACCGAGTTTTGTCCGAGCTGCCGTCGATGCGCTGACTGACTCTCACGTGCATCGGGCTTGATTTGTTGCAGTCGTCCGGTTTCATACTCACGGCTTTGCCGTCGCGGATCACCTGGTAGCACTGGTCTTGCCGCAGGTTGATCATGAAGCACAGGAGCGTCGAGTGGTTGCTGGTGCGCTCATAGATCGAGTGCTCTCGTTTGCCGTCGGGGCAGCTCTCCGAGGCGCCCCCCTTGAACGCGAGTTCGTAGGTGTTCGCCGGGTTGGCGCAGCCGCCGTTCGCGGGGACATCGAAATGGTCTGCTGCATAATCACTTTCGGTGATGCATTGGCCTACCCTCAGCAGGGCATCGGCGCGATGGCCGATCAGGACGCGCGCTGCGTTGCCGAAGATGCCCAGCACAAGCAGCACGGCACCGATAGTGATGAGGATGGTGGCCGACTTCGGCGTGCGCGGTCGCGGCGCAGAACCGGGTGCGTAGCCCGGATAAGCCGGATAGGGCGGAGCGCGATAGCCCGGCGGCGGGAAGGGGTAGCCGGGGTTGACGGGGAAGCTCGGTGGGTACTGCGGGTACGCCAGCGGCCGTCGCCGGCTGCGCGCGCGCTCCACTAGACCAACGACCAGGCAGACCAAACCGATTGCGGGCCCACCCAACGAGAACAGCAAACGGCCCGCCTCATAGGCGGCCCCCTCGGCGGCGAGGTGGGCGACGGTCACAGCCCGAGTTTAAGTCGGCATGCCTGGCCCGGGCACTTCACCACTTCGCCGCCACAGGCCCTAGGGTCGGTTGTCATGCGTCGGATGCGGACCCTGTCGGCCTCGCTGGTGCCGCTCGCCGTCGCAATGCTCACGGTCGCTTCGCTGGCGGGTTGCGGCGGCGGTGTGCTGAGCCCAGACCTGGTGGTGGTCAACGGCGGGGAACCACCGAACCCGTTGATCCCGACCGGTACCAACGACAGCCAGGGCGGCCGCATCCTCGACCGGCTCTTCGCCGGGCTGATGTCCTACGACGCCGCCGGGCACCCGTCGTTCGAGGTCGCCCAGTCGATCGACACCGTCGACAACGTCAACTACCGCGTCGTCCTCAAGCCCGGGTGGACGTTCACCGACGGCTCACCGGTGACGGCGCATTCGTTCGTCGACGCGTGGAATTATGGGGCGTTGAGCACCAATGCCCAACTGCAGCAGAGCTTTTTCAGTCCGATCGATGGCTTCGACGCGGTCGCCGGCCTCACCGGCGACGGCAAGCCGACCGCGGCCACCATGTCCGGGCTGCGGGTGGTCAACGACCTGGAGTTCAACGTCCGGCTCAAGGCGCCGACCATCGACTTCACGTTGCGGTTGGGGCACAGCGCCTTCTATCCGCTGCCGGAGGCCGCCTTTCGGGACATGGGCGCGTTCGGGCAGCACCCGATCGGCAACGGGCCGTACCAACTCGCCGAGGGCCCCGACGGGCTCGCGTGGGAGCACAACGTCCGAATCGACTTGCGGCCCAACCCCGCATACCACGGCAATCGCAAGCCTCACAACAAAGGGTTGAGGTTCGAGTTCTACGCGAACCTGGACACCGCCTACGCCGACCTGTTGTCGGGCAACCTCGACGTGCTGGACACCGTCCCGCCCAGCGCCCTTCCGGTCTACAAGCGCGACCTCGGCGACAAGGTCACCAGCGGTGCGGCCGCGATAAACCAGAGCCTGGACACCCCGTTGCGGCTGCCGCATTTCGGTGGCGAGGAGGGCCGGCTGCGCCGCCTGGCGCTGTCGGCCGCCGTCAACCGGCCACAGATCTCGCGACAGATATTCGTCGATACCCGCAGTCCCGCACGCGATTTCACCGCTCGATCCCTGCCCGGGTTCGACCCGGACATCACCGGCAGTGACGCGCTGGACTTCAATCCCGAGCGGGCGCGGCAACTCTGGGCGCAGGCCGATGCGATCTCGGCGTGGAGCGGGCGTTACGCGATCGCCTACAACGCCGATGCGGGACACCAGGACTGGGTCGACGCCGTGGCCAACAGCATCAAGAACGTGCTGGGCATCGACGCGGCCGGAGCGCCGCAACCCACCTTCGCAAGCTTTCGCACCCAGATCACCAGCCGCACCATCGCCACCGCGTTTCGCGCCGGATGGCAAGGCGACTACCCGTCGATGATCGAATTCCTCGCGCCGCTGTTCGCCACCGGCGCCGGATCCAACGACGTCGGCTATTCCAGCCAGGAGTTCGACGCCGCGCTGGCGACCGCCGAAGCCGCGCCCGACATGGCGCAGGCCACCAAACTGTCCAACGACGCCCAGCGAATCCTGTTCCACGACATGCCCGTTGTCCCGCTATGGAACTACATCAGCGTGGTCGGATGGTCGGCTGAGGTCAGCCACGTCACCGTCACCTGGAACGGGCTGCCCGACTACGAGAACATCGTGAAGGCCTGAGATGGGTTGGTATATCGCGCGGCGGATCGCCGTCATGGTGCCCGTGTTCCTGGGCGCCACGTTGCTGATCTACGGCATGGTCTTTCTGCTGCCCGGCGACCCGCTGGCCGCGATCGCCGGCGATCGCCCCCTGACACCGGCCGTCGCTGCGCAACTGCGCGCCCGCTATCACCTCGATGACCCGTTCATCGTGCAGTACCTGCGCTACCTCGGCGGTGTTCTGCATGGCGACCTCGGCCGCGCCTATTCTGGGCTGCCCGTCAGTGACGTTCTCGCACACGCGTTTCCGGTCACCCTGCGGCTGTCGTTGATCGCGCTCGCGGTCGAGGCGGTGCTGGGCATCGGGTTCGGACTGATCGCGGGCCTGCGGGCGGGCGGCCTTTTCGATTCCACGGTGTTGATCACCGGTCTGGTCATCATCGCGATCCCCATCTTTGTGCTGGGCTTCCTGGCGCAGTTCGTGTTCGGCGTCCGGCTGGGCATCGCCCCCGTGACCGTGGGGCACCGAGCCACCTTCACCCGCCTGCTGCTACCCGGAATCGTGCTGGGTTCGGTGTCTTTCGCCTATGTGGTGCGGTTGACCCGGTCGGCGGTGGCCGCCAACGCGCACGCCGACTACGTGCGCACCGCCACGGCCAAAGGTTTGTCGCGGCCCCGCGTCGTGACGGTGCACATCCTGCGCAACTCGCTGATCCCGGTGGTGACGTTCCTCGGAGCGGACCTGGGCGCGCTGATGGGCGGCGCCATCGTGACCGAAGGCATCTTCAACATTCACGGGATCGGCGGCGTGCTCTATCAGGCCGTCACTCGCCAAGAGGCCCCCACCGTGGTCTCGATCGTGACCGTCCTGGTGCTGATCTACCTACTCACCAATCTGATGGTCGACCTGCTGTATGCCGCGCTCGATCCCCGGATCCGTTATGGCTGAGCGGATCACCGCGCGGGGCGGATTCTGGCGCGACACCTGGCGTCGGCTGCACCGACGCCCGAAGTTCATCGGTGCGGTCCTGCTGATCGCGTTCGTCGTGGCCGTCGCGCTGTTTCCGGCGCTGTTCACCACAGTCGATCCGACCTACGCCGATCCCAGCCAGAGCCTGCTGCCCGCCTCGCGCGCGCACTGGTTCGGCACCGACTTGCAGGGCCACGACGTGTACGCCCGCACGGTGTACGGCGCGCGCGCCTCGGTCACGGTCGGCCTCGGGGCCGCCGCGATCGTGTTCGTCGTGGGCGGTGCGCTGGGTGCGTTGGCCGGCTTCTACGGCGGCTGGATCGACGCGGTGGTCTCCCGCGTCACCGACGTGTTCTTCGGGTTGCCGTTGCTGCTTGCCGCCATCGTCCTCATGCAGGTCCTGCACCATCGCACCGTGTGGACGGTGATCGCGATCCTCGCGTTGTTCGGCTGGCCCCAGGTGGCCCGGATCGCGCGCGGTGCGGTGCTCGCGGTGCGCGGCAGCGATTACGTCCTCGCCGCTAAGGCATTGGGGATGAGCAGGTTTCAGATCCTGCTCCGGCACGCGCTCCCCAACGCCCTGGGGCCGGTCATCGCGGTGGCCACCATCGCCCTCGGCCTTTTCATCGTCACCGAGGCCACACTGTCCTACCTCGGGGTGGGATTGCCGACGTCGGTGGTGTCGTGGGGCGGCGACATCAACCTCGCCCAGGCAAGGCTGCGGGCGGGCTCACCCATCCTCTTCTATCCCGCCGGCGCCCTGGCTCTGACCGTGCTGGCCTTCATGATGATGGGCGACGCGTTGCGCGACGCGCTGGATCCGGCATCGAGGGCGTGGCGGGCATGAGCTCCACCGCCGAGCCGCTGCTGTCGGTGGAGGGCCTGGAAGTCAGCTTCGGCGAGCAGGCCGCGGTGTGCGGCCTGGACCTGTCCGTGTTGCCCGGTCAGACCGTCGCCGTCGTGGGCGAATCGGGATCGGGGAAATCCACCACCGCCGCCGCGATCCTCGGGCTCCTTCCGCCCGGCGGGCGAATCACCGGCGGGCGCATCATGTTCGACGGCGCCGACATCTCGGCCGCCGACCGCCGGGCGATGCGTGCGATTCGGGGCCGAGAGATCGGCTACATTCCGCAGGACCCGATGACCAACCTGAACCCGGTGTGGAAGATCGGCTTTCAGATCAGGGAAGCGTTGCGGGCCAACACCTCTGACCGTCGCACCCGGGAGCGTGCGGTGGAGCTGCTCGCCGCGGCGGGGATGCCGGACCCGGCGAAACAAGCCGGGCGCTACCCGCATCAGCTCTCCGGCGGCATGTGCCAGCGTGCGCTGATCGCGATCGGGTTGGCGGGCCGGCCGCGACTGTTGATCGCCGACGAGCCAACGTCCGCGCTGGACGTCACGGTGCAGCGGCAAGTGCTCGATCACCTGCAGCGGCTTACCACCGAACTGGGCACCGCGCTGCTGCTCATCACGCACGATCTGGCGCTGGCCGCGGAACGGGCCGAGACCGTGGTCGTCGTCCATCGCGGTGTTGTCGTGGAATCCGGTGCAGCACCGGCGATCTTGCGGAACCCGCAACATGAATACACGCGGCGGCTGGTCGCCGCGGCGCCGGCGCTGGCGGTGCGGGGCGCTGCACGGTCGCGTCCGAGAGCGGTCCGGCCGGACGAGGGGGCCGACGATATCCTCGTCGCCTCCGCGTTGACCAAGGTCTACCGCGAATCCCACGGTGTTCCCTGGCGCCGCAGCGAATTTCGTGCGGTCGACGCGGTGTCGTTTCGGCTGCGCCGGGCGAGCACGCTGGCGATCGCCGGGGAATCGGGATCGGGAAAATCGACCCTGGCGCGGATGGTGCTCGGCCTCCTGCCGCCCACCTCGGGCGCGGTGGTCTTCGACGGCACCCGGATCGACGACGCGACGCCCCGGGACGCACAGCTGGCGTTCCGCCGGCGGGTGCAGCCGGTGTTTCAAAATCCCTACAGCAGCCTGGATCCCATGTACTCGGTGTTTCGCGCCATCGAGGAACCGTTGCGGATTCACCGGGTCGGTGATCGCAGGCAGCGCGCACAAGCGGTGCACGACCTGGTCGACCAGGTGGCGCTGCCGTCGTCGGTGTTGGACCGCCTACCCCGCGAACTGTCCGGCGGCCAACGCCAACGCGTGGCGATCGCCCGCGCGCTGGCGCTGCGCCCCGAGGTGCTGATCTGCGACGAGGCGGTGTCGGCGCTCGACGTCCTGGTTCAGGCGCAGATCCTGGATCTGCTGGCCGATCTGCAGGCCGAACTGGGCCTGGCCTACTTGTTCATCAGCCATGACCTCGCGGTGATCCGGCAGATCGCCGACGACGTCTTGGTCATGCGCGCGGGCCGCGTGGTAGAGCACGCGCCCGCCGACGAGCTGTTCACTCGTCCCGGTCACGAGTACACGCGGCAGCTGTTGGACGCCATCCCGCGCGCGGGGAGAATCCGACGGAGATAGGTTGTCAAGCTGTGACGGCTGACCCTCTGGCCCCCCTGATGGAACTGCCCGGCGTCGCCGAGGCCAGTGACCGCGCCCGCGAGGCGCTGGGGCGCGCCCATCGCCACCGCGCCAACCTGCGCGGCTGGCCCGTGACCGCCGCCGAGGCCGCGCTGCGGGCGGCGCGCGCGTCGTCGGTCCTCGACGGTGGGCCCATCCGGCTCGAGGACCTCGCCGACGCCGGAAAGGTCAGCGATCCGGTGTTCGCGGGCGCACTCCGGGTGGCGCAGGCGCTCGAGGGGGGCGAGGGTCCCGTCGTCGGCATCTGGCGGCGCGCACCCCTGCAGGCGCTTGCCCGTTTGCACATGCTGGCCGCGGCCGACCAGGCCGACGCCGAGCATCTGGGTCGCCCCCGCGCCGATGCCGGGGTAGGTCCGCGGCTGGAGGTGTTGGCGGAGCTGGTGAACGGCCGCACCCAGGCGCCGGCCCCGGTGATCGCGGCGGTCGCGCACGGGGAGTTGTTGACACTGAAGCCATTCGGTAGTTCCGACGGCGTGGTCGCGCGCGCGGTGTCGAGGTTGGTGACCATCGCCAGCGGGCTAGACCCACACGGGTTGGGCGTGCCCGAGGTCAGCTGGATGCGCCAACCCGCGGCGTATCGCGACGCGGCTCAGGGGTTCGCCGACGGCACCTCTGAGGGCGTGGGCGCGTGGCTGATGCTGTGTTGTCGGGCGATGCAGGCCGGCGCGAAAGAGGCTTTGGCGATCGCCGACTCGATGTCGAATCGGTAGCTGAACCAGTGGCCGAAAGTCCGGGAAATCGGCACCGGATGGGGGCCGGAAAAATGTAGAGCGGGCGACGTTCCGAATGATCGGTCCGCCGCCCGCTAGCACGGGACTCGGTTACCAAGCGTGCATTTCTGGGCTGCGTGGGTTGGCCTCGGCGATCTTGCGACGCTTCTGGTTGCAGCCCCACCCAAAGGGCCGTCGACACTTCCGCTCTTCGCAATTACGCAGGCCCGCAACACTTCTGCCATTTTCGCGGCTATGACTCCGCGTGGGTGCCGGGCACCGTGCTGGGCGCCCGGATCGGGAGATCGAACCTTCTCTTCCGGATCGACCTAGGCCTCACCGGGCTTCCGTGGTTCCTTTGTACTACTAGACCCTTAGCACAGCAAGAGCCAATTCGCGAAATGGCGCCGAATCCGTTGTGGAATGCGCGTATAACGAGTTTGCTGACTGGTCGCCCTGGCCTAGAACGCGTAGCGGCGCAACAGCGAATAGGTGACCGCGCCGGCGGCCAGCGCGCTGATGCCCACCGCGGCGGTGGTGGCGATCGCCGCGCCGGACGGCGCCGGGATCCGGTCGCGCAAGGACACCGGCCGGGAGAACGACATCACCGGCCAGCCGCGCTCGACGGCCTCCCTGCGCAACCCGCGATCGGGATTGACGACGCTGGGGTGGCCGACCGATTCCAGCATCGGCAGGTCGGTGATCGAGTCGGAGTAGGCGTAGCAATGTTCCAACGGATAGCCTTCGCGAGCGGCCAGCTCGCGGATCGCCTGGACCTTGCCCTCGCCGTAGCAGTAGAACGCGATCTCTCCGGTGTACCGGCCGTCCTCGACGACCATGCGGGTCGCCATCGCATGGGTGGCGCCCAGGGCGCGGGCGATCGGAGCGACGATTTCCTCGCCCGAGGCCGACACGACCACGACGTCGCGCCCGCACAATTTGTGGGCGGCGATCAGATCGGCGGCTTCGGCGAACACCAGTGGGGTCACGATGTCGTGCAGCGTCTCGTTGACGATCGACTTGACCTGTTCCACGTCCCAGCCGGTGCACATGTTGGTCATGTGGGCCCGCATCCGATCCATCTGGTCATGATCGGCACCGGAGAGCAAATAGATGAACTGTGCGTAGCTGGACTTGAGCACGGCGCGGCGATTGAGCAGGCCCTGTGCGAAAAACGGTTTGCTGAACGCCAGCGTGCTGGACTTGGCAATGATCGTCTTGTCCAGATCGAAGAAGGCCGCCGTGCGAGCGTGGGGAGTGGTGCTTGCCGCTGAATGCCCCGCGGCTGACTGCTCCGCAGCCGGGTCGAAGACGGTCACCGACCCAGCATAGGTCGGCGGTGCCGTCGGGCCGCGATCCCGCACCGGAAATGGCCGCTCAGGGCCATGCGGGGGGTCGGTGACACAGTGTTTTCGCGGCTCAAGGTCATTTTTCAAAAAATGATCTCTTGCGTTATTGCGGACTGTCATGTGTATAGTAAGCATTACTCGGCCTGAGCCGAGGGTGTATCAGCCCGACCCCCCGGGGCTGATGCACGACGACCCTCGCCTCCTCCCCCCCTGGCGGGGGTCGTCCCTTTTCTCGGGTCTTTTTGGGCCATTTCCTCCCGTTTTCGCGCGCTCGGACCGCCCCTCGACGCGTTGCGGGAGCGTCGTCCGTCGTCGCTGGCGCCACCCGTTCGAAACCGCTTTGTGCACAGTCGCGTCTCTATCCCCAAATCGGCGTTTGGGACTGGTGTGCCAAGGTTGGGGCCCTGCACAGTGGGCGGATGACTGGCGCATCCGGAGCACATCCCTCCCCTGGCGCGGGTGTGTTGGCGCTGCTGGCGGAGCCCGAACTGCGCGCCGAGGTGGAGCGGGTGGCGGCGGCGGCCGGCGTTCGTGTGGTGCATGCCGGCGACGTGGCGCCGGTGAGTCGCAAGACCTGGGTGGCGGCCGCGGCCGTCGTGCTGGACGCGCGGGCCGCCGCGCGCTGCGAGCGCTCGGCGCTGCCACGCCGCGATCACGTGACCGTGCTGACAATGGGCGAGCCCGAGCCGACGACGTGGGCGGCTGCCGTCGGCGTCGGCGCCGAGCACGTGCTGCGACTGCCCGGGCAAGCGGCCGACCTGGTTGGTGAACTCGCCGACGCCGCCGAGTCGTCGCGCGACGACGGGTCGCGCGGCCACGCGGTCGCCGTGATCGGGGGCTGCGGCGGCGCCGGCGCCTCGTTGCTCGCGGTCGCTCTGGCTCAGGCCGCCGCCGACGCGCTGCTGGTGGACCTCGACCCGTGGGGTGGCGGCATCGATCTGTTGCTCGGCGGTGAGAACGCGCCGGGGTTGCGCTGGCCGGACCTTGCGCTGCAGGGCGGGCGGCTCACCTGGCCGGCGGTGCGCGACGCGTTGCCGCGGCACCGCGGAATCAGCGTGCTGTCCGGAACCCGGCGCGGGTACGAGCTGGACGCCGGCCCGGTGCACGCCATCGTCGAGGCGGGCCGCCGCGGGGCGGTCAGCGTGATCTGCGACCTGCCCCGCCGCTTCACCGACGCGACCCAGGCCGCGCTGAGCGCCGCCGATCTCGTCGTGGTCGTCAGCCGTTGTGATGTGCGCGCGTGCGCGGCGACCACGGCGATGGCGCCGGCCCTGGCCGCCATCAATCCCAACGTGGGCCTGGTGGTGCGGGGTCCGTCGCCGGGAGGACTGCGGGCGGTCGAGATCGCCGAGATCGCCGGCGTGCCATTGCTGGCCGCGGTCAGAGCGCAGCCGCAACTCGGCGAGCAAATCGAACGTGGCGGCCTGCGGTTGGGCCGGCGGTCTGCGCTGGCGGTCGCGGCCCGCTCGGTGCTCGGGGTGCTGCCGCCCACCGGCGCATCGACGGCGCGGAACGGGCGTGCGGCGTGAGCGGTTCGCTGATCGAACGTGTCCGCGAGCGTCTGGCCGCCGAAGCCGGCCCGCTGGGTCCTTCGGTGGTGGCCGCCGCGATCCGGGCCGAGTCCGGCGGGATGCTCGGCGACACCGAGGTGCTGGCCAATCTCCGCGTGCTGCAGACCGAACTGACCGGGGCCGGCATTCTCGAACCGCTGCTCTGCGCGGACGGCACGACGGACGTCTTGGTGACGGCACCGGACGCGGTGTGGGTCGACGACGGCAACGGTTTGCGGCGCACCGGGCTTCGCTTCCCTGACGACGCGGCGGTGCGACGGTTGGCCCAGCGGCTGGCGCTGGCGGCCGGCCGGCGGCTGGACGACGCGCAGCCATGGGTGGACGGCGAGCTGAGCGGTTTCGGCGGCGGGGGGTTCGCGGTGCGACTCCATGCGGTGCTGCCGCCGGTGGCCGCCGCGGGCACCTGTTTGTCGCTGCGGGTGCTGCGGCCGGCCAGCCAGGACTTGGCGGCCCTGATCGCCGCGGGTGCGATCGAGCCCGCGGCCGCCGCGCTGGTCGCCGACATCATCGCCGCCCGACTGGCGTTTTTGGTGAGCGGCGGAACCGGCGCGGGCAAGACGACTCTGCTGGCCGCGATGTTGGGCGCCGTGCCGGCCGCCGAACGGATCGTCTGCGTCGAGGACGCCGCCGAATTGGCGCCGCGGCACCCGCATCTGGTGAAGCTCGTCGCGCGGTGCGCCAACGTCGAGGGCGTCGGCGAAGTGCCGTTGCGTCAACTGGTCCGGCAGGCGCTGCGGATGCGCCCCGACCGGATCGTGGTCGGCGAGGTCAGGGGCGCCGAAGTGGTGGATCTGCTGGCCGCGTTGAACACCGGGCACGACGGGGGAGCGGGCACCGTGCACGCCAACAGCCCGGGCGAGGTTCCCGCCCGCCTCGAGGCGCTCGGCGCGCTCGGCGGTCTCGATCGTGCGGCGCTGCACAGCCAACTCGCCGCCGCCGTGCAGGTGCTGCTGCACGTCGAACGCGACCGCACGGGCCGGCGCCGGCTCGGTGAGATCGCGGTGCTGCAACCGGTCCGAGGGGAGGTCCGGGCGGTCACGGTGTGGCAGGCGGATCGGGGGATGACGGACGGCGCCCCGCAACTGCGGCGCGTCCTGGAACGTCGGATGCCGACGTGAACGGCCCGCAGATCGGCGCGCTGCTGTTGTCGCTCGCGCTGGTGATCGGTCGCCCCGCGCCGCGGCGCCGGCTCCGCCCGCCGGCGTCACCGGGGTGGCGGCTCCCGTCGCGCGGGCTCCGGTCGGCGGGCTGGGTGGCTGGGGGTGTCGGCTGCGCGGCCGTGGTCTTGCTGCCGCTGGCGACCGTGCTGTGCGTCGCGGTCGTGGGCGCGACCGTGAGTCTGCGTTATCGCCGTCGCCGGCGCATCCGGCGCGCGACCGGTGAGGGCCACGCGCTGGAAACCGCGCTCGACGTGCTCGTCGGTGAGCTGCGGGCGGGCTCGCATCCGGTGCGCGCGTTCGGCGTCGCCGCCGACGAGTCCGCCGACGAGTCCGCCGGCGCGGTCGCGGCCTCGCTGCGTGCGGTGGCGGCGCGGGCCCGCCTGGGCGCCGATGTCGCCGCCGGGCTGGCCGCCGCGTCGCGCAACTCGGCGCTCCCCGCGCATTGGGAGCGACTCGCGCTGTGCTGGCGGCTGGCCAGTGACAACGGGTTGGGGATAGCGACCCTGATGCGCGCCGCCCAGCGCGACATTGCTGAGCGGCAACGATTCTCGTCGCGCGTCGCGTCGAGCCTGGCCGGTGCGCGCGCGACCGCGACGATACTGGCCGCCTTGCCGGTACTCGGTGTGCTGCTGGGCCAACTGGTCGGGGCCCAACCGCTGGCCTTCCTGCTGGGTGGACAGGTGGGCGGGTGGCTCTTGCTGATCGGGTCAACGCTGGCCTGCGGCGGGCTGCTGTGGTCGGACCGCATCGCCGATCGGGTGGTGCCATGGAACTAGCAGCGGTGCTGCTGGCCGCGGCGCTGTGGATCGCTCCCGGCCCGTCGCTGACGCGACGCCGTGCCGGGATGCCGGTGGGCGGCCGGTCACGGGGGACGGCCACGCCGACGGATGGCCCGGATCCGATGGCGGTCGCGTCCTGTCTCGATGTGCTGGCCGTGTGCCTGCGGGCGGGCATGGCGGTGTCGGGCGCCGCGGCGGCCGCCGCGCCGTCCGCGCCACCGCAGCTGGCCCGCGTCCTGCGCCGCGCCGCCGACCTGCTGGCACTGGGCGCCGATCCCGCTGTCGCGTGGGCAATTCCGTCGGACCGACCCGCGCGCCCGGTCGACACGCACATCGAGGCGCTGCTGCGGTTGGCCCGGCGTTCGGCGTCCTCGGGCGCGGCGCTGGCCGGCGGTGTGGCCGAGCTGGCCGACGAGTCCCGCCACGACGCCGCGCATGCGGCCAGCGCCGCCGCCGAGCGGGCGGGGGTGCTCATCGCCGGGCCGCTGGGCCTGTGCTTCTTGCCGGCGTTCGTCTGCCTGGGCATCGTCCCGGTGGTGGCCGGTCTGGCCGGTGATGTGCTGCAGTCGGGCCTGCTGTGAAACGAAAGGAAATCCTTGATGATCAACATGTTTCGCGAACTCGCCGCGCGCGCGGCCGTGCTGGCGACCGACGAGTCGGGTATGTCGACGGTCGAATACGCCATCGGTACCATCGCGGCGGCGGCGTTCGGCGCGGTGCTGTACGCGGTGGTGACCGGCGATTCCATCGTGTCGGCGCTGACCAACATCATCGGCCGCGCCCTCAACACCAAGGTCTAGCCGGCAGTGCGGGCGCGAGCACTGTCGAGGCGGCGCTGGGCATCGCCTCGCTCGTCGTCGTGCTGGTGCTGTGCCTGGCCGGAGTCAGCGCCGTTTCGCTGCAGGTGCGCTGCATCGACGCCGCCCGCGAGGCCGCCCGGCTGGCCGCCCGCGGCGACGAACGCTCCGCGATGGCCGCCGCCGCCCGGCTCGCCCCCGCCGGGTCACGAGTCGACCTGCACCGCGACGGTGAATTCCTGGTCGCCACCGTGGCCGCGCATTCGAAGTTCTTGCCCGCCTTGGATATTGGCGCGAAAGCAGTCGCCGCGGCGGAGCCGCCGCGATGAGCGCGGTTCGGCCACGCTGGTCGCCGCCTGGATGGTCGTGGTGCTGCTCTGGGCGACGGGTGTCGCCGCCTACCTCGGCTCGGCGGTGGTGGCCCGTCACCGCGCGCAGGCGGCGGCCGACCTGGCCGCCCTGGCCGCGGCGGGCCGCCTGCCCTCCGGATCCGACACGGCCTGCCTCAGGGCCGCGGCCGTCGCCCGCGAGATGCGGGTCGACGACATCGACTGTGCGGTCGAAGGTCTCGATGTGCTCATCACGGCGCGAGTGGCGGTCGTCGTCGTCGGTACGGCGCGGGCCACCGCGCGGGCGGGGCCCGCGGTCGCCTAGAAGTGGCTAGGGCGCTTCCGGCAGCCCCGCGGCCACCAGCTCGTCATCGGTGGGCAACCGCAGGGAGACCAGCCCCGCGTACGTATCCGGCTCCAGCTCCACCCGGTTGACGGTCACGTGCACCGGCACCCAGTCCCCGTCGTGGCCGGGCATACGTAACACCCTGCTGGTGGCTCCTCCGCCGAATTCCGTTGTCATGGTGGACATCACATCGTGATCATCGGGATGAACACGCGGCTTTCCCGTCTCACTGCTGCGCCAGTCATAGAAGGTGCAGGGCTCGTCCAGCCATTTCAGCAGGGTCCAGTTGTTGAGGTCGATCAGCGCGCGGTGCACTCCGGCCTGGGCGAGGCCGCTGAGGATCCGTTGCGCCAGATCGTCGGTCGACACCGCCGGGCCTTTGAGTTCGGACTGCCAATTGATCGCCCGCGCCACCAAGTGCTCCCGGCCGTCGGGCCCCGGCTCCAAAATCGTGCGCGCGACAAAACCTATCCGAATGGACTTTCCCCGCCAGTCAGTGAGATCCCAGGTGCTGCACAATGTTTGGTCGGGCTTGGCCTTGACCGCCATCGCGAGCACCTTGGTTTCGTTCGGGTTGAGTTCGCGCGACGGAAGGTCTTCGGCGAAAGCCCTGCCGAAGGTCACTTCGACTTCGGGATTCTTGCCGCTGTTGATCAGCGATTCGCGGGTGTCGGTCGCCACCCCCAGGGTCAGGTCCCACTTCAGCGGCCCCGGAATCGGGCGCTCGGGCGGGTCGATGTCGGAGGGCCCGGTCCACACGTGCACGCCGTGGATGAGACCGTCGGACATCACCACCGGTTCGGTGCGAATGATGCGATCGCGCTTGGGCGTGATGCTGGTCAGGGCCTGCCCGGTCTGCACCGATTCGGAGATCGCCGTTCGCACCGCGGCGAGATAGGGGCTGCGGCGCAGGAAGGTGGTGATCGGGACCAGATTCTTCAGTTGGCGCCCCTGCGCCACAACGGTGGGATCACCCCCGAGCGTCTCCACGAGCAACCAGTCGTGGGCCATGCGGCTGATTTTACGGCGACGCGATGGGTCGGTGGGAGCGGGTGAACCGACGGGCGGCTCGCCGGTTTGCTCAGCGTGACCGTCGCCCGAGCTCCGCGAGGACCAGCCGCAGCACCAGCACCGCGCCGGCCTTGTCGAGCGGATCGTTACCGTTGCCGCACTTGGGCGACTGCACGCACGACGGGCACCCCCGGGGGCATTCGCACGCCTCGATGGCGGCGGCCGTCGCGGCGAGCCACGTGCGGGCCTGACGAAAGCCCCGTTCGGCGAATCCCGCGCCGCCCGGATACCCGTCGTAGACGAAGACGCTGGGCAGCCCGTCGGGCCCGGGTCCCACCGCGGTGGACAACCCGCCGATGTCGCCGCGGTCGCAGCTGGCGACCAACGGCAGCAGCCCGATCGCGGCATGTTCGGCCGCATGCAACGACCCGGGAATCCGCGTGCCGTCAATGCCGTTGCGCAGCAAGGCATCTTCGGTGATGGTGTACATCGCCGCAGTGGTGGCCAGCGTGTGCTCCGGCATGTCCAACTCGATGAAGTCGATCACCTCCCCGGAGAGCCGGCGGCGCAGATACCCCACCACCTGGTGCGTGACCCGCACCGGGACGAGCCCCAGCGTGACCGGCCCGAAGGCCAGGCGCTCACCGGTGCCGGTGATGGCGATGTCGGTGATCTCACGCGCGAACGTCGCATAACCGGGGTCCTCGGCGTGGACGAAGGCGATGCCCTCCTCGGTGTCCAGCGAGTCCACCACGTAGCTGTCGCCCTGGTGCAGATACACCGCTCCCGGGTGCACCGAAACCGGTGCCTGGCCGACGTCGGCGCTGCCCAGCAGCCGCCCGGTGTCGGCCTCCACGATGACGATCTGCCCGCCCGTCGAGCCCCGGATGTCCACCGCGCCATGCGGTTCCAGGCCGGGCACGGGAAAGTACTTTCCGCTTCGCCGTCGTAGCAGCCCGTCATCGACCAGTCCGTCCGCCACGTCGGTGGCGCCGAGTTCGCGCACCTCCGCCTCGTCAAGGGGCAGTTCGGTTGCCGCGCAGAGCAGTTGGGGCCCCAGGATGTAGGGGTTCCCCGGGTCGATGACGACCCGCTCGACCGGCTTGTCCAGCAGCGCGGCCGGGTTGTGCACCAGATACGTATCCAGCGGGTCGTCGCGGGCGATCAACACCACCAGCGCGCCCTGGCCGCGCCGCCCGGAGCGGCCGGCCTGCTGCCAGAACGAGGCGACGGTGCCGGGGAAACCCGCGAGCACCACCGCGTCCAATCCGGCGATGTCGACGCCCAACTCCAGCGCATTGGTGGTGGCCAGCCCGCGCAACCGGCCCTCGGCCAGGGCACGCTCCAGCGCGGTGCGGTCCTCGGCGAGATACCCGGCCCGATACGACGCCACCGTCCGGGATAGCTCTGGGGCGATGTCTTCCAACCTCGCCTGGGCGCCCAGCGCGGTCAATTCCGCGGCGCGGCGCGACCGCACGAAGGTCAGCGCCTGGGCGCCCTCGGCGATGAGGTCGGCCATGACGCGCGCCGCCTCCGCGCCCGCCGAGCGGCGCACCGGTGCGCCGTTCTCGCCGACCAGGTCGGCCCGCAGCGCCGGTTCCCACAACGCCACGGTCCGCGCCCCCTGAGGGGACCCGTCTTCGGTGACCTCCTGAACGGGAAGCCCGATGAGCTCGGCGGCCGTCGCGCCCGGGGAATCCGTTGTCGCGCTGGCGAAGATCACCGTCGGCGCGCTCGAATAGCGGGCGCACAACCGCAACAGGCGACGCAGCACCATCGCCACATTCGAGCCGAACACCCCACGGTAGTAATGACATTCGTCGACAACCACGAAGCGAAGGCCCCGCAGCAGGACCGCCCAGCGGGCATGGTTGCGCAGGATCGACAAGTGGATCATGTCGGGGTTGGAGAACAACCAGCGGGAGCGTTCCCGCGCGAAGCGGCGCACCTCGTCGGGGCTGTCGCCGTCGTAGGCGGTGGGAGCGACGTCGTGCAGCCGGGGAATCGCCGCGGTCAATGCGTGCGCGGCCCGCAGCTGGTCGTGTCCCAGGGCCTTGGTCGGGGACAGGTAGAGCACCCGGGCCCGCGGGTCGGTCGCCAGCGCATTGAGGACGGGCAGCTGATAGGCCAGCGACTTGCCCGACGCGGTGCCGGTGCTCACCACCACATGCCGGCCCGCGTAGGCCAACTCCGCGGCCGCGAACTGATGCGACCACGGTGAGTCGATCCCGCGGTCGGCGAACGCCTTGACCACGTCGGCCTCGGCCCACGACGGCCAATCGTGCGGCCGGCCGGTGCGCGGCGGCAGCTCGGCGACGTGGCGCAGCGGGTGTTCGTCCGTCGCGGTTCCGGCGAGCGCGGCGGCCAGCAGCTCACTGCCGAAGCTCGCCATCTCACCCCGCTCGGAATCGCTGTTCGAATCGGGCAAACACACAAGTCTGTCGCCGACGCGATGAACATGGTTGACTAATTGCGGTCGCAGCTTCTGTGTTCGTGTCAAACTTTCGCAGGATCGACGTTGCGGCCGCGGTTCCTGCGAGGTTAATCGGTCGGGTGAAGTTCCGGCGACTCAGCGAGGTATGGCGGTCGTACCAGGCCCGGGGCATCGAAAGGCGATGCCCCGCACCCAGAAGAAAAGGAAAGATCGAGAGATGCCACAGGGAACTGTGAAGTGGTTCAACGCGGAGAAGGGCTTCGGGTTCATTGCCCCCGAAGACGGTTCCGCGGATGTGTTTGTCCACTACACGGAGATCCAGGGTTCGGGCTTCCGCACCCTCGAAGAGAACCAGAAGGTCGAGTTCGAAATCGGCCACAGCCCGAAGGGCCCCCAGGCCACCGGAGTCCGCTCCCTGTAGAGAAGAGCAGACCTTAACGGATACCCCCCGTGCAGCCCCGCCCCGCGGGCGCAGCCGGGGGGTTTCCTCTTTCTCCCGGTTTTCGTCTGCTTCTTGCGCCACGCCGGTGGACGCCCCCGCCGCGCCGATTGCCTCAAGACGCGGATGGGCGAGAGGGCCTACTGTCGGATGGCGTGAGCCAGCTTTCCTTCTTTACAGCGGAGTCGGTGCCGCCCGCGGTCACCGATCTTTCCGGGGTGCTGGCGACATCCGGGCAGATCGTCACCGTCGGGGGTCCGGAGGCCCACGGCGCTCGGCTCTCGGTGGTCGTGGACGCCCCGTGGCGGGCCTCGGCGCTGGCGGAGATGATCCGCGAGGCCGGTCTGGTGGCCGAGATCGGCCGGACCGACGAAGACACCCCGCTGGTGCGGACGGCCGTGGACCCGTCGTTGAGCACGCTGGCCGCCGAATGGACGCGCGGTGCGGTCAAGACCGTGCCGCCGCGCTGGCTGCCCGGGCCGCGCGAGCTGCGGGCGTGGACGCTGGCGGCCGGCAACCCCGAGGGAGAGCACTACCTGCTGGCGCTGGACCCGCACGCGCCCGACACTCACTCGCCGCTGGCGTCGGCGTTGATGCGCGTCGGGATCGCGCCCACCTTGATTGGCACCCGCGGCGGCCGGCCGGCCCTGCGCATCACCGGTCGCCGCAGGCTATCGCGCCTGGTAGAGAACGTGGGGGAGCCGCCAGACTGCGCCGAGGCGCTGTCGCGGTGGCCGCGGGTTTAGGCGGCGGACAAGGGACAAACTTGCGTGGCGTTCTCGAGCGTCGGTTTGCGCAGGCCCGCCCGAGGGTGCGAAATTGTCAGGTGCCGCAGGGCGAAGGAACGGTCGCGTACCTGAATTTCACCGGAATTTTCGAAGCCGACCTGTCATTCTTCCTGCAGGTGGTCTCGCAGGGGGGACCAATCACGGATGGAGCGTAAGGGCAGTTGGCTGACCCGAAACTGAAGGACAGCGCCGGCGGCGGCAACGGAAGCCGCCGGCGACTCGTGATTGTCGAGTCGCCGACCAAGGCGCGCAAACTGGCCGGCTACCTGGGCTCCAGCTACATCGTCGAGTCGTCGCGCGGCCACATCCGCGACCTGCCCCGGGCCGCGGCCGACGTGCCCGCGAAATTCAAGTCCGAGCCGTGGGCGCGGCTCGGCGTCAACGTGGACGCGGACTTCGAGCCGCTCTACATCATCAGCCCCGAGAAGAAGAGCACCGTCAGCGAACTCAAGGGCTTGCTCAAGGATGTCGACGAGCTCTATCTCGCCACCGATGGTGACCGCGAGGGCGAAGCCATCGCCTGGCACCTGCTGGAAACCCTCAAGCCCAACATCCCGGTCAAGCGGATGGTGTTCCACGAGATCACCGAGCCGGCGATCCTCGAAGCCGCCGAAAACCCCCGCGACCTGGACATCGATCTGGTCGACGCCCAGGAGACCCGCCGCATCCTGGACCGCCTGTACGGCTACGAGGTCAGCCCGGTGCTGTGGAAGAAGGTCGCGCCCAAGCTGTCGGCGGGCCGGGTCCAGTCGGTGGCCACCCGGATCATCGTGCAGCGCGAACGCGACCGCATGGCGTTTCGCAGCGCGTCCTACTGGGACATCGTGGCCCAGCTGGACGCCAGCGTCTCCGACCCGCAGGCGTCGCCGCCCACCTTCACCGCGCGGCTGTCCGGCGTCGACGGCCTGCGGGTGGCCGCGGGCCGCGACTTCGACTCGCTGGGCCAGCTGCGCAAGGCCGACGAGGTCGTCATCCTCGACGAGGCGCAAGCGACCGAGTTGGCCGCCGGGCTGCGCGGCGCCCAGCTGTCCGTCGCCTCGGTCGAGGAAAAGCCCTACACGCGGCGGCCGTACGCGCCGTTCATGACGTCGACGCTGCAGCAGGAGGCCGGCCGCAAGTTGCGCTTCTCCTCCGAGCGCACCATGAGCATCGCCCAGCGGCTCTACGAGAACGGCTACATCACCTATATGCGTACCGACTCGACCACGCTGTCGCAGTCGGCGATCAACGCCGCGCGCAACCAGGCGCGTCAGCTCTACGGTGAGGAGTACGTCTCGCCGTCCCCGCGTCAGTACACCCGCAAGGTGAAGAACGCCCAGGAAGCGCACGAGGCGATCCGGCCCGCCGGCGAGACGTTCGCGACCCCGGACGCGGTGCGCCGCGAGCTCGACGGCGACGAGTTCCGGCTCTACGAGCTGATCTGGCAACGCACGGTGGCCTCGCAGATGGCCGACGCGCGCGGCACCACGCTGAGCCTGCGGATCGGTGGCCGCTCCGGAGAAAGGCAAGTCGTGTTCTCCGCCAGCGGTCGCACCATCACGTTCGCGGGCTTCCTGAAGGCCTACGTGGAGACGGTGGATGAGCTGGCCGGCGGCGAGGCCGACGACGCCGAGAGCCGGCTGCCGCAGCTCACCCAGGGCCAGCGGCTCGATGCCATCGCACTCACGCCCGACGGTCACGCCACCAACCCGCCGGCGCGCTACACCGAGGCGTCGTTGGTCAAGGCGCTCGAGGAGCTGGGCATCGGGCGGCCGTCGACGTATTCGTCGATCATCAAGACCATCCAGGACCGCGGCTACGTGCACAAGAAGGGCAGCGCCCTGGTGCCCTCCTGGGTCGCGTTCGCCGTAACCGGTTTGTTGGAACAGCATTTCGGCCGGCTGGTCGACTACGACTTCACCGCCGCGATGGAGGACGAGCTCGATGCGATCGCCTCCGGCCAGGAACGGCGCACCGACTGGCTCAACAACTTCTACTTCGGCGGCGAGCACGGGGTGGCCGACTCGATAGCCCGTTCCGGTGGGCTCAAGAAGCTGGTGGGCGTGAATCTCGAGGGCATCGACGCCCGAGAAGTCAACTCCATCAGGCTCTTTGACGACGACCAGGGCCGCCCCGTCTACGTCCGGGTGGGCAAGAACGGGCCGTACCTGGAGCGCATGGTGACCGGCGAGGACGGCGAGCGCACGCCACAGCGGGCCAACCTCAACGACTCGCTGACCCCCGACGAATTGACCCTCGAGCTGGCCGAGCAGTTGTTCGCCACGCCGCAGGAGGGCCGGGTGCTGGGTGTCGATCCCGCGACCGGTCACGAAATCGTCGCCAAGGACGGGAGATACGGCCCGTACGTGGCCGAAATCCTCCCGGAGCCGCCGCCCGGGGACGACGACGGCGGCGCCGCGCCGGCGAAGAAGGGTAAGAAGCCCACCGGCCCCAAGCCGCGCACCGGTTCGCTGCTGCGCACCATGGATCTGCAGACGGTCACGCTCGAGGACGCCCTGCGGCTGCTCTCGCTGCCGCGGGTGGTCGGCGTCGACCCCGAATCCGGCGAGGAGATCACCGCGCAGAACGGCCGCTACGGCCCATACCTCAAGCGCGGCACCGATTCTCGTTCGCTGGCCACCGAGGAGCAGATGTTCGACATCACCCTCGAGGACGCGCTGAAGATCTACGCCGAGCCCAAACGCCGCGGCCGCCAGGGCGCCGCCGCGCCGCCGCTGCGTGAGCTGGGCGCCGACCCGGCGACCGGCAAGCCGATGGTGATCAAGGACGGCCGATTCGGGCCGTACGTCACCGACGGCGAGACGAACGCCAGCCTGCGCAAGGGCGACGACGTGCTGTCGATCACCGACGAGCGCGCCGCCGAACTGCTGGCCGACCGCCGGGCCCGTGGTCCGGTAAAGCGTCCCGCCAAGAAGGCCGCCCGCAAGTCACCGGCCAAGAAGTCGGCGGCCAAGAAGACCGCCAAGCGCAGTTAACTGCGTGCGTCGCTGGAAACCTCTTGCGGCGCAACCTCTTCCAGGGCGGCCAGCTTCACCGGGCGGGCCAGCTGGGTGGGCGCTCGGCGGCCGCGCAGCTCGACCACCTCGCCGACATCCCAGCACAGGGCCTCGGCGTCCAACGCGCCGCTGACGGCGATCGCCGACGCGAGCACGTGGCCGGGCTCGAGCTTGGCCAGTTCCGTCAGCCGGGCGGCCTCGTTGACCGGGTCGCCGATCACCGTGTACTCGAAGCGCGCCTGCGCGCCGATGTGGCCGGCGATGGCCCGGCCGGACGACACCCCGATGCCGAACTCCGCCGAACCGATCACCGGGAGCAACTCGTCGTGCAATTCCCGGGCGGCGGCCAGCGCCCCGCCGGGTGAGTCGGGGTGCTCGATCGGCGCGCCGAAGATGGCCAGCGCGGCGTCACCCTGGAACTTGTTGACGAAACCGCCATGGCGGCCCACGGTTTCCACCACCACCCGGAAGAACTCGTTGAGCAGGTGGACCACCTCGGCGGGCGGACGGGTCGAGGCCAGCTGGGTCGAGCCGACCAGGTCCACGAACAGCACCGCGACGTCGCGCTCCTGGCCGCCCAGCTCGGTGCCGCGCTCGAGCGCCCGCCGGGCGACGTCCTCCCCGACGTAGCGGCCGAACAGGTCGCGCAGCCGCTGCCGCTCGGACAGGTCGCGCACCATGTCGTTGAAGCCCGCCTGCAGCAAGCCCAGCTCGCTGGCGTCGTAGATCTGCATGTGCGCGTTGTAGTTTCCGCGCTGCACCTCGCTCAAAGCCCAGCGCAGCTGGCGCAGCGGGTCGGCGATCGACATGGCCACCAGCAGCGTGCTGATCAGCCCGACGCCCAGCGCGGTCAGCGCCAGCAACAGGATGGGGTTGAACAAGCTCTCCGGTGCGGCATGCAGCAGCGAAGCCTTGTCGGCCACCACGGCCAGCACGATCGCCATCAGCGGCACCGCCGTGGACAGCATCCAGGTCAGGATCTGGCGCAGGATGACGCCGGGCGCCTTGACGTTCTCCGGCACCCCGCTGCGCAGGGCGGCGACCGCCACCGGCCGCAGCACCCGTTCGGATTGCAGGTAACCGATGATCGCGGTGGCCGCGGCCCCCAGCGCGGTGGCGACCGTGACGACGGGCGCGGCGAACTTGGCCACCGACCAGCTGGCCACGATGAACACCACGCCGCCGATGCACCAGTACACGACGGTGCTCAGGGTGCGGTAGTACGGCATGCGCAGGGCGCGGCTGCGGGCGAGTTCGGTGGCGGCCGGATCGGTCTCGGCGAGCATGTTGTCGCGGCGCTGCCAGCGGAAAACCGGCATCAACAGCTTGAGGTTGACCACGACGCCGACCAGGAACAAGACGACCAAGGAGCACGCGAAGATCGCCAGGTTCAGCGTCGGCAGGTCCTGCAATTGGATGCGGTCCTGCGGCGGCAGGCCGTAGCGAAGGAAGCCGAGCACGAACAGCGCGCCGATGATGTCGGCCTGCAGCATGCTCAGCGAGAACAGCGGCCAAGGGGTGCGCACCACCCAGCGGACGAATGCGCTGATCCGCCCCGGTAGGCCCGCCGCCGTAGTCACCAACCCACCGTATCGGGCGGCGGCGACGTCCCGGAAACTTAATAGCGATCTCGGCAGGTCACTCGCGGGGCTCCCGTGACCGCAAAGATCACGGAATGGTCGCGGTACGGTAGCCGATCGGTATCCGTCGGCCCCGCTGTCTACTGTTACCGATGATGTCCGGGGTGTTTGCGCGGCTGGTAGGCCAAGACGCGGTGACGGCCGAGCTGCTCGCCGCCGCCAGAGCCTCCCGCGGTGACCCAGCCCACAGCGAGGCGGGCGCCGGGACTATGACACATGCCTGGCTGATCACCGGGCCGCCGGGTTCCGGGCGCTCGGTGGCGGCGCTGTGCTTCGCCGCCGCACTCCAATGCACCTCGACGGTTGCCGACGGGGGCCCGGGCTGCGGGCGCTGCCACGCGTGCACGACGACCATGGCCGGCACCCACGCCGACGTGCGCCGCGTGATCCCCGAAGGCCTGTCCATCGGCGTCGACGACATGCGCGCGATCGTGCAGATCGCGTCGCGGCGCCCGGCCACCGGGCATCGGCAGATCGTGGTGATCGAGGACGCCGACCGGCTGACCGAGGGCGCGGCCAACGCGCTGCTGAAGGTCGTCGAGGAACCGCCGCCGTCGACGGTGTTCTTGCTGTGCGCGCCGTCGGTGGACCCCGAGGACATCGCCATCACGTTGCGGTCGCGGTGCCGGCACGTGGCGTTGGTGACGCCGTCGACCGAGGCGATCGCGCACGTGCTCGTGGACAGCGACGGCCTGAGCGCCGAAACCGCGGACTGGGCGGCGTCGGTCAGCGGTGGCCACGTGGGGCGGGCGCGCCGGCTGGCCACCGACCCGGAGGCGCGGGCGCGCCGCGAGCGGGCGCTGGGACTCGTGCGCGACGCCGCGACCCCGTCGCGGGCCTACGCCGCCGCCGAGGAGTTGGTGGCCGCGGCCGAGGCCGAGGCGGTGGTGCTGACCGCGGACCGCGCCGAGGCCGAGACCGAGGAGCTGCGCACGGCCCTCGGCGCCGGCGGCACCGGCAAGGGCACCGCGGGCGCGATGCGCGGCGCGGCCGGGGCGATCAAAGACCTTGAGCGGCGGCAGAAGTCGCGCCAGACGCGGGCCTCGCGCGACGCGCTGGACCGGGCACTGATCGACCTGGCGACCTATTTCCGTGATGCGCTCCTGGCCTCCGCGAACGCCGGGGCGGTGCGGGCCAACCATCCGGACATGGCTGAGAAGGTCGCGGCGCTGGCCGCCCACGCCCCGCCCGACCGGCTGCTGCGCTGCATTGAGGCGGTCCTGGAATGCCGCGAGGCGCTGGCGATCAACGTCAAGCCGAAGTTCGCCGTCGACGCCATGGTCGCCACGATCGGTCAGGAACTGCGTGCCCAGGAACCGCGCGACTGATTTCGTGGTGCCCGCCCGCCTGCCGTAGACTCGTGCCGCCCGGGAGAGGGCACGCCGCCTTAGCTCAGTCGGTAGAGCGATTCACTCGTAATGAATAGGTCAGGAGTTCGATTCTCCTAGGCGGCTCCATGTTTCTGGCCTCAGGCTGGTGGCCTCAGGCCGGGGCCAGGAATCCCACCGGACCCGACGCGATGCACAACGCCAGCGCGGCGGTGTTGGCCCGCACGGTGATCGCGTCACCGGCGCCCGGCAGGCGAGCGAAGACCCGGTTGAGTCCGGGATGCACCGGCACTTTGACCTCGGGCCCCTGCGTCATCGACAGCATCATCGACCCGTCGCTGTTGGCCAGGTAGTTCAGTTCGACCGTCCAGTCGGCGGGGAGCAGCGGCCCGTCGAGCACCAGGCGCGCGGGTTTGTCCGGCTGCGCGAAATAGCCGCACTGCGGCATCGGGCCCGGCGCGATGGTGCGGATCCAGGTCACCCGCGCCCTGATCAGGTGACCGGAGCTGTCCAGCATGCGCAATTGCGTTGTCGCGGGCGCGAATTCGGGCCTGTCCCGCAGCAGGGCGAACAGGTGGCTGGCCAGATTCTCCGGTGCGGCCACCCGTTGCAGCACCAGCGGATCGACCTCCTGATCGAGCAGCGGTGCGTCGGAGGCGGCGTGGGCCGCGGCCAGCGAGGCCTGGGCGGTCCGCAGATAGGGCTGGGCCGGGTTGTCGCGCCAGCTGGTCAAAAACGTGGCAGTCGAGTACAGGCTGCTGGCCACGAACAACGTCGCCAAACCCGCGGTCACCGCGGCGCGTTTCGGCGACGCGTCGAGCCAGCCCGGCCCGGCCGGCCGGTTCGGGGCGCACAGCGCGACGGCGGCCAGCAGCGCCAGCACGACGACGAGGTCCGGGAAATACCGCAGTGTCTGCGCGAGTTCGAGCGCGGTCTGCTTCGACGAGCGCATCAGGTAGATCGGCACCTGGCACGCCACGGCGTAGCCGGCGGCGGTCAGCCACACCGGACCGATGCGCCGCTTGCGCGCCAGCGACACCGCCAGCGCGCCGCCCAGCACCAGCCAGCCCAGCGCCATCGCCGACGCCGGCGGCGTGGCCCACGGTGATGCCGGCGCCCACCGGTCCCAGTGCCAGGGTCCGCCGGCCAGCCCCGGCACGATGCCGTGCGTGATCGATCGGACCAGCAACCGCCCCGTCATCGACAGGTCGGAGCTCCACCGCTGCTGATTCACCACCCCGAGATAGAGCGCGACCCAGGCGGCGGTGAGCGCCAGCGCCGCCACCCACAACCGCGCCCCGGCCCGCCACGCCGTCGCGAGCGCCGATCCCAGGCCCCCGTCACCGGTGACGTGGCACAGCAGTGCGGCGACCGCGAACGCGACGAACGGGATCACCGCGGCCTTCTCGAAGAACAGCAGCCCGCCGAAGTAGACCAGCACACCGGTCACCGCGTAGCGAGGATTGCCGGTGCGCACCAGCAGGACGGCGTCGGCGCACACCCAGGCCAGCGCCGCCAGCATCGGCAGCGAGTTCAACGCGGCCGCCCACCACGCGAACCCGGGCACGGCGAGCGGGGTGAACAACGCGAACGTCAACGGGATCAGCAGCACCGGCCGCCAGCCTCCGATGACGTGCAGCGCGCGCAACAACGCCAGCGACGCCAGCAGCTGCAGTACCACCAGGCTGAGCGCCGGCCAGGTCCAGTCCAGCGGCGCCAGCCGGATGATGGTGCCCGCGAGCAGAAATGCGCCCGGCATGACGTGGCCGTCGTGATCGTGGAACAGGTACGACGGCGCGAGCAGGTTATGCGTGCCGGCCTTGCCGATCAGAATCAGGTCGTCCCAATAGAAGTAGCCCCCGAACGCCAACGCCGCACGGACCGCCAGCTGCACGGCGATGAGCGCCGCGGCCGCCGACGCTATGTATGGTGGGCCGGTGCGTGCACTGGTTACCGGGGCAGCCGGATTCATCGGCTCGACGCTAGTCGACCGTCTGTTGGCCGACGGCCACGCGGTCGTGGGGCTGGACAACTTCGCGTCCGGCCGCGCGAGCAACCTCGAGCACCTGGCCGACAACCCGGCCCACGTCTTCGTCGAGGCCGACATCGTGACCGCCGACCTGGAGGCCATCCTCGATGAGCACCGCCCGGAGGTGGTGTTTCACCTGGCCGCCCAGATCGACGTGCGGCACTCGGTGGCCGACCCGCAGTTCGACGCCTCGGTCAACGTGATCGGCACCGTGCGCCTGGCCGAAGCCGCGCGCCGGGCGGGGGTGCGCAAGGTCGTGCACACCTCGTCGGGGGGTTCGATCTACGGCGTCCCGCCGCGGTACCCAACGCCCGAGAGCGTGCCGACCGACCCGGCGTCGCCGTACGCCGCGGGCAAGGTGGCCGGCGAGATCTATCTGAACACCTTCCGCCATCTCTACGGCCTGGACTGCTCGCACATCGCGCCGGCCAATGTCTATGGCCCCCGCCAGGATCCGCACGGGGAGGCCGGTGTGGTGGCGATTTTCGCCCAGGCACTGCTATCGGGTAAGCCCACCAGGGTTTTCGGCGACGGCGGCAACACCCGCGACTACGTTTTCGTCGACGATGTGGTGGACGCGTTCGTCAAGGCGTCCGGGGACGCCGGCGGCGGGCAGCGCTTCAACATCGGCACCGGCGTCGAAACCTCGGACCGCCAATTGCATTCGGCGGTGGCCGCCGCCGTCGGGGGGCCCGACGATCCGGAGTTCGCGCCGCCGAGGCTCGGTGACCTCAAGCGATCCTGTCTCGACATCGGTTCGGCCGCACAGGTTTTGGGCTGGCGGCCGAAGGTCGAGCTGGCCGAGGGTGTGCGCCGCACCGTGGACTACTTCCGGGGGACGCACGCCGGTTAACCGGCCTCGGGCGCCTGGGCGGAATCCATCGCGATCGCCCGGGCCAGCCGCGCGTAGCGCAGCTCCAAGTCCTTGAACCGCATGTAGGTGCTGAGGGTGGTGAAACAGAACGCCATGACCAGCGCGTAGAGCATCAGGTCGGTGCCCCGGCGTACCCCGAACCACTGCGCCACGACGGTGGTGTCGTCGGGCCGCAGCACGGCGTAGATGCCGGCCAGCACGAACACCACATAGCCGACCTTGACCCAGGCCCGGGACCGCGCGTTGCGGCGCGACCGCAGCAGATAGACCAACAGCGCGACGATCGACCCGATCAGCAGCACCTGGATCCAGTTCATGGTGTCCTCCCTCGCAGGAACCCGTCGAAAATGATGTTCACGCCGTTGAGCAGGGGCTGCCCCTTCGACTTCGAGTAGTCGGTGTAGAGCACCTCTATCGGTTCTTCGGTGACGCGCCAATGGTTTTCGTCGATCAGCATGACGAACTCGTTGGCGTGGCTCATGCCGCTCATCGTGATGTCCAGCCCGTCGGCAACCTTCTTGTTGAACACCCGCAGCCCGTTGTTGGTGTCGGTCAGGCCAAGCCGGCGACCGCGCCGGCTCAGCCGCGCCGCGGTCTGCAGCACGATCCGTTTCAACAGCGGCGGCCGCGCGACCTGCTGGGTGCCGAACCGGGTCCCGATGACGACGTCGACGTCCCCGGCGCGCAGCCGGTCGACCATCGCGGCGAGGTCTTTGACGCGATGCTGGCCGTCGGCGTCGAACGTGGCGAAAACCTCGGCCCCGGGCTGCTTACGGGCGTACTCGACGCCGGTCTGGATGGCCGCGCCCTGCCCGAGGTTGATGGGATGGCGAACCAGGTGAGCGCCCGCGCGCCGGGCGATCTCACCGGTGCCGTCGGCGCTGCCGTCGTCCACGCAGACGACGTGGTCGAATACCGAGCGCACGTCGGCTATCACCTCGGCGATGACAGCTGCTTCGTTGAAGGCGGGAATGACGACCCAGACGACCGAATAATGCGTTTCCGTACCCATCTAAGCCCACAAGGTACACGCTGGTGCAGGGCGGATCAGCCCGATCAGCGCGTGGCGCGCGACAGCGCCACCAGATGGACGCCGATGCCCACCAACGGCCCGCACAGCAACCCGACCACGGTGCGCGTCTGCAGCGACAGCGGGAGCAACAGCAGCAAACCCGACGCGACCGTGGCGCCGACCCAGCCCAGCGAGTAGGCGCGGTGCAGCGCGGCGGCCACCGCCGCGGCGCCGGTCAGCGTCAGCATGGCGATCGCCACCGCGGCCGCGGTCAGCCACGCCAGCAGGGCGCTGCTGGCCTGGTACTGCGGCCCGAAGGCGATCCGCAACAGCCAGGGGCCCACCGCGCCCGCGGCGGCCACCCCGACCGCGCCGATGCCCGCGACGATCCCGGCCGGGGCGATGAGCGCGCGCAGCCGGTCGCTGCGCTGGTCGACGAAATGCGCAATCAGGTTGCCCTGCATGGCCGTCAATGGCACCAGCAGTGGCGCGCGGGTCAACGTGACGGCCAGGATGATCACCCCGCCCTCGGCGCCGAGCTCGGCGCTGGTCAGCTTCAGCAGCACCGGAAAACCCATTACCAGGATGGCGCTGGCGCCGGCCGCGGTGATCGAATGCGCGGCGCCCCGCAGGAAGGTCGCGGTGCCGCCCGGGGTGAGCAGGCGCGCGGCGGCGCGGGTGGCGGGCGAGGCCACCAGCAGGATCAGCCAGGCGATCGCGCCGCCGACCGTCGCCCACAGGAAGCCGGTGAGGTGCCAGCCCAGCACCACGGTGGCCGCCGCGATCGCGACGCGGATGACCGCGTCGGTCACCATCAGCGCCCCGTACTGGGTCCACTGATTGATGCCGGCCAGCATGCCCAGCAGGGTGGTGTGCACACAGAAGCCGGCCAGCCCCGCGCACAGCAGCGCCACCGACAGCCAGCGTGACTCGACGAAGACCCGCCCGCTCCACAGGGGCGCGGTCCCCGCGATCACGACGGCCGCGGCCACGCCGATCAGCGCGGCGACCCGCAGCGGGTGGGTGCGCTTGGTCGGCGCGACTTCCAGGTAGGGCCCCCCGACCGAGCAGGCGCGGACCTCACGAGTGGTCTCTTGCAGCAGCCCGAATGCGGCGCCGCTGACCAGCCCGAACGCGCCCCAGAACACCCCGAACACCGAGAAGCCGCTGGGCGCCAGGTCGCGGGCCGCCAGGTAGATCACGCCGTAACCGCACAGGGCGGTCACGGCGGTCGCGGTGCCGACGCGGGCCATGCTGCCGCGCGCCACCGGCCCCTGTGAGGCGCTGATTTCGGTCACCGGGGCAGCGCTTTCAGCGGACCGCACCGATGTATCGCCACAATTTGAAAATAGTAAGTGTCCGCACCGATCGCCCGGCGCGGCGATCGGGTTCGCTAATGTGAGCGGCTGTCGGAAAGGACCCATGGCCGCCTACCGCATCTTCGGCATTTCGCTGTTGCTCTCCGTGGTGGCCCTCGTGCTGGGGTATCTCCACGGTGGCCCCAAAGACCTTTTCCTGCTGCTGGTCCTGGCCGTCCTCGAGGTGTCGCTGTCGTTCGACAACGCCATCATCAACGCCTCGATCCTGAAGCGGATGAGTCCCTTTTGGCGGCAGATGTTCTTGACCGTCGGGATCCTCATCGCGGTGTTCGGGATGCGCCTGTTGTTCCCGTTGGTCATCGTGTGGGCGACCGCGGGGATCGGCCCCGTGCGCGCGCTCGAACTGGCGCTGCACCCGCCGCCGAACGGCGCGCTGGAGTTTCCCGACGGCTCGCCGAGCTACGAGAAGATGATCCTGTCCGCCCATCCCCAGATCGCGGCGTTCGGCGGGATGTTCCTGTTGATGCTGTTCCTGGATTTCGTCTTCCACGACCGAGACCTCAAGTGGCTCAAGTGGATTGAGGTCCCCTTCGCCCGCATCGGGCGGCTCGGTCAGGTGTCGGTGGTGGTGGCCGGCGCCGCGCTGGTGCTGGTCGGCTCACAGTTGACGCATTCGGCCGACGAGCGTGCCACGGTGCTGACCGCCGGGGTGCTGGGCCTGGTGACCTACCTGGTGGTCAACGGGTTGAGCCGCGCGTTCCGGCCGGAAATCGTCGAGGGCATGTCGGTCGGCGAGGCGGTCGGCAGGGCGGGTTTCACGCTGTTCCTCTATCTCGAGGTTCTCGACGCCGCGTTCTCGTTCGACGGGGTCACCGGCGCCTTCGCGATCACCTCGGACCCGATCGTCATCGCGCTGGGGCTCGGGTTGATCGGCTCGATGTTCGTGCGGTCCATCACCATCTACCTGGTCAAGCAGGAAACCCTGGACCGGTACGTGTACCTGGAGCACGGCGCGCACTGGGCGATCGGCGCGCTTGCCGTGATCATGCTGGGATCCATCGATCCCGGTTTGCAGGTGCCCGAGGCGGTCACCGCCTCGGTGGGGGTGGTCTTCATCGGGGCGGCGCTGGGCTGGAGCCTGCTGCGCAACCGGCGCAGGGCCAGTGGCGGGTCGCCACCATCGGGCTAGTGCCCCTCAGCCTTGAACCGTTCTACCGAGCGCTGAATCTCGGCCTCGGCCTCCGCGCGGCCGACCCAGTCCGCCGCCTTGACGAACTTGCCCGGCTCCAGGTCCTTGTAGTGCACGAAGAAGTGCTTGATCACGTCGAGCTCGAACTCCGGCACGTCGCCGATGTCCTGGATGTGGTCCCAGCGGTGGTCGCCGGCCGGCACGCACAAAACCTTGTCGTCGCCGCCCTTTTCGTCGGTCATCCGGAACATGCCGACCGGACGAGACTCCACGATCACCCCGGGAAACACCGACTGGTGCAGCAGCACCATCGCGTCCAGCGGGTCACCGTCCTCGCCGAGGGTGTCCTCGATGAAGCCGTAGTCGGTCGGGTAGGCCATGGCGGTGTACAGGTAGCGGTCCAGACGCAACCGTCCGGTCTCGTGATCGACCTCGTATTTGTTGCGCTGGCCTTTGAGGATCTCGATCGTCACGTCGAATTCCACCGCGTCGGCTCCTTGTCTGGGTGTCTGCCTGGGCAGGCCAATTTTGCTCTGCTACACCCTAGTCGAGCCCATCGGCGCCGATTCGGCAGAATGGGTTCGGAAACAGTCAGGAGAGTCATGGCCCGTACTCGCTGGCAAAAATCCACCCCAGTGTTCATCGGGTTGGGCGTGCTGGCGTTCGTCGCTGCCGTGGTGGTGGCGGCGACGTTTTTCACCACGACCGGGCACGGCGCGGGCAGCGCGCGCGCCCCGATCCCGCCTCCGCATGCGCCCACGGTCAAGCCCGGCATGGTCCCGGTGAGCGACTCCGCCGAGTTACCCAGCGGCCCCGGCGTCAGCGCCGCGCTGGCACCGGTGGCGGGCGATCCCAACCTGGGCAGGCTGGGCGGCCGGATCACCGACGCCCTCACCGGAAAAGAGCTGTGGCAGGTCGCCGACGACATGCCGCTGGTGCCGGCGTCGACCAACAAAGTGCTGACGGCCGCCGCCGCCCTGCTGACGCTGGACCGCCAGGCCCGGATCAGCACCCGGGTGGTGGCTGGCAGCCAAAACGCCCAGGGCCCCGTCGTGCTGGTGGGCGCCGGCGATCCGGTGCTGTCCGCTGCGCCGCCCGGGCAGGACACCTGGTACCGGGGCGCGGCCCGCATCAGCGACCTCGTCGAACAGATCCGGCGCAGCGGCGTGACCCCGACCGCGGTGCAGGTGGACACCTCGGCGTTCAGCGGCCCGACGATGGCGCAGGGCTGGGATCCCGCCGACGTCGACAACGGCGACATCGCGCCGATCGAGTCGGTGATGATCGACGCCGGACGCATCCAGCCGACCACGGTCAACTCCCGGCGGTCCCGGACGCCGGCGCTGGATGCCGGCCGCGAGCTGGCCAAGGCGCTCAACCTCGATCCCGCCGCGGTGACGATCGCGACCGCGCCGTCCGGGGCGCGGCAGCTGGCCGTCGTGCAGTCGGCGCCGTTGGTCCAGCGGCTGTCCGAGATGATGGACCACTCCGACAACGTGCTGGCCGAGTGCATCGCCCGCGAGGTGGCGGCCGCGATCAACCGGCCACGCAGCTTCGCCGGCGCGGCCGACGCGGTCACCAACCGGCTGAGCACCGCCCACGTCGACACCGCGGGCGCCGCGCTGCTGGACTCCAGCGGCCTTTCGGTCGACGACCGGCTGACGGCCAAGACGCTCGACGGGGTGCTGCAGGCCGCCGCCGGGCCGGACCAGCCCGCGCTGCGGGCGCTGCTGGATCTGCTTCCGATCGCCGCCGGCAGCGGGACGCTGGGCGACCGGTTCATGGACGCATCGACCAGCCAGGGCCCCGCCGGCTGGTTGCGGGCCAAGACCGGCTCGCTGACCAACATCAACGCGCTGGCCGGGGTGCTCACCGACCGCAGCGGCCGGGTGCTCACCTTCGCGTTCATCTCCAATGACGCGGGGCCGACCGGCCGCAACGTGATGGACGCGCTGGCGACCAAGCTCTGGTTCTGCGGGTGCTCATGACGCCGTCGCCGGAGCTGACGCTGGGCACCGCGGTCGACTGGCAATTCGCGGCCACGGTCGGCCGGCGGCTGGCCCGGCCAGGACCGCCGTCCAGCGACTACACCCGGCGCCAGGTGTTCGACGAACTCGTCGGCTCGGCCGCCAAAGCCGAACCCCTGGTCCGCGACGTCACCGGCCTGGTCACCGGCGGCGCCGTGCCCGCCGCCCGCATCGTCGACCGCCCGGAATGGATCGCCGCGGCGGCCGAGTCGATGCGGGTGATGATGAACGGCGCCGAGAAGCCGCGCGGGTTTCTTACGGGCCGGATCACCGGCGCGCAGACCGGCGCCGTCCTGGCCTACGTCTCGTCGGGGATTCTCGGCCAATACGACCCGTTCGCTGCTGCCAAGGCTGGCTGCTTGCTGCTCGTGTACCCGAACGTTCTCGCCGTCGAGCGGCAGCTTCGGATCGAGCCGACCGATTTCCGGCTGTGGGTGTGCCTGCACGAGGTCACCCACCGGGTGCAGTTCACCGCGAATCCTTGGCTGCCCGACTACATGTCGCAGGCACTGGGCCTGCTGACCCGCGACGCCGGTGACGACGTGGGGGAGGTGGTGAGCCGGCTCGCCGACTACGCCCGCAACCGCGGCAATGCGGCCTCGGACGCCAACTCGGCGGGGATCCTCGGCCTGGTGCGGGCGGTGCAGTCCGAGCCCCAGCGCCAAGCCCTGGATCAGCTGCTGGTGCTGGGCACGCTGCTGGAGGGCCACGCCGACCACGTGATGGATGCCGTCGGGCCGATGGCCGTGCCGTCGGTGGCCACCATCCGCCGCCGCTTCGACGAGCGTCGCCACCGCAAACAACCACCACTGCAGCGCCTGCTGCGCGCACTGCTGGGACTTGACGCCAAGCTCAGCCAATACACCCGCGGCAAGGCGTTCGTCGACCACGTCGTGGGCCAGGTGGGCATGGCGCGGTTCAACACCATCTGGACCGGGCCCGAAACGCTGCCGCTGCCCATCGAGATCGAAGAGCCCCAGCGATGGATCGACAGGGTGCTGTAGGCCGGCTGCGTGCGGCGGTCGAGGCGTTCATCAAGACGCACCTCGCCGCCGTCGACCAATGGTGCGTGGCGCTCTCGGGTGGCCCGGATTCGTTGGCGCTCACCGCTGTGGCGGCTCAGCTGCGGCCCACCACCGCGGTGGTGGTGGACCACGGCCTGCAATCCCACTCGGCCGACATCGCCGAAGCCGCCCGGGCGCAAGCGGCTGCGCTGGGATGTGTTGCGGCGCAAGTGATTCGGGTGCAAGTCGGCACCCAAGGCGGTCCCGAAGCGGCGGCGCGCGCTGCTCGCTATGCCGCGCTGGCCGCCTACCACGACGGCCCGGTGCTGCTGGGTCACACGCTCGACGACCAGGCCGAGACGGTGCTGCTGGGGCTGGGGCGGGGGTCCGGCGCGCGCTCGATCGCGGGGATGCGCCCCTACGATCCGCCGTGGTGTCGGCCGTTGTTGGGGGTCCGCCGTGCGGTGACGCATGACGCGTGCCGGGAACTGGGCCTGACCGCCTGGCGCGATCCGCACAACAGCGACCGCCGCTTCACCCGCGCCCGGCTGCGCGCCGACGTGTTGCCGCTGCTCGAAGACGTGCTCGGTGGCGGCGTCGCCGAGGCGCTGGCCCGCACCGCGACCGCGTTGCGCGAGGACGGCGAATTGATCGACGCACTGGCCGCCCGGGCGCTGCCCGACGCCAAGGCGGGCCCGGGGCTGCGGGTCTCGGCCCTCGCGCCGCTGGAGGCGCCCATCCGGCGCCGCGTGATCCGGGCCTGGCTGTTGACCGGCGGCGCGACGGGCCTGACCGACAAGCAGATTCGGGCGGTCGACACCCTGGTGACCGCGTGGCGCGGCCAGGGCGGGGTGGCGGTGGGGTCGTCGGTGGCTGATGAGCGGTTGTTCGCGGGCCGGCGCGACGGCGTTTTGACCCTGTGGCGCGAACAGGTTCAGTAACCGCAATATCGGGGCCGCCGTTGGTTATCCGCCCGCCGGCGTGGCACTCTGTGGTCGTGGCCCAGATCTCCTCGGCGATCACCCCCGCTCAGCCCGCGGAGCTCTACCCCGGGGATATCAAGTCTGTCCTGCTGACGGCGGAGCAAATTCAGGCGCGCATCGCCGAACTGGGCCGCGAAATCGGGGAGAACTACCGCGACGCCGCGAGCCAGACCGGCCAGGACCTGCTGTTGATCACCGTGCTCAAGGGCGCTGTGATCTTCGTCACCGACCTGGCCCGCGCGATCCCGGTGCCGACCCAGTTCGAATTCATGGCCGTCAGCTCGTATGGGTCATCGACGTCCTCATCGGGCGTGGTGCGGATCCTCAAGGACCTGGACCGCGACATCGAGGGGCGCGACGTCCTGATCGTCGAGGACGTCGTGGACTCGGGCCTGACCCTGTCCTGGCTGCTGCGCAACCTCAAAACGCGGCACCCGCGGTCGCTGGGGGTGTGCACGCTGCTGCGCAAGCCCGACGCCAAGGGTGCCCACGTCGACATCGCCTACGTGGGCTTCGACATCCCGAACGACTTCGTCGTCGGTTATGGCCTCGATTACGACGAGCGCTACCGCGACCTGTCTTACATCGGCACCCTGGACCCCCGGGTCTACCAGCAGTAGCTCGCGGCGATCGCAAGCGCGGCGAAGCCGGGCGCGGCGGGTCGCCGCCATCCGGCTGCGTCAGTCCAGTTCCCACACCGCGGTGACCGAGAAGTTCACGGTCTGCTGGCCGGGCTCGAGCGGGACCATCGACGGCATGGCCCGCGGTGTCGGCGCCCCGACCGGCGGGGGGCTACCGGTCGCCTCCGAGATGGACAGCACCCGGCCCAGCCGAAGCCCGGACAGCTGGGCGTATTGTTCGGCGCGGCTCTTGGCGTCGTTGAACGCCCGCGCCCGGGCATCCTTGACCAGCTGCGAATCATCGGCGATCGAATAGCGGACCGACCTGATCCGGGTGGCGTCGCCGCCCGTGCCGACGATGAGCGCCAGCAGCCGCGACGCGGCGTCGGGCGGGTGGATCTTGACGGCCACGGCGTTGGTGGCGCGGTACCCGGTGATGTCGGCCGTGCCGGTGGGTCCGGGGTTGGTGTATTGCGGCGCCAGGGTGACCTCGGTGGTGCTGATGTCCTTGCGGTCGACGCCGGCGCCGAGCAACGCGTTGATGACCGCCTGCTGGCGGTCGTTGGTCTGGTTCATGGCGGTGGTGACGTCGGGAGCGGTGAACTCGATACCGACGTCGGCGGTCAGCGTGTCCGGCACTCCTTGCACTTGCCCGGTACCCAATACCGTTACCTGCCGGGGATTGGCGCCCGGATGTGACGGGCTGGTCTCGTCGCACGCCGACGCCGCCGCGACGGTCAGGCCGGCCGCGGCCAGCGCGATCGATCGGCGGACAAAACTCGAGGCGTTGGTTGCGACCGGCATGCCTGGCACCCTAGCCGCTGGCTCGGCGGCCGTGTTGGGGATTTCTGTGTCAGTGTGCCGCCGCTTGGTCGACCCCGTGGGCACGGTTCCCGTATCGGTGTAGTTCGTGGATGCGAATAATGATGCGCGAGAGCCAATTTGACACCAGCACCATGACGATGAGCAGGACGATGATCACCGCCAGCGGCAGCTCCAGGACAAGGCTGAGCCAGATCAGGGCGGGCGTTGCGACCGGACCGGCCATGAAGCCGACCAGCAGAGCAACCAATTGGATTGCACCGGAGTGTGTTTCGCGTGTCGCGTGTGTCATGTCAGGACGGCCGAACGGGAATGATGGGACGGTCCGGCTCAGCGATCGTCGTGTGGCTCATGCATCGAATGCTGCGCCGACCGAGCGCCGGCATCCAGGACGCGTCGTTCCTGGTTGTACGACACCCAGGCTCAGCGGGCGCCCAGCCGCAGCATGCCGGCCTCCGACGGCGACCCGGCGTCGGCCCAGTACGTGACCAGCACGTGACCGGTCCCCGGCAGCACCAGTTGCTGATAGTTGAGCCGCAGCGCACCGACCTCCGGGTGATTGACGCCCAGCCCTCCGGCGACTTCGTGCTTGACGTCGTGGCGGTCCCAGAGCTGGCGAAACCGCGGACTGTGCTCGATCAACTCGTCGACCAGGTTGATCAAAGCCGGATCGGGACGTTGACCGTACGTCGCGCGAAGCAGCCGGACCGCCCACGCGGTCAGCAGTTTCCAGTCGCGATACAACTCCGGCGAACGCGGATCGAGAAACAGTTCCCGCAGCGCGTTACCGCCGACCCGCAGGTGCGGTGACAACGCCTCCGCCACCCGGTTCGCGACTACGACGGTCATCCCGGGGTCGACGACGAACGCAGCCGCCCGGTCAAAGCCGTCAAGAAGATCGCGAATGCCCGGGTTCACTTGCTGCAGCGGCGCAGTGCGCTCGGCCGATCGATGACGCATGAGGTTTCGCATGTACACCACGGCGTCGTCGTCCAGTCGCAGAGCGCGGGCAATCGACGTGAGCACCTGATCGGAGGGATTGGTTTCGCGGCCCTGTTCGAGGCGGAGGTAGTAGTCGGTGCTGATGCCGGCGAGGACGGCGACCTCCTCGCGGCGCAGGCCGTCGACCCTGCGGCGTTCGCCCGCCGGCAGGCCGACGTCGGCGGGCCGGACCAGGCTGCGGCGCGCGCGCAGGAACTGCGCCAGAGCGGATCCTTTGGCGGCCAAGGCGAATCAACCCGTCAATGCGTCGCGCGGCAGCATCGGTGTTCCATCCCGTCAAGCTGCGGATACCTGCTTAGGCAGCATAGCCAGCCGGTGGATCGTGTCAGTACGCGATACGGTTCCAGCCCGTGCCGGCCATCGCTATGGCCGGTTAGAAAGGCGGATCGTCGGGCAAGGGCTGCAGGGCGGGTCGGTCGGGCGCCCAATCCGGCGGCAGCTCCTCCGGTTCCCTCGGATCGTTCACCCACGTGCAGAACGGGCTTGTACTCGGCGTCCCCTTGAAGAGGAAAAGCATGTCGCGCATGTGGTTTCGGAACTTGCGCGCCGCGATTTCGTCGTTGCGGTCCTGCTCCAGCTGGCGTCGGGCGGCGTTGATGGGCCGCTGCTCGCGGTTGTGTTTGCGCGCCTGCGTGATTCGTCCGCTTCGTTGTCGGGATCGGCTTCGTCGGTTGGGCGGTGGTGCCGCGCACGCCGGACCGCGCGGCTGGGGAAACAGATCCGCTCCCGCGGGGGAAGTCCGATAGGTGTTGCCGGTCGGCGAAGTCCAGATGACGGTGCCGTCGGGCAATTGTCTGTCGCACCATCCGCCGAATGTCTTGAGCCGATGATGTTGGCGGCACAGGCATTTGAGGTTCTCCGCTACGGTCCGTCCGCCCGCCGCCGGATCCTGGTGGTTGAACGGGACGGTGTGGTCGAGATCGCATACCATCGCCGGGCGGCTACACCCGGGGAAGCGGCAGGTGAGGTCGCGGCACCGGACGGCCCGTTCCAGTGCCGCCGACGGTTGGTAGCGCAGCGCCTCGACCGGACTTGTCACCGGGTTGGCGACGAGCAACGATGCGGCGGCGGCCAACTGGCGCACCTGTTCGGCGTCGATGACGCCATAGCCCTCCAGGTAACCGGGCCCGGCGCCATCGGCGTAGACGGTTTGGTCGCTGGCCACCACAGTGACGATCACCTGCGCCCCGGATCGATCGCGCTTGTCGTCGTCCCCCCGCGTCGGGCACTCGGGTTGTCCACAGGCGCAGGCCAACCCGCGGTTCTCGGCCAGCGCGGCCAATGCGTCGGCGCGGCGCTGATCCATTGTTCGCGGGTCAGCGGGGCACACCTGCTTGGCGAGTTGGGAGAGTCGGCGATCGAAGGCCGTCGCGGCGGCGGCGGCCACCGAACCGTTGAGCTCGGCCATCCCGTTGTCCGTGGCCGTGATCGCGATGTGGCGCTCGTTTTCGGCTTCGAGGCGGCGTTCACGGACGGCGTCGGGATCGGTGACCCGTACGGCGGCGTCGACCGCGTTGACAATCCGCTGCTTCGACCAACCGTGCCAATTACCGATCCGCGCGGCGAGCGACTGATCGATCTTGGCGATCAACTCCCCGTCGGTGATCAGGTCGGTGCGGGTGATGATCAGGCGCACGGTGCGCCAGTCCGTTCTCCCCTCGGCCAGCAGGGCCGCAATCCTGGGCAACCGGGTGTCCAGCGCTTCAGCGTGCGACACCAGGTAGCTGGCGCCCATCGCCGAGAGGTTCATCGCGGCGGCGACCTCGGCGGCGGTCTGCTCGAAGCCGTCGATCGCCGCGTACTCCTGATCGGCCTGCTCGGAGTTCGCCACGCGATGGCGAAGCAAGGCCGCCACCGCCGCCAGCCGGCGCGCCACGAGCATCGATTCCTCCCGATGGGTGGACTCGATCTCCGCGACCAGAGCGGCGGGATCCGACGGTACATCGAACATACATTCGACTGTAGACGGACCCTCTGACAAGTTTCAGGGCGTGACGAGAACCTTGCAGTGCCGCTCGGGGTCGGCCAGGTCGTCGAACGCCGCGCCGACCGCATCCAGCCCCACCTCGCCGGTGATCAGCGGGCTGACGTCGATGTCACCCTCCGCCAGTGCGCGCAGCGAGTCGCCGAACTCGTCGGGGGTGTAGGCGAGCACGAACTGCACGTTGATCTCTTTGGCGATCGCGAAGAAGGGATGCACGGTGTCGGGTTGCATGCACACCCCGGCGACCACCAGGCGGGTGCCGGGTCGCGCCCGAAGCATCACGTCGTCGATGATGCCGGGCACCCCGACGGCCTCGAACACCACCGCGGGCTTGACACTGTCGAAGGGTGATCCCTGCGCCGGATCCAGCGTCTGGTGGGCACCCATCGCGGTCGCGAGCTCCCGCCGCTTCGGCGAAAAGTCGGACGCCACAATGGTTTCAATGCCCTTGGACCGAAGGGCGGCGACGATCGCGATCCCGATCGGGCCGCAGCCCAAAACCAACGCCGTCTCGCCGGGTGTGATGCTGGACTTGTTGACGGCGTGCAGTCCCACCGCCATGGGTTCGGTCAGGGCCGCGTGCCTGAAATCCAAGCCGTTGGGGATGGGCAGCAGCAGCGGCGCCGACAACAGCATCCGCTCGGCGTAGCCGCCGATTGTGCTGTTGCTGTACACAATTGGATCGACGCCTTTGGCGGACAAGAGTACCGGCAGCGACGTGACCAAGGTTCCCGGCGGATGGGTCTCGGTGTCGGGGCCGGCTTCGAGTATCTCGGCGCTGAATTCGTGGCCCATGAAGATGTCGTGGTCCAGGTCGACGTGCATGCCCCCGCCGCCGCCCGCCGCGCGAGCGGTCATTTCCAGTACCTGGGCGCCGTGGGCGGCGAAATGCAGGTCGGAGCCGCAGATTCCGCATGCCCGCACGCCGACGAGCACCTGCCCGGCTTCGGGTACCGGCTCGGGCACGTCGTCGCGGTAGACCATACGACCGTCACGCAACACCGAGGCGCGCATCAGTGCACCGCATCTTTCTGTTCGTCCACGTGCTCGGTGATGGCTTTGACCACCGCCTCGCCGGCCCTTCCGATCAACTGGTCACGTTTGCCTTTGGCCCATTCATGGGATGCGCGCGACGCTTCGAGTTGCCGTTTGAAGTGAGGAATCACCTTGCGCGCCATCAGGTCATAGCAGCGGTGCGTCGCCTCCGGGGAGGCCCAGTCGTGGCCGAGCATCAGCAGGGTGCCGAAGCCACCGGAGCGGTCGAGCAGGTCTTCGATGTGCGCAATGGCGTCCTCGGGCGTGCCGATGCAGCAATTGCCCTTGGCCGCGTAGTCCGCGACGAACTCATGTGGCGTCTGGGTGCCTTCGACGCTGTTGGCCAGCGGGACGAACCCGGCCGCACCGAAGTAATTCGCGAAATCCTGCAGCCCGTAGGTGCAATCATCGATCGCCTGCTCGCGGCTGTCTGCGATGTGCATGATGCTCAGGACGCGCCAGTCGCCCCGGTCCGGCTCATCCCGGCCGACTTTCGCGGCCTGTTCGCGAACCACGTCCCAGGTGGTTTCCAGCGCCGCATAGCCGCCGGGCACCGACATCGACAGCGACAGCAGCGAGGTGCCCAGCGCCCCGGCCAACCGCGGCCCCGACGGAGAAATCATTGCTGCCGTGGAGATTTCGGGGTAGGGCCAGGTGTAGGGCCGGATGTGCAACTGCGCGTCGCGCAGCGTGAACCAATCGGAGTGCCGGTCGATTCGTTCGGTGGGCGCGGCGCGGAACAGCGCCAGGATGGCCTCGAGGGATTCCTGCATCATGCGCCGCTGCTCGACGGGGTCGATGCCCATCATGTAGGCGTCCGAGGGCAGTGCGCCGGGTCCGGTGCCGAACATGACGCGGCCGCGGGTCAGGTGATCCAGCAGCACCCAGCGATCGGCGACCATGAGCGGATGGTGATAGGGCAGTGACACCACTCCCGTGCCCAGTCGGATGTGTTTGGTCCGTTCGGCGGCCGCAGCGATGAACACCTCAGGACAGGCGATCAGCTCGTAGCCGCCGGAGTGGTGTTCGCCGAACCACGCTTCGTCGAACCCGAGCCGATCCAGCGCGACGACGCGTTCCATGTCGTATTCCAGTGCGACCGTCGGGGATTGGCCGACTGGGTGAAACGGGGTGATAAAGACACCGAAACGCAGGGGCGCGCTCATCAAAGCTCCAATCCGTTGAGGAATTCCAGCAAGGCCGCATTCACCTCGTCGGGGCGCTCCTGCTGCAGCCAATGCCCGGCGCCGTCGATCATCACCTGTTGGTACGGACCGGAAATCGCCTCCGCGGCGCGATCGGGCCGGGTGAACGACAGGACGGGATCGGCCGTCCCGCCGATGAACAAACACGGCACCGAGATCTTGGCGCCGTCGAGTTGGGGGGTGGTCTCCCAGTTGCGATCGAAATTGCGGTACCAGTTCAGGCCACCGGTGAAGCCCGTCCGCGAGAATTCGGCGACGTACTGGTCGATCTCGTCCTGGTTGATCCAGTCCGGCAGACCATCCGGCTCGGGAAGGCGGTCGACGAAACCTTCCGGACCGGGGGTAGCCATCCGCACCAGCGCATCCTTGCCGTCGGTTCGTAGGCTGCCCATCATGCGACGGATCACCCGGGCGGGATCGGCGTTCAATTCGGCGTCGGCGACGCCGGGCTCCTGGAAGTAGAGGATGTAGAAGAAGTTCTCGCCGAACATCTTTCGCCACGCCTTCGTCGGCGCCACGTGCGGGCGCGGCGTCACCGGCACGCTCAGCGCGGCGACAGCCGCGACCCGGTCGGGGTGCAGCAGCGGGGCGTTCCACACCACGGCCGCGCCCCAGTCGTGACCAATCCACACGGCACGCTCGGCGCCGACGTCGTCGAGCAGGCCGACCAGGTCTCCGGTCAACTGGTGAATGTCGTAGGCGTCGACGGCATCCGGGCGATCCGACCCGCCGTAGCCGCGCTGATCGGGCGCCAGCACGTGGTAGCCGGCTTGCGCGAGGACGTCTATCTGGTGGCGCCAGGAGTAGGCCAGTTCGGGAAAGCCGTGGGCCAGGATCACCACGGGCGCGCCGCGGTCGCCCGCTTCCGTCACCCGTAGCCGCACACCATTGGTATCTACTAACCGTTCGGTTGGGGGCACCGTCTCACCAAAGCACAACGGTTGCGCACTGAGAAGGGTCTCTTTGGCTCCGCGCAGCATAATTTGTGCATGCGATTGGACCACGTAGTTCTGTGGACGAAGGATCCGCGCGCGGCGATGGACTTCTATTCGAAGGTCGTCGGGCTGGCGCCGGTGCGGTTCGCCGAGTTCGAGGCCGGCCAGGCGCCGTTCCCGAGCGTGCGGGTGTCCGAGGACTCCATCATCGACCTGATGCCACTCGAGATGGCTTCCGGCGCGGCGTCGTCCGCGGTGGCCGAAGGAAGCGCCGGCCGACCGGTCAACCACGTCTGCCTTGCCCTGTCGAAAGCCGACTACGACGCGCTCGAGGAGCGCCTGCAGGCGGCAGGTGTGGACACCAGCGTCCGGCTGCACCACAGTTTCGGCGCGCGGGGATGGTCGCCGCACACGTACTACTTCGCCGATCCGGACGGCAATGTCCTCGAGGCCCGCTACTACGAGTGAGCCGGCCGTCCCGGGAACTGCCGGTCGTTAACTGGGCAGGCGCGGCTTTGTCGGAGCTAGCGACGACCACTGAGCAAATGGTGGCGACCCGCTGCGCCCCGGCTCTGCCGGAGCTAGCGATCACCACAGGCGGTAGCCTGGACTTTTCCAGCTGCGTGTATATCGGGGAAGGACCTGGCCGACAAGGCCGATGATTGATGAACCGGAAAAACGTTATTCGCACCATCACGGCGATTGCTGTCGTGGTGCTGCTCGGCTGGTCGTTCTTCTATTTCAGCGACGACACTCGCGGCTATAAGCCCGTCGATACGTCCGTGGCGATGTCCCAAATCAACGGCGACAACGTCAAAAGCGCACAAATCGACGACCGTGAGCAGCAGCTGCGCTTGACCCTGAAGAAGGGCAACGGCGATACGGACAATTCCGACAAGGTCATCACCAAATATCCCAGCGGCTATGCGGTCGACCTGTTCAACGCGCTCACCGCCAAGAACGCGAAGGTCAGCACCGTCGTCAACCAGGGCAGCATCCTGGGCGAGCTGCTGGTCTACGTCCTGCCGCTGCTGCTTTTGGTGGGGCTGTTCGTGATGTTCTCCCGCATGCAGGGCGGCGCCCGGATGGGCTTCGGATTCGGCAAATCGCGCGCCAAGCAGCTCTCCAAGGACATGCCCAAGACCACGTTCGCCGACGTCGCCGGCGTCGACGAGGCGGTCGAGGAGCTCTACGAGATCAAGGACTTCCTGCAGAACCCCGGTCGCTATCAGGCACTGGGCGCCAAGATCCCCCGGGGCGTGCTGCTCTACGGCCCGCCCGGCACCGGTAAGACGCTGCTCGCCCGCGCGGTGGCCGGCGAGGCCGGTGTTCCGTTCTTCACCATCTCCGGCTCCGACTTCGTCGAGATGTTCGTCGGTGTCGGTGCGTCCCGGGTCCGCGACCTGTTCGACCAGGCCAAACAGAACAACCCGTGCATCATCTTCGTCGACGAGATCGACGCCGTGGGCCGCCAGCGCGGCGCGGGCCTGGGCGGCGGGCACGACGAGCGCGAGCAGACGCTGAACCAGTTGCTGGTCGAAATGGACGGGTTCGACCCGCGGGCCGGCGTCATTCTGATCGCCGCCACCAACCGGCCGGACATCCTGGACCCGGCGCTGCTGCGGCCCGGCCGCTTCGACCGGCAGATTCCGGTGTCCAATCCGGACCTGGCGGGCCGCAAGGCGGTGCTGGAGGTGCACTCCAAGGGCAAGCCGATCGGCCCGGACGCCGACCTCGCCGGGCTGGCCAAGCGGACCGTCGGCATGACGGGCGCCGACCTGGCCAACGTCATCAACGAGGCGGCGCTGCTCACCGCCCGCGAGAACGGCACCGTCATCACCAGCGCCGCCCTGGAAGAGGCGGTGGACCGGGTAATCGGCGGACCCCGTCGCAAGGGCCGCATCATCAGCGAGCAGGAAAAGAAGATCACCGCCTATCACGAGGGCGGCCACACCCTGGCGGCCTGGGCGATGCCCGACATCGAGCCGATCTACAAGGTGACGATCCTGGCGCGCGGCCGCACGGGCGGGCACGCGGTGGCGGTGCCGGAAGAGGACAAGGGACTGCGGACCCGCTCGGAGATGATCGCGCAGTTGGTGTTCGCGATGGGCGGGCGCGCCGCCGAGGAGCTGGTCTTCCGGGAGCCGACGACGGGCGCGGTGTCCGACATCGAGCAGGCCACCAAGATCGCGCGCGCCATGGTCACCGAATTCGGGATGAGCTCCAAACTCGGTGCGGTCAAGTACGGTTCGGAACACGGCGACCCATTCCTGGGCCGCACCATGGGAACGCAGGCGGACTATTCGCACGAGGTCGCCCGCGACATCGACGACGAGATCCGCAAGCTGATCGAGGCCGCGCACACCGAGGCGTGGGAAATCCTCACCGAATACCGCGACATCCTCGACACCCTCGCGGGCGAGCTGCTGGAAAAGGAAACCCTGCACCGGGCCGAGCTGGAAAGCATCTTCTCCGGCGTCGAAAAGCGGCCGCGCCTCACCATGTTCGACGATTTCGGTGGCCGCATCCCGTCGGACAAGCCGCCGATCAAAACCCCCGGCGAGCTGGCCATCGAGCGCGGCGAACCCTGGCCGCCGCCCACCCCCGAGCCGGCCTTCAAGGCGGCCATCGCACGGGCCAGCGAAGCGGCACGGCTGGAGGCCGACCGAAACGCCAACGGCGGCAATGGTTCTCACGGAAACCAGGGCGGTGGTAAGGACTCGCCGCACCCCACCCAACCCGACTACGGCGCACCGGCCGGCTGGCGCGCGCCGGGCTGGCCGCCGCAGCAAGCGCCGCAGCCCCAACAGCAGCCGAACTACTGGAACCCGCCGGCGCAGCCGCCACAGCAGCCCTATTGGCAGCAACCGGCGCCCAGTTACCCGGGCCCGCAACCGTATCCCGGACAGCAGGGCCACGCCGGCCATCAGCAGGGCTACCCGGGCGGGCCGGGTCGCTCCGGTCAGCCGGGTCAGGCGTACCCGCCGTATCCGCCGTATCCCCCGCCGGGCCAGCCCGCCCAGGAGGGTGGCTCACCCGAGCGGCAGGATGACGACGTAAGCCGGTCCAATCCGCCGGCCCACGGCTGAGCAAACGGAGGATTCGATGGCACTGCCGGACACCGCGATGTCCCAGATGCGGGTCTTCGACCAGGACCGTGCCGAGGCCGCGGTCCGCGAATTGCTGTGCGCGATCGGCGAAGACCCGGACCGGCACGGCCTGCGGGAAACCCCGGCCCGCGTCGCCCGCGCCTATCGGGAGATGTTCGCCGGGCTCTACACCGATCCGGACAGCGTGTTGAACACCATGTTCGACGAGGATCACGACGAACTGGTGCTGGTCAAGGAGATCCCGCTGTACTCCACGTGCGAACACCACCTGGTGTCGTTCCACGGGGTGGCCCACGTCGGTTACATCCCGGGCAACGACGGCAGGGTCACCGGCCTGTCGAAGATCGCGCGACTGGTCGATCTGTACGCCAAGCGGCCTCAGGTGCAGGAACGGCTCACCAGCCAAATCGCCGACGCCCTGGTGAAAAAGCTCAATCCGCGCGGGGTGATCGTCGTGGTCGAGGCCGAGCACCTGTGCATGGCGATGCGCGGTGTCCGCAAGCCCGGAGCGACGACCACGACCTCGGCGGTGCGCGGCATATTCAAAACCAACGCCGCTTCTCGAGCCGAGGCGCTCGACCTCATCCTGCGGAAGTGAGCCTGGCGCCTGTGCAGGTAATGGGAGTTCTGAACGTCACTGACGATTCGTTCTCCGATGGCGGCCGCTATCTCGACCCCGACAAAGCCGTGGCACAGGGACTGGCGCTGGCCGCCGACGGCGCCGACATCGTCGACGTCGGCGGAGAATCGACCCGCCCCGGCGCCACGCGCGTCGACGCCCGCGTCGAGACCTCCCGGGTCGTCCCTGTCGTCAAAGAGCTTGCCTCACAAGGCATTACAGTCAGCATCGATACCATGCACGCCGACGTCGCGCGGGCGGCGCTGTGCAGCGGCGCGCGGATCGTCAACGACGTGTCCGGCGGCCGGGCCGATCCCGGCATGGCGCCGCTGCTGGCCGAGGCGAAAGTGCCTTGGGTGCTGATGCATTGGCGCTCCGTTGCGGCCGAACGACCGCACGCGGCCCCGCAATACCACGACGTGGTCGCCGAAGTGCGCACCGAGTTGCTGGCCAGTGTCGACGCCGCGGTGTCCGCCGGTGTCGACCCCGCTCAGCTGATGCTCGACCCGGGGCTGGGATTCGCCAAGACGGGACAACACAATTGGGCGCTGCTGCATGCGTTGCCGCAATTGGTCGCCACCGGGATCCCGGTGCTCCTGGGCGCGTCGCGCAAGCGGTTCCTCGGTACGTTGTTGGCCGGGCCCGACGGCTCAGCGCGGCCTCCGGACGGGCGTGAGACGGCGACCGCGGTGATTTCCGCGCTGGCCGCCCTGCACGGGGCCTGGGGGGTGCGCGTGCACGATGTGCGCGCCACGGTCGATGCGCTCAAGGTCGTGGCGGCATGGAACGACGAGACGCACACTGGGCTGGCTGGAGACGATGGCTGATCGAATCGAGTTGCGCGGGTTGAAGGTTCGCGGACAACACGGGGTATTCGACCACGAACGCGCGAACGGGCAGGACTTCATCATCGACGTCACGGTGTGGATCGACCTGGCGTCGGCCGCCGCTACCGATGAGCTCTCCGACACCTACGACTACGGCGCGCTGGCCCGGCTGGCGGCCGACGTGGTGGCGGGACCGGCGCGCAACCTGATCGAAACCGTCGGCGCCCAGATCGCCGATGAGGTGATGGACGACGAACGCGTGCACGCCGTCGAGGTGGTGGTGCACAAGCCGCAGGCACCGATCCCGCAGCAGTTCGCCGACGTCTCGGTGGTGGTGCGGCGGTCCCGGCGCGGCCGAGGCTCGGTGGTGCCGTTATGACCACAGTGGTGTTGTCCGTCGGCTCCAACCTGGGTGACCGGCTGGCGAGGTTGCAGTCGGTGGTCGACGGGCTGGGAGACGCGGTGCGCGCCGTGTCACCGGTGTACGAGACCGACCCCTGGGGCCGGCTGGATCAGGCACCGTTTCTCAACGCGGTGCTGATCGCCGACGACCCGGCCTGCGACGGGCCGGGCTGGCTCGCCCGGGCTCAGGAGTTCGAGCGTGCGGCGGGCCGGGTTCGCGGCGAGCGCTGGGGGCCGCGGACCCTCGACGTCGACCTCATCGCCTGTTACGGGCAGACCGAGGTGACCTCCCGGGAGAACAACCTGACGCTGCCGCATCCGCTGGCCCATTTGCGGGCCTTCGTGTTGATCCCCTGGTTGGCCGTCGACCCGGACGCCCGGCTGACGGTGGCCGAAGGGCCGCGCCCCGTCGCGCAGCTGCTGGCCGAGCTCGAAGACGCCGACCGTGCCGCCGTCCGGCTGTCCGACCTGACGCTCGAGCTCAAGACCTGATGGGACCCACTCGCAAGCGTGAGCTGACGGTCGCGGTGGTCGGCGCCGCCGTGGTGGGCTACCTGCTGATCAAGGGCCTGTACCGGTGGTTTCCCCCGATCACGGTGTGGACGGGCCTGTCGCTACTGGCGGTGGCCGTCGCCGAGGCGCTGTGGGCGCGCTACGTGCGAGCCAAGATCACCGACGGCGAAATCGGCTCCGGTGCGGGCCGATTGCATCCACTCGCGGTGGCCCGCAGCCTGATGGTCGCCAAGGCCTCGGCGTGGGTGGGGGCGTTGATGCTGGGCTGGTGGGTCGGGGTGCTGGTGTACTTCCTGCCGCGCCGGTCCTGGCTGCGGGCCGCCGCCGAGGACACCTCCGGGACGGTGGTGGCGGCCGTCAGCGCGCTGGCGCTGGTCGTCGCCGCGCTGTGGCTGCAACATTGCTGCAAGTCCCCGCACGACCCGACCGAGCACGGCGACGGCGCCGAAACCTAGCCGCCGGCCAATTCGCGGATCAACCCAGGTGAGAATCGCCGGAGTCGGGCGACACGCTGAATGACCTCGCGCAGGTACAGTCAGGCCATGACCGTTCTGTCCCGCGGCGCCCGGGTCCGGCGCGGCGGCCGCAGGCCGGGGTGGGTGCTCTTGACCGCGTTGCTGGTCCTCGCGATAGGTGCCAGTTCCGCATTGGTTTTCACCAATCGGGTGGAACTCCTCAAGCTCGCTGTAATCCTGGCGCTGTGGGCCGCAGTCGCCGGCGCCTTCGTTTCTGTGCTCTATCGGCGCCAGAGCGACGCCGACCAGGCCCGCGTGCGCGACCTCAAGCTGGTCTACGACCTCCAGCTCGACCGGGAGATTTCGGCCCGGCGTGAATACGAATTGACCGTGGAGTCCCAGCTGCGTCGCGAGCTGGCCTCGGAGCTGCGCGCCCAGGCCGCCGACGATCTGGCCGAGCTGCGCGCGGAACTGAGCTCATTGCGCACCAGCCTGGAAATCCTGTTCGACACCGACCTCGCACACCGCCCGGCCCTCGGGACGGTCGAGACCGAGCCGCAACCGGAGCGCGCGTACAGCGAGTGGGACCGCAACGGCCAGGGCGCCCGCGACAACCCCGTCGACTGGGTGCCCAGCGATCGGGTCACGTCGGTGCCCCAGGACAGCCCGCGCGGCCGTGCCGACGAGACGGCCATCATCGACGTGCCCGAAGAGCCCCTGGTGCCGCCGCGTCAGCCGGCGCCACCCCGCCGGGAACGGGCCCCCTACCAGTACGAACCGGCCCAAGAACCCGCATATCCGGCGCCGGAGCCGGCCTACGCCCCACCGCCGCCGGAGCCGCGGTTCGAACCCCGTCAGCAACCGCCGCCGCAACCCGAGCCCGAACCGCAGGCCCCGCCGCCAGCGGAACCGCAACCGCAACCCCGGGCCGACGGGCAACGCCAGGAATGGCAGCCGGCGGCCGCCCACGGACAGTGGTTGCCGGCCGGGACACCGGGCAGCAACTGGGCCGGCGCCGACGCCCCCGCCGAATCGGCGGGCGGGCGGCGACGCGCGCGGCATTCGGGCCCCGACGAATCCCGAGACGAGGCCCCGGACGAAGCCTGGGACGGCCTGCCCGTCGAGCCGCTACCCCCAACGCCCTACGCCGAGTCCGGCCGGCGGGCACGCTCACGCCACTCGGCGGAGTACCGCGACTACGGGGTGCGCAATTTCGCTCCCGGCAGCGAGGCCCCCGCCCCGGCGCCGCCCCCGCCGGCCGCGCCCCCGGTGCAGCAGGGACCGCCCGCCGGCGCGCCCCCGCCACCGCGACTCGCCCCGCCGCCGGCTCCGGAGCAGGCACCCCGGCACGGCGGTGAAGCGCCGCGGGAGGACGCCGAGGCCGCCGGAGAGACCACCTCCACGGGCGGCCAGTCGGTGGCCGACCTGCTGGCCCGCCTACAGGTGCAGCCCTCCGAGGGCGGCCGGCGTCGCAGACGGGAATAGCCGCGAAGGCTGAGCTGGGAGCTTCCTCACATTGGGAAACGCCTGGTGATCGACTAGAGTCTCAGTGACCGAACGGTACCCACCCGGTGGGACCGGAACGAACCAAGAAATCTGTGAGGTCGTCTGCGATGGTGCAGTTCGACGGTCTGCGCCCGGCCAGGCTCAAGGTGGGAATCATCTCGGCCGGTCGGGTGGGCACCGCGCTCGGTGTCGCGCTGGAGCGCGCGGACCATGTCGTGGTGGCGTGCAGCGCCATCTCCCATGCGTCGCGGCAGCGGGCCCAGAGCCGCCTGCCCGACACCCCGGTGGCGACGCCACCCGACGTCGCCGCCGGCGCCGAACTGTTGCTGCTCGCGGTTCCCGACAGCGAACTGGCCGGTCTGGTGTCCGGTCTCGCCGCGACATCGGCGGTGCGGCCCGGAACCATCGTGGTCCACACGTCCGGCGCCAACGGGGTAAGCGTTTTGGCGCCGCTGGCCGAGCAGGGCTGCATCCCGCTGGCGATCCACCCGGCCATGACGTTCACCGGTTCCGACGAGGACATCAGCAGGCTGCCGGACACGTGCTTCGGCATCACGGCGGCCGGCGAGGTCGGATACGCGATCGGTCAATCGCTCGTCCTGGAGATGGGCGGAGAGCCGTTCTGCGTCGCCGGGGACGCCCGCATTCTCTACCACGCCGCGCTGGCCCATGCGGGCAACCACATCGTGACCGTGCTGGCCGACGCCCTGGATGCGCTGCGCGCCGCGCTGCGCGGCAGCGAGCTGCTCGGCCAGCAGTCCGTCGACGACCAGCCGGGCGGCATCGCCGAGCGCATCGTCGGGCCGCTGGCCCGGGCGGCGCTGGAGAACACCCTGCAACGCGGGCAAGCCGCGCTCACCGGCCCGGTCGCGCGCGGCGACGCCGCCGCGGTCGCCGCGCATCTGGCGGCGCTGGCCGGGGTGGGACCCGAACTGGCGCAGGCGTATCGGGTGAACGCCCTGCGGACCGCCCAGCGCGCGCACGCTCCCCAAGACGTCGTCGAGGTGCTGGCGCGATGAGCACCGGCAAGCCTCCGGCCTTCAAGGCGGGCGAACTCAACCTGTACCCGAACCCGCGCGACGTCACCGACGTCAGCCGCGCCCTGCGCCACACCGGCCGCCGGGTGATGCTGGTGCCCACCATGGGCGCGCTGCACGACGGCCATCTGGCGTTGGTGCGCGCGGCCAAGCGGGTGCCCGGGTCGGTGGTCGTGGTCTCGATCTTCGTCAACCCGCTGCAATTCGGCGCCGGTGAGGATCTCGACGCCTATCCGCGGACCATGGACGACGACCTCGCGCTGCTGCGCGAAGAAGGCGTCGAAATCGTCTTCGCCCCAACGGCCACGGCGATGTACCCGAACGGTCTGCGCACCACCGTGCAGCCCGGGCCGCTGGCCGCCGAACTCGAGGGCGCTGTCCGACCGACCCATTTCGCCGGGATGCTCACCGTCGTGTGCAAGCTGCTGCAGATCGTGCGGCCGGACCGGATCTTCTTCGGGGAGAAGGACTACCAGCAGCTGGTCATGGTCCGCCAGATGGTCGCCGACCTCGACATCGACGCGCAGGTCGTCGGGGTGCCGACGGTCCGCGAATCCGACGGTTTGGCGATGTCGTCGCGCAACCGCTACCTGGATCCCACGCAACGCGAACTGGCCGTGACGCTTTCGGCCGCGCTGACCGCGGCCGCCCACGCCGCGCACCACGGCGGTGCGGCCGCGCTGGACGCGGCGCGCGCGGTGCTCGACGCCGTCCCCGCGCTCACCGTCGACTACCTCGAGCTGCGCGACGCGGCGCTCGGACCGGCGCCCGCCCACGGTTCGGCCCGGCTGCTGGTCGCCGCCCGGCTGGGCACCACCCGGCTGCTGGACAACGTCGAAATGCAGATCGAAACACCCGCCGGCACCTCAGGGCCGGACGGCAATCACGAATACGCCCAATCACCTTGGAGGAATTGATGCTACGGACGATGCTCAGGTCGAAGATCCACCGGGCCACCGTCACGCAGGCCGACCTGCACTACGTGGGCTCGGTGACCATCGACGCCGATCTGATGGACGCCGCGGATCTGCTCGAAGGCGAACAGGTGACCATCGTCGACATCGACAACGGCGCCCGGCTCGTCACCTACGCCATCACCGGCGAGCGCGGCAGCGGCGTGATCGGAATCAACGGTGCGGCGGCACATCTCGTCCACCCGGGTGACCTGGTGATTCTGATCGCCTACGGCACCATGGAAGAGGCGGAGGCCCGGACCTATCAGCCGCGGATCGTCTTCGTCGACGCCGACAACAAACCGATCGACCTCGGCCATGACCCGGCGTTCGTGCCCGAAGACGCGGCCGAGCTGCTGGATCCCCGGATCGTTGCGCGGTAGCCGTGCTGCTGGCGATCGACGTCCGTAACACCCACACCGTCGTCGGGCTGATATCGGGCGCCAAGGAGCACGCAAACGTCGTGCAGCAGTGGCGGATTCGCACCGAATCGGAGATCACCGCGGACGAATTGGCGCTGACCATCGACGGCTTGATCGGCGACGATTCCGAGCGGCTGACCGGCGCCGCCGCGCTGTCGACCGTCCCCTCGGTGCTGCACGAGGTGCGGCTCATGCTCGACCAGTACTGGCCGTCGGTGCCCCACGTGCTGATCGAGCCCGGGGTGCGCACCGGCATTCCGCTGTTGGTGGACAACCCCAAAGAGGTGGGTGCCGACCGAATAGTCAACTGCCTGGCGGCCTTTCACAAGTTCGGCACGGCGGCCATCGTCATCGACTTCGGATCCTCGATCTGCGTGGACGTCGTGTCGGCCAAGGGTGAATTCCTCGGTGGCGCGATCGCGCCCGGGCTGCAGGTGTCCTCCGACGCCGCCGCCGCCCGCTCGGCCGCGCTGCGCCGCGTCGAGCTGACCCGGCCCCGTTCGGTGATCGGCAAGAACACCGTCGAGTGCATGCAGGCCGGGGCGGTCTTCGGATTCGCCGGGCTGGTCGACGGCCTGGTCGGGCGCATTCGTGAGGATGTGGACGGGTTCGCCGGCGACGACATCGCGATCGTGGCCACCGGGCACACCGCGCCCCTGCTGCTGCCCGAGTTGCAAACCGTCAGCCACTACGAACAGCACCTGACCCTGCACGGCCTGCGGCTGGTCTTCGAACGCAACCGCGACGCCCAGCGCGGCCGGCTCAAGACGGCGCGCTGACGTCACCGCGCCCTCAAAGACCGGTCCTTTAAGCTGGCACGTCGTGAGTGCCGACGACTTAGACATCCCCGAGCAGTACCGGATCCGCCGGGACAAGCGCGCTCGGCTGCTCGCGCAGGGGCGCGATCCCTACCCGGTCGCCGTCGAACGCACCCACACGCTGGCTCAGGTCCGCGCCGCCCACCCCGACCTGCCGGTCGACACCGCGACCGACGACCTCGTCGGCGTCGCAGGTCGGGTGATCTTCGCCCGCAACTCGGGCAAGCTCTGCTTCGCCACGCTGCAGGAGGGCGACGGCGCCACCCTGCAGGTGATGATCAGCCTCGACAAGGTGGGCCAGGAAGCGCTCGATGCCTGGAAAACCGACGTCGATCTGGGCGACATCGTCTACGTGCACGGCAACGTGATCAGCTCGCGGCGCGGCGAATTGTCCGTGCTGGCCGACTCGTGGCAAATGGCGTCCAAGTCGTTGCGCCCGCTGCCTGTCGCGCACAAGGAGATGAGCGAAGAGGCGCGGGTGCGGCAGCGCTACGTCGACCTGATCGTCCGCCCGCAGGCGCGCACGGTGGCCCGGCAGCGCATCGCGGTGATCCGCGCCATCCGTAACGCATTGGACCGGCGCGGTTTTCTCGAAGTCGAAACCCCAATGTTGCAGACGCTGGCCGGTGGCGCGGCCGCGCGGCCGTTCATCACACATTCCAATGCGCTGGACATCGATCTCTACCTGAGGATCGCACCGGAACTGTTCCTCAAGCGCTGTGTCGTCGGTGGTTTCGACAGAGTTTTCGAACTAAATCGCGTCTTTCGAAACGAAGGTGCGGATTCCACGCATTCTCCGGAATTTTCGATGCTCGAGACCTACCAGGCCTACGGAACGTATGACGATTCGGCGGTAGTGACGCGCGAGCTTATTCAAGAGGTCGCCGACGAGGCGATCGGAACCAGACAACTACCGCTGCCCGACGGCAGTGTCTACGACATAGACGGAGAATGGGCTTCTATAGAAATGTACCCGTCGTTGTCGTCGGCGCTCGGTGAAGAGATCACGCCGGAGGCGACGGTGGAAATGCTGCTCGCCATCGCCGATCGGCTCGGCGTCGAGATTCCGCGCGACCGGGGCTACGGGCACGGAAAGATCGTCGAGGAGCTGTGGGAGCACACGGTGGGCAACTCGCTCGTCGCCCCCACATTCGTGCGGGATTTTCCGGTTGAGACAACGCCTTTGACGCGCCAGCACCGCAGCATCGCGGGCGTCACCGAGAAGTGGGACCTGTACGTGCGTGGGGTCGAGCTGGCCACCGGTTACTCGGAATTGAACGACCCGGTGGTGCAGCGGGAGAGGTTCGCCGCGCAAGCGCGTGCCGCGGCCGCCGGCGACGACGAGGCGATGGTGCTCGACGAAGATTTTCTTGCCGCGCTCGAGTATGCGATGCCGCCATGTACCGGAACGGGAATGGGTATCGACCGGTTGTTGATGACATTGACCGGACTGTCAATTCGGGAGACAGTTTTGTTCCCCATTGTTCGGCCACACTCGTAGTCGAAAAGCTCAACCCTGCAGCGTCCGTACAGATTGAGTATGCTGCGTTGTTATGGCACATTGGTGACCGGGGAGGTCCTTCCAATCTGCTCAGCAACTGCTCAGGATGAAATGCGAGGGTAAGCCAATGGCAAAAAAAGTGACCGTCACCTTGGTCGATGATTTCGACGGTGCCGGCGCAGCCGACGAAACGGTCGAATTCGGGCTTGACGGGGTGACCTATGAGATTGATCTTTCGTCCAAGAATGCCGCGAAACTTCGCGGAGATCTGAAGCAGTGGGTGGAAGCCGGTCGGCGCGTCGGCGGCCGGCGGCGCGGGCGTTCCGGTTCGGGTCGCGGTCGCGGGGCCATCGACCGTGAGCAGAGCGCGGCGATCCGCGAATGGGCCCGCCGCAACGGGCACAACGTGTCGACGCGCGGCCGCATCCCGGCCGACGTCATCGACGCCTTCCACGCGGCAACCTGACAGTCTTCGAACCGGCGCCCGGGTCCCAGGCCCGGGCGCCGGTTTGTCATTTCGCTCGGCGCGAAATGATGGTCGGGCGACCCGGGAAACGAATTGGGACTTTGCAACGTTGCTTCTCCATACGGCGGCCAACGCCGCAGGCAGTCGCAGGTGAGATTGGGGCCGAAACGACCAAGTTGCGTCCGCAGCGAACGAGGCCGCACAAGGTTAGGCCCGCTGGCAAGCCGACCATTACAGTGGATGGCAGGTACGCGATTCCGGCCACAGGGACCGGCAGGGTTGCTAACAGGGCCGCTAACCAGTTTGTACCGATGTTGAGGGAGAGCAGGTAACCCGATGTTTGAAAGATTCACCGACCGAGCACGGCGGGTCGTCGTCCTGGCGCAAGAAGAGGCCCGGATGCTCAACCACAACTACATCGGCACCGAGCACATCCTGCTGGGTTTGATCCACGAGGGCGAAGGGGTCGCCGCGAAGTCGCTGGAGTCGCTGGGCATCTCGCTCGAGGGCGTCCGCAGCCAGGTCGAGGAGATCATCGGCCAGGGCCAGCAGGCGCCGTCGGGCCACATCCCGTTCACCCCGCGCGCCAAGAAGGTTCTCGAGCTGAGCCTGCGCGAGGCGCTGCAGCTCGGCCACAACTACATCGGCACCGAGCACATCCTGCTGGGCCTGATCCGCGAGGGTGAGGGCGTGGCGGCGCAGGTGCTGGTGAAGCTGGGCGCGGAGCTGACCCGGGTGCGCCAGCAGGTCATCCAGCTGCTGAGCGGCTACCAGGGCAAGGAGGCCGCCGAGGCGGGCACCGGTGGCCGTGGCGGCGAGTCCGGCAGCCCGTCGACGTCGTTGGTGCTCGACCAGTTCGGCCGCAACCTGACGGCCGCCGCGATGGAAGGCAAGCTGGACCCGGTCATCGGCCGCGAGAAGGAAATCGAGCGGGTGATGCAGGTGCTCTCCCGTCGCACCAAGAACAACCCGGTGCTGATCGGCGAGCCCGGCGTCGGCAAGACCGCCGTCGTCGAGGGCCTGGCGCAGGCCATCGTGCACGGCGAGGTCCCCGAGACGCTGAAGGACAAGCAGCTTTACACGCTGGACCTGGGTTCGCTGGTCGCGGGCAGCCGCTACCGCGGTGACTTCGAGGAGCGCCTGAAGAAGGTGCTCAAGGAGATCAACACCCGCGGCGACATCATCCTGTTCATCGACGAGCTGCACACCCTGGTGGGTGCCGGTGCCGCCGAGGGCGCGATCGACGCCGCGTCGATCCTCAAGCCCAAGCTGGCCCGCGGCGAGTTGCAGACGATCGGCGCCACCACGCTCGACGAGTACCGCAAGTACATCGAGAAGGACGCCGCCCTGGAGCGCCGCTTCCAGCCGGTGCAGGTCGGGGAGCCGACGGTGGAGCACACCATCGAGATCCTCAAGGGCCTGCGCGACCGTTACGAGGCGCACCACCGGGTTTCGATCACCGACCCGGCGCTGGTCGCGGCGGCCACCCTGGCCGACCGCTACATCAACGACCGGTTCCTGCCGGACAAGGCGATCGACCTGATCGACGAGGCCGGCGCCCGGATGCGGATCCGCCGGATGACCGCTCCGCCAGACCTGCGCGAGTTCGACGAGAAGATCGCCGACGCGCGCCGCGAGAAGGAATCGGCGATCGACGCCCAGGACTTCGAGAAGGCGGCCAGCCTGCGGGATCGGGAGAAGCAGCTGGTGGCCCAGCGTGCCGAGCGCGAAAAGCAGTGGCGCTCAGGCGATCTCGACGTGGTCGCCGAGGTCGACGACGAGCAGATCGCCGAGGTGCTGGGCAACTGGACCGGCATCCCGGTGTTCAAGCTGACCGAGGCCGAGACGACCCGGTTGCTGCGCATGGAGGACGAGCTGCACAAGCGGATCATCGGCCAGGAGGACGCCGTCAAGGCCGTCTCCAAGGCGATCCGCCGCACCCGCGCCGGGCTGAAGGACCCCAAGCGCCCGTCGGGTTCGTTCATCTTCGCCGGCCCTTCCGGTGTCGGTAAGACCGAGCTGTCCAAGGCGCTGGCCAACTTCCTGTTCGGCGACGACGACGCGCTCATCCAGATCGACATGGGCGAGTTCCACGACCGGTTCACCGCGTCGCGGTTGTTCGGCGCCCCGCCGGGATACGTCGGCTACGAGGAGGGCGGCCAGCTCACCGAGAAGGTGCGCCGCAAGCCGTTCTCCGTGGTGCTGTTCGACGAGATCGAGAAGGCACACCAGGAGATCTACAACAGCCTGTTGCAGGTCCTCGAGGACGGTCGGCTCACCGACGGTCAGGGCCGCACGGTGGACTTCAAGAACACCGTGCTGATCTTCACCTCGAACCTCGGCACGTCGGATATCTCCAAGCCGGTCGGCCTGGGCTTCACCCAGGGTGGCGGTGAGAACAACTACGAGCGGATGAAGCAGAAGGTCAACGACGAGCTGAAGAAGCACTTCCGCCCGGAGTTCCTCAACCGCATCGACGACATCATCGTCTTCCACCAGCTGACCAAGGACGAGATCATCCGGATGGTCGACCTGATGATCACCCGGGTTGCCACCCAGCTCAAGAGCAAGGACATGGCGCTCGAGCTGACCGACAAGGCCAAGGCATTGCTGGCCAAGCGCGGCTTCGACCCCGTGCTGGGTGCCCGTCCGCTGCGGCGCACCATCCAGCGCGAGATCGAGGACCAGCTCTCGGAGAAGATCCTCTTCGAGGAGGTCGGACCCGGCCAGGTCGTCACGGTCGATGTAGACAACTGGGACGGCGAGAGCGCCGGCGAGGACGCGAAGTTCACCTTCACCGGCACCCGCAAGCCGCCGGCCGAGCCGGACCTGGCCAAGGCCGGGGCGCACGCCGCACCGCAGGCACCGGACGCGCAGTAGGGTGAACCCGGCGGCGCGCGGATTGCGTGCCGCGTCGCAGGGTTCACACTCGCGCGTCGACAACGGCGTGCACCGCAGAAGGAGGCTCTCGTGGCGAACTCCCAGATAGCCCGCACCCGTCCGCTCGACCTGTCGGCGGCAAGCGCCGCGCTCTGGTTGGCGGCGACCGTCTTTCTCGCGTTGTTGGCGCTGTATTTCGTCGGCGTCGACCAGGGCGCGGTGTCGCTGTTCGGCAGCGACTCGCACGTGCACGAGTTCGTGCACGACGCGCGACACCTCCTCGGCTTTCCCTGCCACTGAGCAGGGCTCGTGGAGAAACGCCTGATCGGAGGCGGCCTGCTGGCCGGTGCCCTCGGCGCGGTGCTGGCGTTCGTCTTCGCGCGCCTGTTCGCCGAGCCCGTCATCGCCCGCGCGATCGCATTTGAGGACGGCCGCACCGACGCCGAGAACGCGCACGGCGTGCACGAGCACGGCGCCGAGCTGTTCACCCGCGGCGTGCAGGCCAACGCCGGGCTGGGATTCGGCGTGCTGATCTTCGGCCTCGCCATGGGCGCGTTGTTCGCGGTGCTGTTCACCGTCGTCTATGCGCGCACGAAAGACGCTGGACCGCAGACGCTTTCGTGGCTGCTGGCGGCGGGGGCGTTCTGGGCGGTGTACGTGGTGCCGTTTCTGAAGTATCCGCCGAACCCGCCGGCGGTCGGCCAGTCCGACACGATCGGCGCGCGCACCGGCTGGTATCTGGTGATGGTGCTGGCGTCGGTGGTGGCGGCGATCGGCGCGGTATGGCTGGCACGCCGGCTCACCGGCCGGTTCGGCGTGGGGAACGCGAGGCTGCTGGCGGCCGGGTCCTATCTGGTGGCGATCGTCGTGGTGGCGGTGCTACTGCCGAGCGTGGACGAGACGCCGGGACCGCTGCGCGACGCGGCGGGCGCCATCATCTATCCGGGTTTTCCGGCCGATGTCCTCTACGAGTTCAGGCTCGTATCGCTGGCGACTCAACTGGTTTTGTGGGCGGGCATCGGCCTGGTCTTCTCCGCGGTGGCGTCGCGGCTGCTGAGCGATCGCGCCCCGAGCACCGCGGCGTGACGGAGGTCGTCCGGCTGACGCTCGTATCGCATGCGATGACCGATGCGATGGCGGCCGGGCGTTTTCCCGCCGACGAGCCGCTCAACGACGTCGGGCGCCGGCAGGCTCAAGCCGCGGCCGACGAAATCGGCAGTGGGAAAAGGCTTTTCGCCGGACCCGAACGGCGCACCCGGGAGACGGCGACGCTGCTGGGCCTGCAAGCCATCGCCGAGCCACGGTTGGCCGACCTCGATGCCGGACGGTGGCGCGGCGCGGCGCTCGGGGACCTGCCTCCCGAGGAACTCGAAACTTGGCTGACCGATCCCACCCGGGCGCCGCACGGCGGCGAGTCGATCACGGGCCTCGTCGACCGGGTGGCCGGATGGTTGAAGTCGTTGACCGACAACACTTTACCCACGGTAGCGGTGACGCACCCCGCGGTGGTCCGGGCGGCGATCCTGGCGGGGCTGGGCATCCCGTCGGCCGCGTTCTGGCGCATCGACGTCGCGCCGGCCGGCCGCGTCGTCCTGCATTTCCGCGGGGGAAGCTGGACGCTGCGGCTCTGAGAGCTATTTCGGCGCGATCAACGCGAACGCCTGCTTGGCGACCTGCAGCATCCAGCCGGTCACGGTCGGCCCGTGATCGCGCGGCCAGTTCAGCTGGAAGCTGACCACCCAGGGCTGGCGTGTCTTGTCGACGGCATACCAGCTGAACGTCAGGTCACCCGGCAGGCCACCGGCTTTAGCGCCGATGTAGGGCCACACGTTGCGGTCCAGCTGGATACCCGCAACCGCCGACAGGATCTCGCGCACCGGCGCCGCCGCGCCGACCGCGTCGGCCTGCAGCGCCGCGTGGACCCGGCAGATGTCCTCGGCGTTGCCGTACCACTCGGCGCCGTATGAGGACGCGGGTGAGTGGGCGCGCATCGGATCCGGGTCGTACGGCGTGGAATTCGCTTGTTCGAGCAGCCGGGCCCGGACTTCCGGGGATCCGTGCTCCCATTGGCCGCGCAGGTCGGGTCTGCCCCAGCCGACCGAGAAAAGCTCGTACATGGTGGGAAAGGGAGTCATGCTGGCCGGGTCGTGATGGCCGGCCGTGGCGAGCGCCTCGGAGATGGCCCGCGTGCCCATCTTTCCGATCAGCAGATCGGTGGCCATGTTGTCGCTGGTGGCGATCATCTTCTCGGCGGCCTTGCGGACCGAGACATGGGCCCCGGCGGGCAGCGCCAATCCCGACGAGCCGACGGCCCGGCTCTTGTCGGTGACGGTCAGCTGGTCATCCCAGGACACCGTTCCGTTCTTGATGGCGCCGGCCAGGGCGTGCAACACGTACAGCTTGAAAATCGATGCCAGGGGCAGGGATTGGTGGGTGTTGGTGCCCGCCACCGGGTTGCAGTGGCCGTCATCGACCTTGGCGACCTGATAGGAGTAGCGCGCGCCGGTCTTGCCCAGCACCGCGTCGATGTCCTGCCACGACTTCACCGCGGGCGCCCGGGTGTCCAGGTCGAACCGGTCCACCCACCCGCCGTCGTCGGTGTGGATCCGGATGTGTTGGCGGGCACCGTAGGACGATGTCAGGTGCAGCGTGGCCACGCTCGCACCGATGTCCACGCCGTCAAGGGTGAACGGACGATCCCACCACAGCGCCTCCATGGTGGTTTCCACCGACTCGACCTTGTCGGCAGCGGCGAGTGTGCCGACCCCGACCGGTCCGATGGGCCAGTCCGAGTTGAGCATGTCCAGCGTCTGCTGGGCCCGAATGCCGGGCGGGGTCCGGGTGTCGATCTGCCGTCCCGGGTTTGCCGCGTTCGCCTGCGGTGAGGGGGAGGGGGCGCAACCGGGCGCCGAGGTCACGATCAGTGCGGTGGCGGCGCTCAGCGCCAGTGCGCGGCGCCAGGCCGACCGCCCGCTAGCCAGCCTGCTTGTTTGCGGCAACGTCCAGCACAACCTCGAATTCCAGCAGAGACGCCCCGGTCGCCACCGGGTTGGCCCGATGGCCGGCGTGGGCCTCGATGGCGGGACCCTTCGCCCACGCCTGGAACGCCTCATCGGACTCCCAGTGCGTCACCACGAAATAGCGGTCCTCGCCCTGGACCGGACGCAGCAACTGGAAGCCGAGGAAGCCGGGCTGATTCTCCACCGCATGCGCGCGGTGGGCGAACCGCTTCTCCAGTTCGGGGCCGGCGTCGGCGGGAACTTCGATTGCGTTGATCTTCACCACTGGCGGCATGCCGCTAGGCTACCCCGCCCCCCGTACCGTTCAACTAGGGCGGTCCACGCAAGATGGGGGCATGCCCAGCGATCTGTTGACTCCTCAGGGGGGACGCGGCGAGCCGTTGGTGCTGGTGCACGGCCTGATGGGGCGCGGGACCACCTGGACGCGTCAACTGCCGTGGCTGACCCGCCTGGGATCCGTCTACAGCTACGACGCGCCATGGCACCGGGGGCGCGACGTCGACGATCCGCACCCGATCAGCACCGAGCGGTTCGTGGCCGACCTGGGTGATGCGGTGAGCGCGTTGGGCGCGCGGGTCAGGATCGTCGGGCATTCGATGGGCGCCCTGCACGCGTGGTGCCTGGCCGCCGAGCGCCCCGAACTGGTTTCCGCGCTGGTGCTCGAGGACATGGCGCCCGATTTCCGCGGCCGCACCACCGGCCCGTGGGAGCCGTGGCTGCACGCGCTCCCGGTCGAATTCGATTCCGCGGAACAGGTATTCGCCGAATTCGGGCCCGTCGCCGGGCAGTATTTCCTGGAGGCGTTCGACCGCACCGAAACCGGGTGGCGGCTGCACGGTCACACCGCGCGATGGATCGAGATCGCCGCCGAATGGGGCACCCGGGACTATTGGGCGCAGTGGCGGGCGGTGCGCGCCCCGTCGCTGCTCATCGAGGCCGGCAACTCGGTCACACCGCCGGGACAGATGCGGCAGATGGCCGAAAGCGACCATGCGACAACGTATTTGCGCGTTCCACAGGCTGGACACCTGATCCACGACGAGGCGCCCGAGGAATACCGCGAAGCCGTGGAGTCCTTCCTGGCCGCCGTGCGTCCGCGCGCCTGACGCGCTACTCCTCGCCGGCCAACGCGAACCGGCCGTCGCGGGTCTGTATCACCAGGCCGTCGGCGAGCAGCGAATACAGCGCCCGGTCGCGCTGCGCGGTGTCGGTCAGCCACGCCACGTCCAGCTCGGCCCTGGTGGCCGGAGAATCCTTGGCGCGCAACACATCCAGCAAGCGTCCCCGAACCTGACGGTCGGTGCCGGCGTAGGCCTGGACGCGTCGCGGCGGTCCCTGCGCGGCGGGAAAGCCCGCGTGCCGCCAGGCACAGCGGCCCAGCGGGCACAGTCCGCATCGGGGGGCGCGCGCGGTGCACACCGTCGCTCCCAGCTCCATCAGCGCGACGGAGAACTGCGGCGCGGTTGCGTCGTCGGGCAGCAACGCCGAAACGTCGGCGTGGTCGCGGGTCGCGGACGGCGCGCCCGCGTCGGCCAGGCCGTGCACGACGCGCGCCACCACCCGGCGCACGTTGGTGTCGACCACCGGGACCCGTTGGCGGTAGGCGAAACAGGCGATGGCGCGCGCGGTGTAGCTGCCGACGCCGGGCAGCGTCAGCAGGGTGTCGACGTCATCGGGAACGACGTCGTCGTGATCGCGCGCGATCACGGTGGCGCACTCGTGTAACCGCTTGGCCCGCCGCGGATAACCGAGCTTGCCCCACGCCCGCAACACATCCGCGGCGCTGGCGGCGGCCGTCGCAGACGGGGTCGGCCAGCGTCGCACCCAGTCCGACCAGATCGGCAACACCCGGGCCACCGGCGTCTGCTGCAACATGAACTCGCTGACCAGGATTTGCCACGCGCTCACCCCGGGCTCGCGCCAGGGCAGGTCGCGGCGCGAGGCGTCGTACCAGTCGAGCAATTCCTTGGCGGGCACGCTCACCGGTGGATGCGGCATGATGGCAGCCATGCCTAACACGAGTCCGGTAACCGCTTGGAAGTCACTCAAAGAGGGTAACGAGCGATTCGTCGCCGGGAAGCCGCAGCATCCCAGCCAAAGTGTTGAGCATCGCGCCAGCCTGGCCGCCGGTCAGAGCCCCACCGCGGTCGTGTTCGGCTGCTCGGACAGCCGGGTCGCCGCCGAGCTGATCTTCGATCAGGGCCTGGGCGACATGTTCGTGGTGCGCACCGCCGGGCAGGCCATCGACACCGCGGTCTTGGGTTCCATCGAGTTCGCGGTGAGCGTGCTCAACGTGCCCCTCGTCGTCGTCCTCGGGCATGACAGTTGTGGCGCGATCAAGGCCGCCCTGGGCGCGATCGACGAGGGATCCATCCCCGGCGGTTTCGTGCGCGACGTGGTGGAGCGGGTGGCGCCGTCGATCCTGATGGGCCGCCGCGACGGCCTGAGCCGCGTCGAGGAGTTCGTGGAACGACACGTCCGCGAAACCGTCGCGCAGCTCGTGTCGCGGTCCACGGCGATCGCCGAGCGGATCGCCGACGGCACGGTAGGCGTGGCCGGTGTCACCTATCACCTTGCCGACGGCCGGGCGGCGTTGTGCGACCACGTCGGCGACATCGGCGAATAGTCGGCGAATCGCGAGGCGAATCGCGAGGCGAATAGCCACGCTTTCGGCCGCCACTAACACGGCGATTGGCCGGCAAACCTAGCGACACGCCGAGGCGGCTCAGCCAAATCGGCGTGACCTGGGCCTACGCTGCGTACGTGCTCGATCTGGAACCGCATGGCCCGCTACCCACCGAGATCTATTGGCGGCGCAGGGGCTTGGCCGTGGGCATCGCGGTCGTCGTGATCGGGATCGTGGCCGCCGTCGTCATCGCGTTCATGGGGCACAGTTCGGGAGCTAAGCCCGCCAGCGCCGACAAGCCGAACTCCGCGCAAAGCAAGCCCGGATCACCCGCGCCCCAGGCGCCGCCACCGGCCGGACCCGAGAGCCCGGCCCCGGGTGCGCCGCCGGCGCAGGGCCAGAACCCCGAGACCCCCACCCCCACCGCCGCGGTGCAGCCGCCGCCGGTGCTCAAGGAGGGCGACGACTGCCCGGACTCGACGCTGGCGGTCAAGGGCCTTACCAACGCGCCCCAGTACTTCATCGGCGACCAGCCGAAGTTCACCATGGTCGTCACCAACATCGGGCTGGTCGCCTGCAAGCGCGACGTCGGGGCCGCGGTGCTGGCGGCCTACGTCTACTCGCTGGACAACAAGCGGCTGTGGTCGAACCTGGACTGCGCGCCGTCCAACGAGACGCTGATCAAGACCTTCACACCGGGCGAGCAGGTGACCACCGCGGTGACGTGGACGGGCATGGGCTCGGCGCCGCACTGCCCGCTGCCGCGACCGGCGATCGGGCCGGGCACCTACAACCTGGTCGTGCAGCTGGGCAATCTGCGCTCGATGCCGGTGCCGTTCATCATGAATCAGCCGCCACCGCCGCCGGGCCCGGTGCCCGGGCCGGGTCAGCCGGGCGCCGTGCCTCAGCCCGAGGCGCCGCCGATGCCCCCGCCGGCCGGCTGAATCCGACACACCGTTAGCTCAGCGAGTCGGTGATCGTCGACTCCGCGAGTTGCGACAGTCCTTCCCGCACGTGGCGGGCCCACATCGCGCCGATGCCGTCGACCGATTGCAAGTCGCTGGCGCTGGCCGCCAGCACGTTCTGCAGCGTCCCGAACGAGCGGACCAATAGGTCGGCGTGGGCGAACTGCAGCCGGGGGATGCCGGCCAGTGCGCGGTAGCCGCGCGGGCTGACCGCCGAATCCTGCGCCTCCGTCGTCGTCGGGTAGCCGAAAACCTTTGCCAGGATGGTGAAGTCGAGCAGCTCGGTGTCCGAGAGCGCGTCCAGCTCGTCCAGCGTCGCGGCCAGCTGCGCTCCGGACAGCGGCTCTGGGCTGGCGTGGTAGTCCCGCACGATCAGCTCCCGGGCGATGTCGTTGCCGCCCAGCAGTTCGTCGAGTTGCAGCCGCAGCTGGCGCCCGTCGGTGCCGAGTTCGACCACGTCGTTGTCGATCACCTGGCCGATCCGCCGGACCAGCTCGAGGCGCTGCACCACCGTCAGGACGTCGCGCAGGGTGACGAAGTCCTCGATCTCGGCCCGCGACAGCTGCCGGCTGACCTCGTCGAGCCTGGTCTTGTAGCGCTCCAGGGTGGCGATGGCCTGATTGGCCCGCGACAGGATGGTCGCGGAATCGGCGACCACGTGGCGCTCCCCGCCCACGTAGACGGTCACGATGTTCATCGAGTGGCTCACCGAGATCACCGGGTAGCCGGTCTGGATCGCCGCCCGCTCGGCCGATCGATGCCGAGTCCCCGACTCGTCGGTGGCGATCGACGGGTCCGGCACCAACTGCACGTTGGCCCGCACGATGCGGCTGCCGTCGGTGGACAGCACGACGGCGCCGTCCATCTTCGCCAGCTCGCGCAGGCGGGTCGGCGCGTAGCGCACGTCCAGGGCGAAGCCGCCGTCGCAGATGGCTTCGACGTTTTCGTCGTTGCCGAGCACGATCAGTGCGCCGGTGCGGCCGCGCAGGATGCGTTCCAGGCCGTCGCGCAGGCCGGTCCCCGGTGCCAGGCGGGCAACGGTGTCACGCAAGGTCGGACGGGTCACAGCGTGCATTCTGCGGCCCATCGCGTCACGCGTCCAGCCGGTACGGCTTTGCGGGGCCGTTACGGCGGTCGGCGATGTTGATCATGTGCTCGAGCGCCGCGACGATCGTGGGCGCCCGCAGCGCGCGCATGCCGCGCGGCACTATTTCGCGGCGGGGGTCGTCGCCATCCGGGATGAGCGCGACGGTGAACCCCTGGCGCGCGGCCTCGGTCAGCCGCCGCTCCATGCCACTGACCCGCCGCAGGTCCCCGGCCAGTCCCACCTCGCCGATCATCACCGCCGTCGTGGGCAGCGGCAGGTCGCCCAGCGCGGAAGCCAGCGCGACCGCGACCGCCAGGTCCGATGACGGGTCCGTCAGCCGCATGCCGCCGACGGTGGACAGGTAGATGTCGTGGGCGGCGATGGGCAACTTGCCGTGCTTTTCCAGCACTGCGGTGATCATCGCGGCCCGCGAATGGTCGATGCCGCTGACGGCGCGGCGCGGCGAGCCGCCCGACGGCGTGGCCAGCAGCGCCTGCACCTCGCCGATGAGCGGGCGTTTGCCGTCGAGGGTCACCGTGATCGCGGTGCCGGGTACCGGTGCCGGGCGCTGATCCAGGAACAGGTTCGACGGATCGGCGACGCCTTCGATCCCGCTGTCGTGCAACAGGAAACAGCCGACCTCGTCGGCTGCGCCGAATCGGTTCTTGATGCCCCGGACCATCCGCAGCGAGCCGTTGCGGTCACCTTCGAAGTGCAGGACCACGTCGACGAGGTGCTCGAGGGACCGCGGCCCCGCGATGGCCCCGTCCTTGGTGACGTGCCCGACCAGGATCAGCGCGACCCCGTTGGTTTTGGCCGCGGCGGTCAGCGCCGACGTCACCGCGCGCACCTGCGTGACGCCGCCGGCGACGCCGTCGGCCTCGGTGGTGGACATGGTTTGCACCGAGTCCACGATCACCAGCGCGGGCTTGACCGTGGCGATGTGCTCGAGCACCGTGTGCAGGTCGGACTCGGCGGCCAGGTACAGCTCGTCGCCGCCGCAGCCGGTGCGATCGGCGCGCAACCGAATCTGGCCGGCGGACTCTTCGCCGGAGATGTACAGCGCGCGGCGGCCGGATTCCGCCCAGCGATGGGCGACCTCGAGCAACAGCGTCGACTTGCCCACGCCGGGATCGCCCGCCAGCAGTGTGACCGAACCGGGCACCACGCCGCCGCCGAGCACCCGGTCGAGTTCGCTTACTCCCGTCGTGCGGTGCTGGCTGGCGTGGGGCTCGATGGACGTGATCGGCACGGCCTGCGACGCCGCCCCCCGGACGGCGCGGCGCCCGGCGACGGTACTGAGCACCGGGACCTCGTCAACGGTGCCCCAGGTGCCGCACTCGAGGCAGCGGCCGACCCACTTCGCGGTGACGTGCTGGCATTCCGAACAGCGATATTGCGAGCGCGCGGTTGCCACGTGATGACGGTATCGAGCCGCTACGACAAGCCCCCGTCACGACAGGCGGTTACCCCGCGTGATTTTGGTGCGGCGGGGTCAGCCCCGCCGAGATCGGGACCAGCACGCTGGCCTGCCCGGCCTTCTCGAAATTGAAGGTGAAGTTGTAGGTGAGGCCGTTCGAGATGGGCTTGGCCAACGTGACGGTCGCCTTGGCCGCGGTGCTGGAATCGATCGGGCCCGGCGCCACCTTCTCGCCCTCGGGCGTGCCGATGAACAGCATCCCGCCGGCGGGGAGCCGGGTGTCGCCGCTCAGCGCCACGGTGCCGACGTCGCTGGTGATACCGACCAGCCTGTCGGGGGCGCTCGGCGACTGGTTGACCGCCACCAGCACCAGGTCCACCGCCCGGCCCGGCTGCAGGAAGTCACCCGTCTGCGTGGCCTGGATGTGGATGTTGCGCAACGCCACGTTGTTGAAGGTGACCTTGTTGCCATTGATGGCGGGCTCCTGCACCGCCATCTGCGAGACCTGACCGGCGCCGCAACCGCTGAGCAGCGCGGCCGCGACGGCCACCACGGCGGCGATAGCGACTCGGGTCGCGAACGCGGGAAGACCGAGGCGGATCTTGAAGCGGTTCACTCTCTACAGCCTCCTGCTCGGCCGGTTCGACTAATGCAACTATGCACAGTAGTAGGGACGCTGTGCGCGCGGTAGCGCGGGGCGCGGGACCAGCGCGGGAGCGCGGTGCGCGGCCTTGCACGGTGCCGCCGCAACAACTTTCAAGCCGCTTCCGAGGCCGAACGAGGGCGTTGGTAATGTGCTCCATTGCACGACTTGCTCCCCATGTCAACCCCTAATCTGCGCGTGTTGTGCCCCTGACCTGCATCGTTGCTTCGCGCGTGGTTAGGCGGCCGTGTTAGGATGAAGTAACGAAAGGGGCTCGAATCAGATGATCTTCAAGGTCGGCGACACCGTTGTTTACCCGCATCACGGTGCTGCGTTAGTCGAGGCGATCGAAACCCGGACGATCAAAGGGGAACAAAAAGAATATCTCGTCTTGAAGGTGGCGCAGGGAGACCTGACCGTTCGAGTTCCCGCGGAGAACGCCGAGTACGTCGGTGTCCGCGACGTCGTCGGACAAGAAGGTCTCGACAAGGTGTTCCAGGTGCTGCGCGCCCCGCACACCGAGGAGCCGACGAACTGGTCGCGCCGCTACAAGGCCAATCTGGAAAAGCTTGCCTCCGGCGACGTCAACAAGGTGGCCGAGGTGGTACGCGACCTGTGGCGTCGCGACCAGGAGCGTGGCCTGTCGGCCGGCGAGAAGCGCATGCTGGCCAAGGCCCGTCAGATTCTCGTTGGTGAATTGGCGTTGGCGGAGAGCACCGACGACGCCAAGGCGGAGACCATCCTCGACGAGGTTCTGGCCGCCGCTTCCTGAAGGTCCTGACGCTTCGGTGGCCCGACACACGGGCACCTCAGGCAACGTAATCGCCGTCGTCCCGGCCGCGGGCTCGGGCGAACGGCTGGCAGCGGGAATTCCCAAGGCATTCTGCGAGGTCGTCGGCCGCACGCTGCTGGAGCGCGCCGTCGCCGGTTTGCTGGAATCCGGCGTGGTCGATCACGTCGTGGTGGCGGTCCCCGTCGACCGGATCGACGAGGCCAAGCGCGTCCTAGCCGATCGGGCCACTGTCGTGGCCGGCGGTCCCGACCGCACCCAGTCCGTCGACCTGGCGCTGGCGGCCCTGCCCGTGGCCGCCGGCTTCGTGCTGGTGCACGACGCCGCGCGCGCGCTGACGCCCCCGAGCCTGATCACCCGCGTGGTCGACGCCCTGCGGGCCGGCCACGACGCCGTCGTGCCCGCGTTGCGGCTGCACGACACCATCAAGGCCGTGGACGCCAACGGTGTGGTCCTCGGGACGCCGGAGCGCGACGGGCTGCGCGCGGTGCAGACGCCCCAGGGGTTCGCCACCGATCTGCTGCTGCGCGCCTACCGGGCCGGCGCCGGCGCGGCCGGCTTCACCGATGACGCGTCGCTGGTCGAACACGTCGGCGGGCAGGTCCAGGTGGTCGACGGCGACCCGCTGGCGTTCAAGATCACCACCCAGCTCGATCTGCTGCTGGCCGAAGCGATCGTCCGCCGGTGAGCGCGCCCCTTCCCCTTCCCAGGGTCGGCCTGGGCGTCGACGTGCACCCGATCGAGCCCGGGCGGCCGTGCTGGCTGCTGGGTCTGCTGTTCGCCGACGCCGACGGCTGCGCCGGCCATTCCGACGGCGACGTGGGGGCGCACGCGCTGTGCGACGCCGTGCTGTCGGCGGCGGGACTCGGCGACGTGGGCGCCGTGTTCGGGGTCGACGATCCACGCTTCGCGGGCATCAGTGGCGCGGACATGCTGCGCCACGTCGCCGGCCTGGCGTCGGGCGAAGGCTTCCGGGTCTCCAACGCCGCCGTGCAGGTCATCGGCAACCGGCCGAAGGTCGGTCCACGCCGCGCCGAGGCGCAGCGCGTGCTGTCGGAGTTGTTGGGCGCGCCGGTGTCGGTGTCGGCGACGACGACCGACGGGTTAGGGCTGACCGGACGCGGTGAGGGGCTGGCCGCCATCGCCACCGCGCTGGTGGTCCCCACCGGCTAAGCCCGCGCAGCGCCGGGCGCTGGGGAACTACCCGGTAAGCTGGCACGTCGTGACCGATCGCGCCCCCTTGCGGCTACACGACACGGCAGCCGGTGCTGTGCGTGATTTCGTTCCGCTGCGCGAGGGCCACGTCTCCATCTACCTGTGTGGCGCCACCGTGCAGGGCCTGCCGCACATCGGCCACGTCCGCAGCGGGGTGGCCTTCGACATCCTGCGCCGCTGGCTGATCGCCCGCGGCTGCGACGTCGCCTTCATCCGCAACGTCACCGACATCGACGACAAGATCCTCAACAAGGCCGCCGCGGCGGGCAGGCCGTGGTGGGAGTGGGCGGCCACCTACGAACGCGCGTTCTCCGCCGCCTACGACGCCCTGGACGTGCTGCCGCCCTCGGCCGAGCCGCGGGCCACCGGCCACATCACCCAGATGATCGAGTTGATGGAACGCCTGGTCGACACCGAGCATGCGTACGCCGCCGGCGGCGACGTCTACTTCGACGTGCTCAGCTACCCGGAGTACGGGCAACTGTCCGGCCACAAGATCGACGACGTCCATCAGGGCGAGGGCGCGGCCACCTGCAAACGCGACCAGCGCGACTTCACGCTGTGGAAGGCCGCCAAGCCCGGCGAGCCGTCCTGGCCCACCCCGTGGGGCCGCGGCCGGCCGGGCTGGCACCTGGAATGCTCCGCGATGGCGCGCACCTACCTGGGTGCGGAATTCGACATCCATTGCGGTGGAATGGATTTGGTCTTCCCGCATCACGAGAACGAGATCGCTCAGAGCCGTGCCGCCGGCGACGGGTTCGCCCGCTACTGGCTGCACAACGGCTGGGTGACCATGGGCGGCGAGAAGATGAGCAAGTCGCTGGGCAACGTGCTGGCCATCCCGGCGCTGCTGCAGCGGGTGCGGCCCGCCGAGTTGCGCTACTACCTGGGTAGCGCCCACTACCGGTCGATGCTGGAATTCTCCGAGACCGCCCTGCAGGACGCGGTGAAAGCCTATGTGGGCGTTGAGGAATTCCTGCACCGGGTGCGGGTGCGGGTGGGCGCCGTCGAACCCGGCGATCCGACGCCGCGCTTCGCCGAGGCCCTCAACGACGACCTCGCGGTGCCGGCCGCGCTCGCCGAGGTGCACGCCGCGCGCGCCGAGGGCAACCGCGCCCTGGACAGCGGCGATCACGACGGCGCGCTGCGTCATGCCCGGGCCATCCGCGCGATGATGGGCATCCTGGGCTGCGACCCCCTCGACGAGCGCTGGGAATCCCGTGACGAGACATCGGCGGCGCTGGCCGCCGTCGACGTGCTGGTCCACGCGGAGCTGGAGAATCGGGAGAAGGCGCGCGAGCAGCGCAACTGGGCGCTCGCCGACGAGATCCGGGACCGACTCAAGCACGCCGGCATCGAGGTCACCGACACCGCCGACGGGCCGCAGTGGTCGCTGCAGGCCGGTCCGGAACAGTAGGGCCGCGGACATGGCCGGCAATTCACGCCGCCGCGGGGCAATCCGCAAGGCGGGTACCAAGAAAGGCCCCACCGTCGGTTCGGGCGGCCAGCGTCGCCGCGGGCTGGAGGGCCGCGGCCCCACGCCGCCCGCGCACCTGCGCCCCAACCACCCCGCCGCCAAGCGCGCCCAGTCGCCGTCGCGCCGCCCCGCGCGCGGTAGGACTGACGAGACCGAGACGGTGCTGGGCCGCAACCCGGTGCTGGAATGCCTGCGCGCCGGCGTGCCGGCGACCGCGCTGTACGTGGCGCTGGGCAGCGAAGCCGACGAGCGGCTGACCGAATCCGTCTCCCGCGCAGCCGATTTGGGCATCGCGATTCTGGAGGTGCCGCGCACCGACCTGGACCGGATGACCAGCAACCATCTGCACCAGGGCATCGCGTTGCAGGTGCCGCCGTACAACTACGCCCACCCCGACGACCTGCTGGAGGCGGCGACCGGTTCGCCCCCGGCGCTGCTGGTCGCGCTGGACAACATCTCCGACCCCCGCAACCTGGGCGCCATCGTGCGTTCGGTGGCCGCGTTCGGCGGCCATGGCGTGCTGATCCCACAGCGGCGGTCGGCCTCGGTGACGGCGGTGGCCTGGCGCACCAGCGCCGGCGCCGCGGCCCGCCTACCGGTGGCCCGGGCCACCAATCTCACCAGGACACTGACGGATTGGGCGAACCGCGGCCTGCGGGTGATCGGGCTGGACGCCGGCGGCGACACCACGCTGGACGACCTGGACGGCACCGACCCGATCGTGGTCGTCGTCGGGTCGGAAGGCAAAGGTCTGTCGCGGTTGGTGCGGCAGAACTGCGACGAGGTCGTGTCGATTCCGATGGCCGGCAATGCCGAATCGCTGAACGCCTCGGTGGCCGCCGGGGTGGTGCTCGCCGAGATCTCCCGTCAGCGCAGGGGCTAGGTGATCGCCCGCCTCGTTGCCGCCCTGCTGGCATCGACGGTGCTCCTGGCCCCACCGGCCGCCGCGCAGGCGCCCGACTTCGATCTGCAGGCCCACCGCGGCGGGCGCGGGGAGGCCACCGAGCAGTCACTGCGGGCCTTCGCCAGGTCACTCGAATTGGGCGTCAGCACACTGGAATTCGACGTCGTGCTCACCCGGGACCGGCGACCGTTGGTGTGGCACGATCCGACGATCGCGGCCGAGAAATGCGCCGACACCGCGCCCGCGGCCGCCGGGGACCCGCAGTATCCCTATGTCGGCAAACTCGTGCACGAGCTCACGTTGGCGCAGATCCGCACCCTGGACTGCGGCCGACGGCTGGACGGATTCCCGCATGCCGAAGTGGTGCGGGGCAACAAGATCGCCACGTTGCCTGAGGTTTTCGCGCTCGCCGACTCCTACCGCGCCGACACCGTGCGCTACAACATCGAAACCAAGGTGGAGGCCGATGCGCCCGGCGCGTCGGCCGAGCCGCAGGAGTTCGTCGACGTGATACTGGCCGCGGTCCGGGCCGCGGGCAAGCTCGAGCGCGTGGAGATACAGAGCTTCGACTGGCGCACGCTGCCGCTGGTGCGCCGGGCCGAACCGTCGATCCCGTTGGTGGCCCTGTATGACGAGCAGGCGCCCGGGGATCCGCTGATCGGCGCGCTGACAGTGGGCGCCGACGCCGTCGCACCGGACTACCGGCTGGTCACCGGCACGCCGTACGTCGACCGCGCGCATGCGTTGGGCCTCAAGGTCATTCCGTGGACGGTCAACACGGCCGACGACATGCGCGAGCAGATCGGGTACGGGGTCGACGGCATCATCACCGACTATCCGACGGCGCTGCGCGGCGTGCTCGCCGAGCTGTCCATGCCGCTGCCGCCGGCATACCGGCGGGGCTAGACGCCCAACGCCCGCGCCGACGCCCACAGCGCGAGCACCGCCACCACGACCGACGCGGGCACGGTGCACACCCCGAGGCGGGTGTACTCGCCGACCCCGGCATCGACGTCGTGCTTGCGAAGCACGCGTCGCCACAACAGGTTCGACAGCGACCCGACGTAGGTCAGGTTGGGGCCGATGTTGACCCCGATCAGTACCGCGAGCACCGCCACCGGCCCGGCCGGCGCGACCAGCGGCAGCAGCACCAGCGTGGCGGGCAGGTTGTTGACGACGTTGGCCAGCGCGGCCGCGATCGCGGCGATCGCCAGCAGGGCGGGCAGGCCCGAGCCCGACGGCAGCACCGCCGACATCGCCCGGTCCATCCCGCCCAGCATGACCGCCTGCACCACGACGCCCAGCGCCAGCACGAACACCAAGAACGACACATTGACCGAGCGCACGATCTCTGGCACCGACGTGTGCCGGCGGCGCAGGCTGCGCGCCGCCAGCACCGTGGCGCCGCACAGCGCCACCCAGGCCGGCGCCACCCCCACCGACTGGGCGACCGCGAAGCCGGCGAGCGTCAGGGCGACGACCACCAACACGAACACCGGCGGGCGTGGTGGCGCACCGAGTTCCTCCGGGTTCGGCTGCACCCGCAGGTCCTCGGCGAAGAACCACCGGAAAATCACGTAGAGGGTGCCCACCGCGCCGAGCCAAGGCAGCGCCATCACCAGCGTGAATTTCGTGAACGAGATGTTGGCCGTGTGGAAGGCCAGCAGGTTGGTCAGGTTGGACACCGGCAGCAGCAGCGAGGCGCCGTTGGCCAGGTGGGCGGTGGCGTAGGCGTAGGGCCGTACCCGGGTGCGCTGCCGCCGCACGGCGGCGAGCACCACTGGGGTCAGCAGCACCACGGCGGCGTCCAGGCTCAGCACGGCGGTGATCACCGAGGCGATCACGAAGACCCGTCGCAGCAGGGTGCCCGACCCGACGCGCCCCCGCGCGATCGCCGCGCCGGCGGCTTCGAACAGGCCCTCGTCGTCGCACAGCTTGGCCAGCACCAGCACCGCGCCCAGGAACGCGACGACCCCGGACAGGTCGGCGATCTCCTTGGCCGCCTGCTGGACCGAGATCGCGCCGACCGCGATCAGGATGAGGGCGGCCGGAACCGCCGCCAGCGCCTCCGGCCAACCCCGCGGGCGAGCAACGGCGAACGCCAGGACAACGGCAAGCAGCAACAGCGCAAGGGTCAGTGCCAAGGTCTGGACCGCATCACTGAAACGGGTCCTCGCGCCGCCACACTGTCGGCAGGTGCAGCGCGACACCGTCGGCGGCGGCGAGCTCATCGAGGATGCGGATGGAGACGTCGAGGTCGTCGCCCGCATAGGGCAAGGCGCGCAACGGCTTTGTCAGCGGGCGGAAGAAGTCGTCCCAGTGGATGAGGGTCACCCGGCGCGCCCCGACCGCGCGCACGGTCTCGGCCCAGTAGTCGACCAGATACGACCGCGGCTGCAGCCCGAGTTGCCCGACGGACAGGTAGACGGCATCGGCGCGGTGGCCGGCCAGCGCCCCCTTGACGAAACCGGCACTGCCCTGGATCAGCAGCCGCCGGCCCGTCGGCCGGTGGTGCACCAGCGTCGACCACGACTCCCCGCAGCGGTACGCCGAGGCCTTCACCGGGGTGATCAGCGGCTCATCGATCACCCCGGGATACCGGTCGGGCGGGCAGTGGTGGGACTCTACCAGCGTTATCTCATAGGCGCCCAACTGAATTGGCTGGCCGTCGACCGCGACGACAATCCGATTTTCCGGCAGCCCGTAGCCGCGCCCGACGTTGGCCGCCGACTGGCCGCCGATCAGCTGCGCTCCGGTGCGATCGGCGACCAGCGCGGAGTCCAGCACGTGGTCGATGTGGGTGTGCACCGGGATGACGGCGGCCAGTCGCGACACCTTGGCCCGGGCCAGGCATCCGTCGACGCGCGCCGGTGACGGCGCCACCTTGCCCGCCGCGACCTTGGCCAGGCTCGGTCGGGAGAAGTAGCCGTCGGTCAGCACCGCCGACGAGCCGTCGTCGATCAGCAGCGTCGCCACGCCCATCCAGGTCACCGACAGCGCGTCGGGCGCGGCCGCGGGGGCGTCGAATCGGTCCGCGTACCGTGCGATGTCGGGACGCCCGAGTTTGAGCCGCATCAGCAGAAGGCCCGCAGGTCGGTGCCCGCCGCCCTGAGGCGATCGCGGACCGCGGTGGCGATCTGCACCGCTCCCGGCGAATCACCGTGCACGCAAACCGATTCCACGCTCACGCCGATATCGCTCCCGTCGATCGCGGTGACCTGACCCGAGGTCACCATGGTCGCGACGCGCTCGGCGATCACCGCCGGATCGTGCAGTACCGCGCCGGGTTCGCGGCGGGAGACCAGCCGCCCGTCCGGCCGGTAGGCCCGATCGGCGAAGGCTTCGGCCACGGTGCGCAGCCCGCGGCTGGCGGCCTCGTCGAAGAAGGCCGAACCGGCCATGCCCAGCACGGGCAGGCCGTCGTCCACCAGGCGCACCGCCTCGGCGACCGCGGCGGCCTGCTCGGCGTTGGTCACGATCGTGTTGTACAGCGCCCCATGCGGTTTCACGTAGGACACGACGGAACCCGACGCGCGGGCGATCGCCTGCAGCGCGCCGATCTGATACACCACGTCGGCGATGAGATCCTCGGCGGCGACGTCGATGAAGCGCCTGCCGAACCCGGCCAGGTCGCGATAGCTCACCTGCGCCCCGATGCGCACCCCGCGCGCGGCGGCCGACCGGCACACCCGCAGCAGGCCCGCCGGGTCGCCGGCATGGAAACCGCACGCCACGTTGGCACTGGTGACGATCTCGAGCATGGCGTCGTCGTCACCCAGGCGCCAGACGCCGAATCCCTCGCCCAGGTCGGCGTTGAGGTCGATACCGGCCACCCGCCCAGCTTATGGGGGCCGGCTATTGGCGGGCGACCTTGGCCGCGATCTGCTGGGCGATGTCGACCGCGGACCCGCCCGCCAGGAAGGAGCCGCAGGTGGCGACGTCGATGGCGACGTTGTTGCGCACGGTCAGCGCCCGCTGGCACGTCCAGCCGTCAGTGGACTCCTGAACTTTCGACGTGCTGAGGGTCCCGCCGACTTTGTGAGCCTCGCCCGCGGTCCACACGACTTCGGGCTTGCCCGTGGGATGTTCGAAAAACTTGCGATCGGCGCAGGCGAACCATCGTCGCACCGAGGCGTCGTAGAAGGCGTTCGCCTGGCGCGCCGAGGGGTAGGCGATCACCGCCTCGGCGGCGGAAGCATTCCGGACCCTGGGATCGTCGAAGCTGTCGTCGAAGCGTTGGCCGCGCATCGCGGTCCATCCGCTGTCCGCGTAGACGGCTTCTTGAGCGGGGCCGTCCATTGCCAGGCAGTTCTTGTCGCTGAAAATCGGGCTCGCATCCCACATCGCCGTCGCGCTGTCGCGAAGCCGCATCCCCGCGGAGAGCACGGAGTTGATCGTGTCCGCGCCGAGCAGCAGACCGTCCAGGGCCGCGACGGCCACCGGGGTGTGCGGCAGCGGGCCCGAGGTGTCTGCGGGCATGGCGCTGCCGGCGACCACGGTGGTGCAGCCGGCCGCGAGGGTGCACAGCGCCGCCTGCACCAAAACAGCGATGTGCCGGCGCGCCATGGCCTTTCCCAGCCCTTCCCGACGTAAGCCGATATGTGCGATCAGCTTAGGCGGCCGCCTCACGCCGCCGCCCCACCAGCCAGCAGACCAGGTAGATCAGAAACGAGATGCTCGCGACGAACACCGAGACCGGCACGCCCGGCGCCAGCGACAACACGATCCCGCCCACCGCGGCCACCTCGGCGAACACCACCGAGGTCAGCATGGCCGCCGCCGGGGAGGTGACCACCCGGGCCGCCGCGGCCGCCGGCGTGATCAGCAGCGACATCACCAGCAGCGCCCCCACGATCTGCACCGCCTGGGCCGCCACCACCCCGACCAGCGCGGCGAACACGATCCCCAGCGCGTGGACCGGCACGCCGCGGGCGGCGGCGACGTCGGGGTCCACGGTGGCGAACAGCAGTGGGCGGTAACAGGTTGCCAGCACGGCGATGACGAGCAGGCAGACCAGCGCCAGCATCGTCAACCCCGTGTAGCCGACTCCGACGATCTGACCGGTCAGCAGGGCGAAACTGGTCGCCGTCCGGCCCGGGTAGAGATGGATGAACAACACCGCCAGGCCCAGGCCGAACGCCAGCACCACCCCGATCACCGAATCGCGTTCCCGGGCGCGCCGCCCGAGGACGCCGAACAACGCCGCCGCCAGCGCGCTGCCGATCAGGGCGCCCACGCCCACCCCGAATCCGACCAGCAACGCGAAAGCGGCTCCGGTCAACGACAATTCGCTGGACCCGTGCACGGCGAACGACATTTGCCGCATCACGATGAACGGCCCGATCAGCCCGGCCACCAGCCCCAGCAGCGCGGCCGCCACCAGTGCCTGCTGCACGAAGTCGTGGCCGAGGAGGTGGGCGGTGATGTCGAAGGAGAACAGGTGGTTGCCCACGTCGGCGAGCCGATGTTCCATCAGCCGTGCCCGTCGGTGTGCTCGCCGGCCACCACGTAGCCGTCCTTGACCTTCACCACCTGGATGTCGGACCGATACAGCGCCGACAGCGTCTGGCTGGTAATCACCTCTTCGACGGTGCCGATCCGGAATCGGCCATCGACCAGGTACAGCACGCGGTCCACATACGGCAGGATCGGGTTGATCTCGTGGGTGACGACGATGACCGTGGTCCCCGCCTCCTGGCGGCGCCGCTCGATCAGCGCCGACACCCGCTTCGCGTTCGCCGGGTCCAGCGTGAGCAGCGGCTCGTCGCAGAGCAGCAGCGTCGGGTCGCTGACGAGTGCCTGGGCGATGCGCACCCGCTGCAACTCGCCGCCCGACATCACGCCGACCCGGACATCCGCCAGGCGGTCGCCGTTGACCTGGCTCAGCGCGTAAGCGACGGCCTCGCGCCGCCGGGCCCGGTCGCGCGACCGCAGCGGGACGGCGCCCCAGCGCCGGCCGTCGATACCTAGCCGAACCAGGTCTCGTCCCCGCAGCATCACGTCGTGGTCCAGTGGGTGGTGTTGCGGCACATAGCCGATGCGCCCGCTGCCCGAGGTGATCGGCTTTCCGTTCACCAACCCGACGCCGGCGCTCAGCGACAGCTGTCCGAGGAGCACGTTGAGCAGCGACGTCTTGCCGCTGCCGTTGGGGCCGAGCACCGCGATGAACTCACCGCGCGACACCGACAGGTCCAGGTGGTCCCATAACACCCGGTCGCCGAACGCCAGGCGGGCCCCGCGCAGCGACACGGTGTCCGCGTGCCGGTCGACGGCCGGGGGCGTTTCGATCCTCATGGCTGGACGGGCCGGCCCGACTGCAGCGCAGCCAGCAGGTGCTCGACCGTATTGCGTTGCCAGCTGAGGTAATCCGCGCCGTCCGGGAGGGTCTCGGCCACCTCGGTGACCGGCACACCCGCGCGCCGTGCGGTGTCGCGCAGGCTGCTGATCGCGGCGGTGGAGGTCTGCGGGTTGACCATCAGCGCCGACACCTGACGCCGGTCGATCAGGTCGAGGACCGTCGCCAGATCGGCCGGCGCCGGGTCGGTTTCGTTCTCGATGGCCGCCGCGAAGGCGGGTGGGGTCCGGTTCACCAGCCCCGTCGCCTTCAGCAGGTAGAAGGTGACCGGCTCGGTCGCCACGACCGAGGTGTGGGGATAGGTGGCGGCGACGCCGCGTTCGGTGCCGGCGACGGCGTCGGCGTCGCGTTCGAACGCGGCGGCGTTGGCCCGGTAGTCGGCGGCGTTGCCCGGGTCGACGGTCGCGAGCCGGTCGGCGATCGCGGCCGCCACCGCCTTCGCGACGCTCAGGTCGTAGAAGACGTGCTCGTTGCGTGGTTGCCCGTCGTTCTCGAGGAACGAGTAGGCGTTGACCGGCTTGGCGCCGGGCTGGCGGGCCAGCACGTCGTCGACCCAGCCGTCGTAGCCGCCGCCGTTGTAGACGACCAGCGCGGCGTCGGCGATGGCGGCGGCGTCCGAGGGGCTGGCCTCATAGGAATGCGGGTCGGTTTCCGCGCCGCTCAGGATGGACTTGACCGCCACATGGGTGCCGGCGACGGCGCGCGCGACGCTGCCCCACACGTCGGTGGAGGCGACGACGGCGGACGCGTGCGGGTGTGCCGGGTGGCCGCCGCAGCCGGCCAGCACCGCTGAGCCGGCCACGGCCAGTACGGCCGCCAGCCCACGCGTCAGTGCCATGCGCACGTCCGATTTCCTCCCGACCGCCAGCAAGCCGATGCACAATACTAATGAAAATCGTTTCCATTACAAAGCGGCGGTCGGAAGCGCATGGGCCGCGCGCCAATCCGCTGTAGCGTCACCGAACGTGAGCCCCCCACCGCGCCGGCGTGCGACCCTGGCGTCGGTGGCGGACGAGCTCAACGTATCGCGCACGACGATCTCGAACGCGTTCAACCGTCCCGATCAACTCTCCGCCGACCTGCGTGAACGCGTGCTCGCGACGGCCAAGCGGCTGGGCTACGCCGGCCCCGACCCGGTGGCGCGATCGTTGCGGACCCGCAAAGCCGGGGCGGTCGGCCTGGTGATGGCCGAGCCGCTGACCTATTTCTTCAGCGACCCGGCCGCACGGGATTTCGTCACCGGGGTGGCGCAGTCCTGCGAGGCGGCCGGACAGGGGCTGCTGCTGGTGGCCGTGGGGCCCAGCCGCAGCCTGAAAGAGGGAACGGACGCCGTGCTGTCGGCCGGCGTGGACGGCTTCGTGGTGTATTCGGTGTGCGACGACGATCCCTACCTGCAGGTGGTGTTGCAGCGGCGGCTGCCGGTCGTGGTCGTCGATCAGCCCAAGGATCTCGCCGGCGCCTCGCGGGTGGGCATCGACGACCGCGCGGCAATGCGTGAGCTCGCCGACTACGTGCTCGGCCTGGGTCATCGCGAGATCGGGCTGTTGACCATGCGGCTCGGCCGGGACCGGCGCCAGGGTCTGGTGGACGCCGAGCGGTTGCGTTCTCCCGCCTTCGACGTGCAACGCGAGCGCATCATCGGCGTGTGGGAGGCGATGACGGCCGCCGGCATCGACCCGGATTCGCTGACCGTGGTGGAAAGCTACGAGCATCTGGCCGAATCGGGCGGCGCGGCCGCCAAGGTGGCGTTGGAGACCAATCCGCGCATCACCGCGTTGCTGTGCACCGCGGACATCCTGGCGTTGTCCGCCATGGATTACCTACGGGCGCATGGCATTTACGTGCCCGGCCAGCTGACCGTCACCGGATTCGACGGCGTGCCCGAGGCCATCAACCGCGGCCTGACCACGGTGTCGCAGTCGAGCCTGCACAAGGGGCGCCGCGCCGGTGAACTGTTGCTGAAGCCACCGCGCTCGGGACTGCCGGTCACGGAAAGTTCAGAACTCCTCGAGACCGAGCTGATTCGCGGCCGCACCGCCGGCCCGCCGGCGTGAGCGCCGCTACTTGGAGTCTTGGTCGCCGATCAGCAACCGCACGGCCAGATCCAGCCGCTTGCTGACGTCGGTGGCCGAGGCGCGGCGGGTGAGCCAGGCGAGCAGGTTCGACAGCCACACGTCGGAGATCACCCGGGCGATGTGGTACTGGTCCTCGGTCGGTTCGCCGTCGGCCATCGCGCGCGCGAACATCGAGTCGATGAGCTTTTCGACCTGGTCGACCTCGCTGGCCGCCGACGCGTCGGCGAAAACGTAGGCGCGCGTCATCGCCTCGGTCAGCAGCGGATTGCGTTGCATCGCACGGTTGAGCTTGCCCACCATGAAGTTCAGCCGCTGAAACGGCGTGCCCCCGGTCATCGCCGAGCGGTCCGTCTTGGCGTCGATGCGGCCGAACTCGCGGCCCAGCGCCGACACCAGCAGGTGCACCTTCGACGGGAAATACCGGTACAGCGTCCCCACCGCCACGTCGGCGCGATCCGCCACCGCGCGCATCTGAACCGCCTCGTAGCCGCCCTTGGACGCGATGGCCATGGTGGCATCGAGGATGCGCTTGCGGCGTTCCCGCTGCGCCTCCGACCCGAGTTCGGACTCCGCCAGAACCGCCACGTTTATGACCTCGCGCGGCTGCGAGTCGGAAACGCGGCTCGAACTAGCCTTCGAGTTGGCGCTGGCTGGCATGTGACGGTTTGCTCCTGTTCCGGGCGGTTCGTTTGCAAACGATACGCATTGTGCGTGTGAATTTCCCACCTCCATACCGCCGGGGACAAGCGCATGTGCTGCTGCGATGGCGTTCGACTTGACGGTCGATCACTGGCACTATTAGAACACGTTCTAGTCTTCGGTGAGCGGGTTGCGCGCCAACTCGTGGTGGAGATGTCCCCGCTTGCGGAAAGATCGGACAATCAGGACACGGGTGCCAGCCAGCCCCTTGTCACGTCGAGTCAAGGACGCGGAGGTCCTCTCAGGTGGTAGCGACCGTCACCGATGAGCAGTTTGCCGCGCGCGCCCTGGTGCGCGACTGGGCCCGCAACGCGACGTCGGGACCGGGCGGCACCACGGCGATCCGCGACGTCGAGCAGGGCACGCCCGACGCGTGGCGGCCGGTGTTCTCCCGGCTGGCCGAACTGGGGATCTTCGGCGTCGCGATTCCGGAGGAAACCGGCGGGGCGGGCGGGTCCATCGAAGACCTGTGCGCGATGGTCGAGGAAGCCGCCAAAGCGCTGATCCCCGGGCCGGTCGCGACCACCGCGCTCGCGACCCTCGTCGTCACCGATCCCGAACTGCTCGAGGCGCTGGCCGCCGGGGAGCGCTTCGCCGGGCTCGCGCTCGAAGGCGACGTGCGGTTCGACGCCGCGACGTCGACGGCGTCGGGCACGCTGTCGTACGCGCTGGGGGTCGCCGACGGCGCCGTCCTGCTGGCCCCGGCCGACGGGAAGTGGCTGCTGATCGATGCCGGCGGCGAGGGCGTGCTGCTCGAACCGCTGCAGGCCGCCGACTTCTCCCGCCCGTTGGCCCGGGTGGTGCTCAGCTCGGCCCCGGCCACTGTCGTGTCGGAAAACGGCGGGCGCGTCGAGGAACTGGCCGCGACGGTCCTGTCGGCCGAGGCGGCCGGCATCACCCGATGGGCGCTGGAGACCGCCGTCGACTACGCCAAGGTGCGCGAGCAGTTCGGCAAGCCGATCGGCAGCTTCCAGGCCATCAAGCACCTGTGCGCCGAGATGCTGTGCCGCGCCGAGCAGGCCGAGGTGGCCGCCTCGGACGCGGCGCGGGCCGCCGCCGACGGCGACGAATCCCAGTTCTCCATCGCGGCGGCGCTGGCCGCGAGCACCTGCATCACCGCGGTGAAGGCCAACGTCAAGGACTGCATCCAGGTGCTCGGCGGCATCGGCTGCACCTGGGAGCACGACGCGCACCTGTACCTGCGCCGGGCGCATGCCATCGGCCGGTTCCTGGGCGGGCCCGAGCGCTGGCTGCGGCGCATCACCGCGCTCACCCAGGACGGCGTGCGCCGGCGCCTGAGCATCGACCTCACCGAGGTCGAGAGCAGCCGCGCCGAGATCGCCGCGGCCGTCGCCGAGATCGCCGAGCTGCCCGCCGAAAAGCGGCAGGTGGGTCTGGCCGAGGCCGGCCTGCAGGCGCCGCACTGGCCGAAGCCGTATGGACGGGCCGCGTCCCCGGCCGAGCAGCTGCTGATCGATCAGGAGCTGGCCGCGGCCGGCGTCGAACGGCCGGACCTGGTGATCGGCTGGTGGGCGGCGCCGACCATCCTCGAGCACGGCACACCGGAGCAGATCGAGCAATTCGTGCCCGGCACGTTGCGCGGCGAATTCCTGTGGTGCCAACTGTTTTCCGAGCCCGGCGCGGGCTCCGACCTGGCGTCGCTGCGCACCAAAGCGGTTCGCGGCGAGGGCGGTTGGCTGCTGACCGGGCAGAAGGTGTGGACGTCCGCGGCGCACAAGGCGCGCTGGGGCGTGTGCCTGGCGCGCACCGACCCCGATGCCCCGAAACACAAAGGCATCACCTACTTCCTGGTCGACATGAAATCGCCCGGCATCGACATCCGGCCGCTGCGCGAGATCACCGGCGACTCGCTGTTCAACGAGGTGTTCCTGGACAACGTGTTCGTGCCCGACGAGATGGTGGTCGGTGAGGTCAACGACGGGTGGCGGCTGGCCCGCACCACGCTGGCCAACGAGCGGGTGGCGATGGCCAACGGCACCGCGCTGGGCAACCCGATGGAAGAGCTGTTAGCGCTTTTGGCGGCAAGGGATCTCGACGTCGCCGAGCAGGACCGCCTGGCGCGGCTGATCATCCTGGCGCAGACCGGCGCGCTGCTGGACCAGCGCATCGCTCAGCTCGCGGTGGGTGGTCAGGACCCCGGCGCGCAATCGAGCGTGCGCAAACTCATTGGCGTCCGCTACCGCCAGGCGCTGGCCGAATTCACGATGGATGCCGCGCCAGGTGGCGGCCTCGTCGACCGCCGGGCCGACGACGACCGGGCGGTATTCGACTTCCTCAACACCCGCTGCCTCACGATCGCCGGCGGCACCGAGCAGATCCTGTTGACCGTGGCGGCCGAACGCCTGCTCGGTCTGCCGCGCTAGCCGAGATCGGCTGCGGCGGCGTGTAATTCGTGCAGCGCGTCGCACGCCATGGCGCCCAGGTCTCGGTCGTCGTCCGGTTCGCCCCAGCGCGCGTAGGCCGTCTTGAACGCCAGCGCACCGAGTTCGGCGGCCAACACCGCCGTCGGTTCGGGTATGCCGCGAGCCTGGAGCGCCTCGGCCACCGCGCGCGCCAGCCCGATCTGTTTGAGCGCGTTGCGCTCTTGAAGTTCGGTGCTGGCGGCGATCGCGGCCTTGAGCCTGGGCGCGAGGTCCCGGTTGAACGACGTGAACGCCGCCGCGGCCGACTTCAGGCCGGCGCACACGGCGGCCAGCGGTGTCGCGTCGGCGGGCGCGCCGGCGATGCCCTCGCGCAGTAGTTGCGCGATCGCGTCCTGGCCGGCCGCCAGCACGTCCCGCTTGTCCGGGAAGTGCCGAAAGAACGTGCTTTTCGTCAGGCCGGCGCGCTCGGCGATTTGCGTGACCGTCGTCTCGTCGTAACCCCGTTCGTTGAACAGGTCGAGTGCGGCCGCGACCAGGCGTTCGCGCGCATCGGGTTCCCACCGGGCCATGGCACCACCATAGTGATGCGACCATTGTCCCGTCACGGGTGTAGGGTGATGGGACAAATGTCTCATCACACGGAAGGAGCTGCTCGTGCGCGTATTCGTCACCGGCGCCAGCGGAGGGATCGGCTCGGCCGTCGTCACGGAACTGCTCGCCGCCGGCCATCAGGTCGTGGGCCTGGCCCGCTCGGAGGCCGCGGCGGCGACCATCGGCGGACTCGGCGGCGAGCCGCTGCGCGGCGACGTCACCGACCTTGACGTGTTGCGTCAGGCTGCCGTCGACGCCGACGGCGTCGCCTACCTGGCGTTCTCGCACGATTTCGGCGGTACCGGTGACGTGATCGCAGACGCGATCGGGGACGAGGCCCGGGCGGTCGCAGCCCTCGGGGCCGCGCTCGTCGATACCGGTAAGCCACTGGTGCTCGCGAGCGGCACCCCCGCGGTGGCCGGTCGCTCCAGCACCGAGGACGACCCGTTCAACGCCGAGGGGCCGATGGCCGGTCGTGGCCGCACCGGACAAGCCGTGATCGACCTGGCCGAGCGCGGCGTCCGATCGGCCGTGGTGCGGCTGCCGCGGTCGGTCCATGACGCCGGCGGGCGCTACGGCTTCGCCGGCATGCTGATTCAGCTCGCGCGCCGGCGCGGGGTGTCGGCCTTCGTGGGCGACGGCGCGCAACGCTGGCCCGCGGTGCACCGGGACGACGCGGCGTCGTTGTTCCGGCTGGCCCTCGAGCAGGCCCCGCCCGGCTCGATACTGCACGCCGTAGGTGACGAAGGCGACCCGATGCGGGCTATCGCCGAGGTGGTCGGCCGTCGGCTCGGGGTGCCCGTCGACTCCGCACCGGCCGAGGGCTTCGGCCCGCTCGGCGCCCTGTTCGCCGTCGACCAGCCCTCGTCGAGCGCGCTGACCCGCCAACGATTCGGCTGGAAACCCACGGGCCCAAGCCTTCTCGACGACCTGGAAACCGGCGCCTATCCGGACTGAGAACCAGGGGAACTCAAGAGAACGTGGTCTGCGCGCAGGTGCTGGGGGAGGTGATGTTGACCCCGGAGTAGACGACCTGGATGTGGGTGCAGGCGATGACGTTGTTGTCGGTCTTGGGTTGTCCCGTCTGCCAATCGGTGGAGTCGATGCGCCCGTTCGTCTGGTACTTCTCCGGGGGGCCTTCACCCATGTAGATCGTGGTGATCTCGTCGGAACCCATCGACTTGTGCACCCGCTCGTACTGGCCGTCGGCGTGCGCGTCGAGGTAGGCCAGCCGGTTCGAGGAGCGGATCTCGGTGGTCTGCCGCGCCCACAGACCGGGCGGGAAGCCGGTTACCCCGTCGGGCGTGAGCATGTCCGCGCCGGCGGTGAAGTCGCAGTGGCCGTCGGCTTTGAAGCAGTTGAGGATCACCCGTGTCTCGAGCTGGTTGGGTCCGTCCAGCGGGAACAGCGTGGTGGCGGTGTTGCTCGCCGCCGCGCACACCCCGGTGGGCAGCAACATCGGCAGCGCCGCGGCGACCGCGAATCCCGATACCAGCCGCATCATCGCCGCCATCCCTCCCGGTGTGCTGACTTTCAGGGTGAACCTAACCCCGCGACTACTCGTCGTAGGTCACTTCTACCGAATCAGATTCGGGGTGGGATTGACAGGCCAGGATGAGGCCCTCGTCGAGGTCCTGCTGCTCGAGGACGTCGTTGACCTCCATGTTGACCTTGCCGCTGCGCAGGGTGCAGGCGCACGCGCCGCAGTGACCCTCGCGGCAGGAGAACGGTGCGTCGAGGCCCTTGGCCAGCAGCACGTCGAGCAACTTGGCGTTGCGTGGCCACGACACGGTGTGGGTCTCGCCGTCGAGCTCCACCACCGCGGTGGCGGGGGGCTGGTCGCCTTCGGGAGTGTCCTCGATCTTCACCGCCGCGAACGGATCCGATTCCAGCGACTTGAACACTTCGATATGTATCTGCGGCGCAGGGACTTTCAGCGACTCCAGCGCCTCATTGGCGGAATCCATGAACGCGCCCGGCCCGCAGATGTAGACGGGCCGGTCCGTGTAGGGGGCCGCCAGCTTGGCCAGCGCGGCGACGCTGGGCAGGCCTTGTAGCGATTCCAGCCAGTGCACGACGGTGAGCCGGTCGGGGTATTTGGCGGACAGGTCGCGCAGCGCCTCGGCGAAGATCACCGAATCTTCGTCGCGGTTGGCGTAGACCAGCGTCACCTGCCCGCCGCCGTCGGCCAGCGCCGACTTGCAGATCGACATGATCGGGGTGATCCCGCTGCCCGCGGCCATCAGCAGGAAGTCGTCGCCCAGCGTCTTGGGCACGAAGTTGCCCGACGGGGCCAGCACGTGGATGCGCATGCCCGCGCGCGCGTTGTCGCACAGCCAGTTGGAGGCGTATCCGTCGGCGGTTCGTTTGACCGTGACGGCCAGGGCGTCGTCGGTGAACGGCGAGCTGCACAACGAATAGCAACGCGCCACCGACCCGGTGCGCTCGCTGGGAACGCGCAGCGTCAGGAACTGGCCCGGTGAGTAGCGCAGCCGCTCGGGTGGGATGTCGGGGTCGCCTTCGTCGTCGGGCACCGCGAACACCAGCGACCGCGCGTCGTCGGTCTCGGCGATGACCTCGGCGATCTGCAGTTCCAGGACGTGGTCACCGAGTGGCTCGTCGAGCGCTTGGTCCAGATCAGCCTCGGTCAAGGCCCGTGCCTTCCTGTTGTCGCAACTAGAACATGTTACAGAAAAGTGGATTCGTATCGCTACCAGCCGCAGGAATACCCTGCTCGACACAAATCGGAACGTGTTCTAGTCTCTGGTGTAAGTCCGCTGTGTAAGTCTGGCCCAGGAGGCAAACTTAAGTGACGTCCATTCAACAGCGTGATGCGCAGTCGGTTCTGGCTGGCATCGATGATCTGCTTCCGCAGATCCGGGAACGCGCTCAGGCGACGGAGGATCTGCGGCGGCTGCCCGACGAGACCGTTCAGGATCTCCAAGACGTGGGCTTCTTCACCCTGTTGCAGCCCGAGCAGTGGGGCGGCCTGCAGTGCGATCCGACGCTGTTCTACGAGGCGGTCCGGCGGCTGGCCAGCGCCTGCGGCTCCACCGGCTGGGTGAGCTCGATCATCGGCGTGCACAACTGGCACCTGGCGCTGTTCGACCAGCAGGCCCAGGAGGAGGTCTGGGGCGACGACCCCAAGACCCGGGTGTCCTCGTCGTACGCACCGATGGGCGCCGGCGTGGTGACCGACGGCGGCTACCTGGTCAACGGCGCGTGGAACTGGTCCTCGGGCTGTGACCACGCGACGTGGGCGTTCCTGGGTGGCCCGGTGATCAAGGACGGCCGCCCGGTCGACTTCGGTAGCTTCCTGATCCCGCGCAGCGAGTACCGCATCGACGACGTGTGGCACGTCGTCGGCCTGCGCGGCACCGGCAGCAACACCGTCGTCGTCAAGGACGTCTTCGTGCCGCGGCACCGGTTCTTGTCCTACAAGGCGATGAACGACGGCACCGCCGGCGGGTATGAGACCAACACCGCTGCGGTCTACAAGATGCCTTGGGGCACAATGCATCCCACCACCATTTCGGCGCCGATCGTCGGCATGGCCTACGGCGCCTACGACGCGCACGTCGAGCACCAGGGCAAGCGGGTGCGTGCGGCGTTCGCGGGCGAGAAGGCCAAGGACGACCCGTTCGCCAAGGTCCGCATCGCCGAGGCGGCCAGCGACATCGACGCGGCGTGGCGCCAGCTGAGCGGCAACGTCGCCGACGAGTACGCGCTCCTGTCGGCCGGCAAGGAGATCCCGTTCAACCTGCGCGCCCGCGCCCGCCGCGACCAGGTGCGCGCCACCGGCAGGGCGATCGCTTCCATCGACCGGTTGTTCGAGGCCTCCGGGGCCACCGCCCTGGCCAATGACCAACCGGTGCAACGGTTCTGGCGCGACGCGCACGCGGGCCGGGTGCACGCGGCCAACGACCCCGAGCGGGCCTACCAGATCTTCGGGAACAACGAGTTCGGGTTGCCGCCCGGCGACACGATGGTCTAGCGCATGACCGCGACAGAGGAACTCACTTTCGAGTCGACCTCGCGGTTCATCGAGGTCGACGTCGACGGGCCGCTGAAGCTGCACTACCACGAGGCGGGTGTCGGCAACGACCAGACGATCGTGCTGTTGCACGGCGGCGGTCCCGGGGCGGCGAGCTGGACCAACTGGTCGCGCAACATCGGAGTGCTGGCCGAGCGGTTTCACGTGCTGGCCGTCGATCAGCCCGGCTACGGCCATTCCGACAAGCGCGCCGAGCACGGGCAGTTCAACCACTACGCGGCCAGGGCCCTGGCGGGCCTTTTCGACCAGCTCGGCCTGGGACGCGTTCCGCTGGTGGGCAATTCGTTAGGCGGGGGCACCGCGGTGCGGTTCGCCCTGGACTACCCCGACCTGGCCGGCCGCCTGGTGCTGATGGGTCCCGGCGGGTTGAGCATCAACCTGTTCGCACCGGACCCCACCGAGGGCGTCAAGCGGCTGGGCAAGTTCTCGGCCGAGCCCACCCGCGACAACCTCGAGGCGTTCCTGCGGGTGATGGTCTACGACCAGAAGTTGATCACCGACGACTTGATCGACGAGCGGTTCGCGCTGGCGAGCACGCCCGAATCGCTGACGGCGACGCGGGCGATGGGAATGTCGTTCGCGGGCGCCGATTTCGAGCTCGGCATGATGTGGCGCGAGGTGCACCGGCTGCGCCAGCCGGTGCTGCTGATCTGGGGGCGTGAGGACCGGGTCAACCCCCTGGACGGGTCGCTGGTCGCGCTCAAGACCATCAAGCGTGCGCAGCTTCACGTTTTCGGGCAATGTGGGCACTGGGCGCAGGTGGAGAAGTTCGACGAGTTCAACAAGCTCACCATCGATTTCCTGGGAGGTGCGTGATGAGCATCCGTTCGCTGGGCTACCTGCGCATCGAGGCCACCGACATGGCGGCCTGGCGCGAGTACGGGTGCAAGGTTCTCGGCATGGTCGAGGGCAGCGGGAACACCGAGGGCGCGCTGTATCTGCGGATGGACGATTTCCCGGCCCGGCTGGTGATCGTGCCCGGTGAGCGCGACCACCTCATGGAAGCCGGCTGGGAGTGCGCGAACGCCGAAGGCTTGCAAGAGATCCGGGACCGGCTCGACCTGGAGGGCGTCCCCTACAAGGAAGCCACCGCCGCGCAACTGGCCGATCGCCGGGTCGTCGAGATGATCCGGTTCTCCGACCCCTCGGGCAACTGCCTGGAGGTCTTCCACGGTGTCGCCCTCGAGCACCGCCGTGTGGTCAGCCCCTACGGGCACAAGTTCGTCACCGGTGAGCAGGGCCTGGGACACGTGGTGTTGTCGACCCGCGACGACGACGAGGCGCTGCACTTCTACCGCGACGTCCTCGGGTTCAAGCTGCGCGACTCGATGCGGATGCCGCCGCAGGTGGTGGGACGGCCCGCCGACGGGGCGCCCGCCTGGTTGCGCTTCTTCGGCTGCAACCCGCGCCACCACAGCCTGGCCTTCCTGCCGCTGCCGACGCCCAGCGGCATCGTGCACCTGATGATGGAGGTCGAGAACGCCGACGACGTGGGGCTGTGCCTGGACCGGGCGCTGCGCCGCAAGGTGCCCATGTCGGCCACCCTGGGCCGTCACGTCAACGACCTGATGCTGTCCTTCTACATGAAGACGCCCGGCGGATTTGACATCGAGTTCGGTTGTGAGGGAAGGCAAGTCGAAGACAACGACTGGGTCGCCCGGGAGAGCACCGCCGTCAGCCTGTGGGGCCACGACTTCACCGTCGGCATGCGCGGCTGACCATGTCAGCGCCCATCGATCCGCGGACCTTCCGGCAGGTGCTGGGCCAGTTCTGCACCGGCATCACGATCATCACCACCGTGCACGACGACGTGCCCGTCGGCTTCGCCTGCCAGTCCTTCGCGGCGCTGTCGCTGGACCCGCCGCTGGTGCTGTTCTGCCCCACCAAGGTGTCGCGGTCCTGGAAGGCCATCGAGGCCTCCGGCCGGTTCTGCGTCAACATGCTGACCGAGAGCCAGAAGCACGTCTCGGCCCGCTTCGGCTCCAAGGAGCCCGACAAGTTCTCCGGCATCGACTGGCACCCTTCCGATCTCGGTTCCCCGATCATCGACGGGTCGCTGGCCTACATCGACTGCACGGTCTCCTCCGCGCACGACGGTGGAGACCACTTCGTGGTGTTCGGTGCGGTGCAATCGCTTTCGGAGGCCCCCAAGATCAAGCCGCGCCCGCTGCTGTTCTATCGCGGCGAATACACCGGCATCGAACCGGACAAGACCACGCCGGCGCAGTGGCGCGACGACCTGGAAGCGTTCCTCACCACCACCACCCAGGACACCTGGCTGTAGCGGCGTCCTATCGGCGGTGACGCTCGGCCGTCATGTCCATGGTGGGGGAGTTGTCCGGTACCGGCTGGTCCTGGCTCCACGCGGAGTCGCGGTCGGCCGGGGCGTTGTCCCCGGTCTCGGTCCTCGCCTTCGGGTCGAGGCGCTCGGCGCGCTTCCACTGTTCGTCCAACTGTTCGCGTGAGGACGCCGCCTCGGTTTGATGGGTTGACGCCCGATCCTGCAACCGGGCGGCTTCTGCCGCCTTGGCCTCGGCTTCGGCCTGTGCGGCACGGGCTTTCGCGGCCGTCTCAGCGGCTAGCGCCTCGCGGCGCTCGACCTTGGCGGTCTCCAACGTGGCTTGTTCGCGAATGCCCTCGGCTTCCCTTTCGCGGCGGCGCATGCGCGCTCTGCGGGCGGCGACGGCGAGGGCGACGATCACGAGGACCGCCGCAACTGCGGCGATGACGATCCAGACGGTGTTGCTGTTCATGATGGGCTCCGGTTCGAAGGTGTGGCGGTGCTGCAGCCCGTCCCCACCGGGATCCCCATATCCGGCAGAAATGAAACGACCCGAACAGCGCGGTCCTATCGCGCGTAACTGGTCTCGGGGTTGGCGTCTTGAAACATTTCCGAAACGATGAGCCAGGATCCATCGCCTTGCCGTTGGAGCGCACGCAGCGAAAAATTGTCGCGATCGATCGTCCCGCCGCCGACGAGCCCCTGCCCCTTGACCTGTAAGTGTGCGGAGACCAGCACTACGTCCGGGGTCAGCACCCGAAAGCTCGTTTCCGGCGGGCCGCGCAGTTCGCCGCGGTTGAAATTGTCGTCGGCGAAGAGTCCGCGCAGGTAGTCGACGATGTCGTCACGTCCACGCTTGACGGTCCCGAACGCGTTGACCCAGTCGGCGTCGTCGGCGTACACGCGTCGCAAGGGCTCGGCGTCGCGGTCGTCGAACGCTTTCAGCAGGGTCAGCAGCGTCCTGCCGATGGCTTCCTGGTCCGCGGCCGGCAGCTCCGAAAAGTCGGTCATGCCCGAGATGCTAAGGCGTTGCGCCAGAATAGCGATATGGCATTGGACCTGACCGGATACTTCGAGCGGGTCGGTTACGACGGCCCCACCGCACCGACGCGCGACGTTCTGCAAGGACTCGTGACCGCGCACACCGGATCGATCCCGTTCGAGAACCTCGATCCGCTGATGGGGGTGCCGGTCGACGACCTGAGTCCGGAGGCCCTCACCGACAAGCTGGTGTACCGGCGACGTGGTGGCTACTGCTACGAGCAGAACGGTCTGATGGGTTACGTGCTGGCCGAGATCGGGTTCCGGGTGCGCCGCCTGGCCGGGCGGGTGGTCTGGATGTTGCCGCCCGACGCGCCGCCCAGCGCCCAGACCCACACGGTGCTGGCGGTGACGTTCCCGGGCTCGCAGGGTTCGTACCTGGTCGACGTCGGCTTCGGCGGCCAGACACCGACGTCCCCCATCCGCTTCGAGACCGGAAACGCCCAGCAGACCACGCACGAGCCGTACCGGCTCAACGACCGCGGCGAGGGCCTGGTGCTGCAAGCCCTGGTCCGCGACGAGTGGAAGTCGCTGTACGTGTTCGGCACCCAGACCGCGCCGCAGGTCGATCTGAGGGTGGGCAGCTGGTACGTCTCCACGCACCCCGAATCGATCTTCGTGACCGGGCTGACGGCCGCGCTGACGACCGACGACGCCCGCTACAACCTGGCCGGTCGCAACCTGACCATCCACCGCGCCGAGGGCAGCGAGAAGATCCGGCTGGACGACGCGGCGGCGGTCGTCGATGTGCTCGCAGAGCGATTCGGCATCGACGTGGCCGGCATCGGCGAGCGCAGCGCGCTCGAGGAACGCATCGGGCAGGTGCTCGACGCCTAGGCGCATCGCCCGCTTCCGCTAGCGGGCCGACAGCCACGGTCCGAGCCGTCGCAGCGCTTCCTCGATGTCGGCGGTGGGCCCGGCGAAGGACAGCCGGACGAACGAGTTGCCGTGGGTGGTGTCGAAGTCGATGCCGGGCGCGATGGCGATGCCGGTCTCCGCCAACAGTTTTGAGCAGAACTCCATCGAGTCGTCGGTGAAATCAGAGACGTCGGCGTAGACGTAGAAGGCGCCGTCGGTGGGGGCGAGGCGCTCGACGCCGATGCCGCGCAGCCCGTCGAGCAGCAGCGAGCGGTTGGACGCGTAGTGGTGCAGGTGGCCGTCGGCCTCCGCGGTGGCTTCCGGGGTGAAGGCGGCCACCGCGGCCAGTTGCGACAGCACGGGCGGGCAGATGGTGAAGTTCCCGGTGAGCCGATCGACCGCCCGGCGTAGCTCCGCCGGCACTAGCAGCCAACCCAGACGCCAACCCGTCATCGCGTAGTACTTTGAAAAGCTGTTGACCACCACGGCATTTCGCGATGTCTGCCACGCGCAGCTGGTCTGCGGCGCGCCCTCGTAGACCAGTCCGTGGTAGACCTCGTCGCTGATCAGCCGCGCCCCGGACGCATCACACCAGGAGGCGATCGCGGCCAGCTCCTCGGGCGCGATGACGGTTCCGGTGGGGTTGGCGGGGCTCGCCACGATGACGCCCTGCACCGGTGGGTCGAGCTCGGCGAGCATCCGCGCGGTGGGCTGGAAGCGGGTCTGGGGCCCGCAGGGGATCTCCACCACCTCGCATCCCAACGCCGACAAGATGTTTCGATAGCACGGGTAACCGGGGCTGGCCAGCGCCACCCGGTCGCCGACGTCGAAGCAGGCCAGGAAGGTCAGCAGGAAACCACCCGAGGAGCCCGTGGTGATCACCACCGCGTCGGGTTCGACGTCGAGCCCGTGCTGGCGCCCGTAATCCGCGGCGATCGCGGCGCGCAGCTCGGGAATGCCCAGCGACACCGAATAACCCAGCTCGTTGGAATGCACGGCCGTCGCGGCGGCCGCCCGCACCGGCTCGGGCGCTCCCACGCTGGGCTGACCGGCCGACAGGTTGACCAGATCGCCGTGGCTGCGCTGTCGTTCGGCGGCCGCCAGCCAGACATCCATCACGTAGAACGGTGGGATGCCCGCGCGCAGCGAGACACGGTCGGTCACGGCGTCTTGAGTACCTCGGATTCCAACCGGCTAAGCAACCGTTGCGGCGAATCCAGCAGATGCGTGCTGCCGTGGGCGCGTTTGAAGTACAGGTGCATGTCGTGTTCCCAGGTGATCGCGATGCCGCCGTGCAGCTGGATGCCTTCGGCGGCCACGGTGTTCAGCGCCTCGGTGGCGGCCAGCCGGGCGGCGGCGGCGTTGGTGGGGGTGGGGTCCTCACACGCGTCGGACACGACCGCCTTCGCCGCGGCGATCGTGACATACAGGTCGGCCATCCGATGCTTGAGCGCCTGAAAGCTGCCGATCGGCCGGCCGAATTGCACTCGGTCCTTGGCGTATTCGACGGTCAGTTCCAGACAGCGTTCGGCGGCGCCGATCTGTTCGGCGGCCAGCAGGACGGCGGCTTTGTCCGCCAGGCCCGGGTCCGTGCCGATCGCCTCGGCCTCCTGCTGTTGCACCCGAGCCAGGCGCCGGGTCGGGTCCATGGCGGTGAGGGGCTGCGCGTTGAATCGGGTCCACCTGCTGAGCCGGTCTTGTTCTACGGCGACCACCACGTCGGCGATGTTGCCGTTGACCACGTAGTCGGGATCGAGCACCAGCGCCCCGATCGCGGTCCCCTCGGCCAGGGCTTCCAGCGCCGCGGCGTCCGGCTCGGTGGCGCTCAGCAGCGCCAGCTCGGCCAGCGTGGTGCCCAGCAGCGGGGAGGGCACCAGGGCGCGGCCCAGCTCCTGCAAAACCGCTGCGGCGTCAGCCAATTCGCCGCCGGCGCCGCCCAGCTCCTCGGGTATCACCAGGGCGGCGGCGCCGACCTGCTCGCACAACAGCTGCCAGAGCGATTCGTCGTAGCCACGCTCGGACTCCATGGCGGCGCGCACCGCCGCCGGACCGGCGTGCTTGGCCACCAGGGCGGCGACCGTCTCGCGGAGTAGCTCGCGTTCTTCAGTCATGGGCGCCGCTCCTCCTCATCGCTACGCTCTGCATCGTCTCGGCGCGGGTAGTGGTCACAGCGCCTCCAGCACTCGCCGCCGATGTTCTTCCGGTGTGCCCCAGGCGGATCGCAGCGCCTGCACCCGCAGCAGCAACAGCGACAGGTCGTGTTCCTGGGTGAACCCGATCGCGCCGTGGGTCTGCAGCGCCGACCGCGCGGCCAGCAGCCCCGCGTCGGAGGCCGCCGCTTTGGCCGCGCTCACGTCGCGGGGGTCCAGCGTCAATGCCGCGCCGTGCACCAGCGGCCGGGCCAGTTCGATGGCGATGTGCACATCGGCGAGCTTGTGCTTGATCGCCTGATACGAGCCGATCACCCGGCCGAACTGGGTGCGTTGCTTGGCGTAGTCGACGGCAGCGTCGCGCAGCGCCTCTGCGGCGCCGACCAGTTGGGCCGCGGTGCCCAGTGCGCCGAACTCGTAGGCGCGCTTGATGTCCGCCTGCCACGCCTCGCCGGTGGGGGCCACGTCGTACAGGCGGCGGCTGGGGTCGACGGACTCGTACTGGTCGCCGGCGGTGGCTTCGGCGACCCCGTCAGTCTCGTTCAAGCCGGCCAGTAGCACCAGGCCGGCCGTGTCGGCGTCGACGGCGCGCGGCACCCGCGGCGGCAGCGCGACCGTGGCGATCAGCTCGCCGGTCGCGAGTCCGGCGCACCGCTCGGCGTGCTCATCGGAGGCGAGCAATACCGGTGCCACGGCGATGGATTCGACCACCGGACCGGGCACGCACCAGCGCCCGAGGCGCTCGAGGGCGACGACCACATCGATCGGGTCGGCCTCGATGCCGTCGAACTTCTCGGGCACGGCCAGCGCGGTGACACCCAGGTTGGCCAGCTGTTCCCACACCTTGCGGCCCGGGGCGGTGTCGCCCGCGGCCCACGCGCGCACGGCGCCGGGCAGATCCGCCGCGCCGAGCGCGGCGTCGATGCTGGCCGCGAAGTCACGCTGCTGTTCGTCTAGCGCAAATTTCACTTCTTGCCCCCGGACTTCTCGCGCGGCAGGCCCAGCAACCGCTCGGAGATGATGTTGCGCTGAATTTCGTTGGTGCCGGCGTAGATCGGGCCGCCCAGCGCGAACAGCAGACCTTCGGTCCACGCGCCGGCGAGTTCCCCGTCCGCGGCGAGGAGGTCGAGCGCGGTCTGGTGCAGTTCGACGTCGAGGTCAGACCAGAACACTTTGGTCACCGACGATTCGGCGCCCAGCTCGCCACCCAGGCCCAGCCTGGTCACGGTGCCGAAGGTCTGCAGCCGGTAGGCCTGCGCCTTGATCCAGCCGTCGGCGACCCGGTCGGCGAACGCCGCCGGTGCGCCGGCTTCCTTCCACAGCTGCACCAACCGTTCGGCCGTGGCCAGGAAGCGGGCCGGGCTGCGCAGCGACATGCCGCGTTCGTTGCTCGACGTGCTCATGGCCGCCCGCCAGCCCTCGTGCGGGGTGCCGATCACGTCCTCGTCGGGGACGAAGACGTCGTCGAGGAAGATCTCGCCGAACCCGGTGTCGCCGCCGAGTTGGACGATCGGCCGCACCGTGACGCCCTTGGCCTTGAGGTCGAACATGAAGTAGGTCAGCCCATTGTGGCGCTCGGCGCCGGGGTCGGACCGAAACAGCCCGAATCCGCGCTCGGCGAACGGCGCCCGTGAGCTCCAGATCTTCTGCCCGTTGAGCAGCCAGCCGCCGTCGGTCGCCGTCGCGGTGGACCGCAGTGAGGCCAGGTCGCTGCCGGACTCCGGTTCGGACCACGCCTGTGCCCAGATCTCTTCGCCGCTGGCCATTTTCGGCAGGATCCGGTCCTGTTGCTCTTGGGTCCCGTGCGCGAACAGCGTCGGGGCCAGCATCGAGGTGCCGTTGGCGCTGGCCCGGCCGGGGGCCCCGGCACGGAAGTACTCCTCTTCGAACACCACCCAGTGCAGCAGCGGCGCGTCGCGGCCGCCGTATTTCTTCGGCCAGGTGATCACCGAAAGCCCCGCGTCGAAGAGCACCCGATCCCAATGCCGGTGCTCGTCGAAGCCTTCGGCGTTGTCGTATGACTTCGTCGGGATCGACTCGGCATTGGCCGACAAGAATTCCCGGACTTCGGCTTGGAAGGCCAAGGTGTCGTCGTCTAGATCCAGATCCATCAGTCCAGCTCTCGCAGTTGTGGTTTGACCACCTTGCCGCCTGCATTGCGCGGCAACGCGTCGACGAACCGCACCGACCTCGGTGCCTTGAAGTTCGCCAAATGCTCACGGGTGTAAGCGATCACAGATTGTTCGTCGAGGTGTACGCCGGGCCGGGTGACCAGGAACGCCCGGCCGACTTCGCCGAGCCGCTCGTCGGGAACCCCGATCACCGCGGCGTCGGCCACGCCGTCGAGCCGGGCCAGCACCTGCTCGATCTCGGCGGGGTATACGTTGAATCCCCCGCAGATGTACATGTCTTTGAGCCGGTCGGTGATGCGCAGGTTGCCGGCCGCGTCCAGCACTCCGATGTCACCGGTGTGCAGCCAGCCGTCGCCGTCGATGGCGGCCGCGGTGGCCGCCGGGTCGTCGAGGTAACCCAGCATCACATTGGGCCCGCGCAACAACACCTCTCCCGATTCGCCGGATTCCCCCGAGTCGATGCGCAATTCGAAGTCGGCGAACGGGCGCCCGCAGGTGGTGGCGACGGTGACCGCGTCGTCGTCGGCGCGGCACATGGTTCCCATGCCGTTGGCCTCGGTGAGCCCGTAGGCGGTCAGCACGATGTCGATGTCGAGTTCGGATTGCATGCGCTCGACCAACACGACCGGCACGGTGGCCGCCCCCGTCACCGCGAAGCGCAGCGAGCCCAGGTCGTAGTCGTCACGAGCCGGATGATCCAGCAGCGTCTGGTAAATCGTTGGCGGGCCGGGCAATACGGTGATGCGGTGCTGCTCGATCGCCTGCAGCGCGCGCAGCGGGTCGAAGGTGAGGTGGGGGATCAGTGTCGCGCCCGTCTGCAGGCAGGCCAGGATGCCGGCCTTGTAGCCGAAGTTGTGAAAGAACGGGTTGATGCACAGGTAGCGGTCGTCGTCGGTGATCTTGCCGTTGGCCGCCCACGACGCCGAGGCCGACAGCGACTGCCGGTGCGCGCACAGCACTCCTTTGCTGCGACCGGTGGTGCCCGACGTGAACAGGATGTCGCTGACGTCGTCGGGCGTGACCGCCCCGGCTCGGGCGGCCACCGCATCGAGATCGGTGCCGCCGGCGATGAATTCGTCCCACGTCCCAGGCCCCGTTTCGCGGGCGTCGATCGGTATCCGCACGACGTGCCGCAACGCGGGCAGCGCCGCCCGATCCAGTTCGGCGACGCGGTCGTGGCCCAGGAACTCGCCCATGCCGAACAGCACCGGCGCCTCGACGCGGGCCAGGATGTCGCCGGCCTCCGCGGCGGTGTAGCGGGTGTTCAGCGGAACCATCGCGGCGCCGGCGTGGTGGATCGCCAGGCAGGCCACCACCCAATGCCAAGTGTTGGGCGACCAGATCGCCACCCGGTCGCCGGCCTGCACGCCCAGCGCGATCAGCGCCGCCGCCGCCCGGTGCACCTCGGCGCGCAACGCCGCGGCCGTGAAGGACCGTTCCCCGGTGACCAACGCGTCGTGATCGGGGTGCTGGCGCGCGAAACGATCCAGCGCCGCGGGCACGGTGCGGGGATCCGTGGTCATCGGCGACGCTCCTCGAATGCTCTGAGTGAGATCGCTCGGCTCCTCGTCATGCCGTCACATGGCATGCCTCGTGACCGAGCTACAAAGCAAGTGCTTGGTAGGTTAGCCTACAAGGCATGCAGGACGTCGAGGAGTTCCGGGCCGAGGTCCGCTCTTGGCTCGCCGACAATCTGGTCGGTGAATTCGCAGCTCTCAGGGGTCTCGGCGGCCCGGGCCGCGAGCACGAGGCCTTCGAGGAACGCCGGGCTTGGAACCAGCATCTCGCCAAGGCCGGACTGACCTGCCTGGGCTGGCCGGTCGAACACGGCGGCCGCGGCCTGTCCACCGCGCACCGGGTGGCGTTCTACGAGGAGTACGCGCGCGCCGATGCCCCGGACAAGGTCAATCACTTCGGCGAGGAGCTGCTGGGGCCGACGCTGATCGCGTTCGGGACGCCCGAGCAGCAGCAGCGTTTCCTGCCCAAGATCCTCGACGTCACCGAGCTGTGGTGCCAGGGCTATTCGGAGCCCGGGGCCGGCAGCGACTTGGCCAACGTCGCGACCACCGCCGAACTCGACGGCGACCACTGGGTGATCAACGGCCAGAAGGTGTGGACGTCGTTGGCGCACTGGGCGCAGTGGTGCTTCGTGGTTGCTCGCACCGAAAAGGGCTCCAAGCGGCACGCGGGGCTGTCGTATTTGCTGGTGCCGCTGGACCAGCCGGGCGTGGAAGTGCGGCCGATCATCCAGCTGACCGGTGACTCGGAATTCAACGAGGTGTTCTTCGACGACGCGCGCACCGACGCGAACCTGGTGGTCGGCCAGCCCGGTGACGGCTGGCGGGTCGCGATGGGCACGCTGACCTTCGAGCGCGGCGTCTCGACGCTTGGGCAACAAATCCGTTACGCCCGTGAGCTTTCCAACCTCGCCGAGCTCGCGCAGCGGACCGGCGCGGCCGACGACCCGTTCATCCGCGAGCGGCTGACCCGGGCGTGGACCGGGCTGCGGGCCATGCGTTCGTACGCGCTGGCCACCATGGACGTCGAGCAGCCGGGCCAGGACAACGTGTCGAAGCTGTTGTGGGCCAACTGGCATCGCGATCTGGGCGAGCTGGCGATGGACGTCGTCGGCAGGCCGGGCCTGGCTCTGGCCGACGGTGAGTTCGACGAATGGCAGCGGCTGTTCCTGTTCACCCGCGCCGACACCATCTACGGCGGGTCCAACGAGATCCAGCGCAACATCATCGCCGAGCGGGTGCTCGGCCTACCCCGAGAGGCTAAGGGATGAGTCTGTCCGAAGCTCCCAAAGAGATTGCCGGACACGGACTTCTGCAGGGCAAGGTGGTGGTCGTGACCGCCGCCGCCGGCACCGGGATCGGCGCGGCGACCGCGCGGCGGGCGCTGGCCGAGGGGGCCGACGTGCTGATCTCCGACCACCACGAACGGCGCTTGGGGGAGACGGCCGAGGAGCTGTCCGCGCTGGGCCAGGGCCGCGTCGAGCACGTGGTCTGCGACGTGACCTCGACCGCTCAGGTCGACGCCCTGATCGCTTCGACCACCGCCCGGATGGGTCGGCTCGACGTGCTGGTCAACAACGCCGGGCTCGGCGGACAGACACCGGTCGTCGACATGACCGACGAGGAATGGGACCGCGTCCTCAACGTGACGCTGACGTCGGTGCTGCGTGCCACGCGCGCGGCGCTGCGCTACTTCCGCGAGGCACCACACGGCGGCGTCATCGTCAACAACGCCAGCGTCCTGGGCTGGCGAGCCCAGCACTCGCAGTCGCACTACGCCGCCGCCAAGGCGGGCGTGATGGCCCTAACCCGGTGCAGCGCAATCGAAGCCGCCGAGTACGGGGTACGGATCAACGCGGTCTCGCCGAGCATCGCGCGGCACAAGTTCCTCGAGAAGACGTCCTCGTCGGAGTTACTCGATCGGCTCTCGGCCGGCGAAGCCTTCGGCCGGGCCGCCGAGCCGTGGGAGGTCGCGGCCACCATCGCCTTCCTCGCCAGCGAGTACTCGAGCTACCTGACCGGCGAGGTCATCTCGGTATCCAGTCAGCACCCGTGAGGGTCGGCCCGCTAGCCAAGCAAGCGCTTGGTTGATACTCTGGTCGGGTGGACCGAGTGACCGGTCAGGCAAACAGCCGGCGAGACGAGTTGCTGGAGCTTGCGGCGACCATGTTCGCCGAGCGTGGGCTGCGCGCCACCACCGTGCGCGACATCGCCGACAGCGCCGGCATCCTCTCCGGCAGTCTGTATCACCACTTCTCGTCCAAAGAGGAGATGGTCGACGAGCTGTTGCGCAGTTTCCTGGACTGGCTGTTCGCGCGCTACCGCGAGATCGTCGACAGCGAGGCCAACCCGCTGGAGCGACTCAAGGGCCTGTTCATGGCGTCCTTCGAGGCGATCGAGCACCGGCACGCGCAGGTCGTCATCTACCAGGACGAAGCCCAGCGGTTGTTGTCCCAACCCCGGTTCTCCTACATCGAGGACATGAACCGGCAGCAGCGCAAGATGTGGCTCGAGTTGCTCAATCAGGGCGTCGAACAGGGCTACTTTCGCCCCGACCTCGACGTCGACCTGATCTACCGCTTCATCCGTGACACCACCTGGGTGTCGGTGCGCTGGTATCAACCCGGCGGACCGCTCACCGCGGAACAGGTGGGCCAGCAATATCTCGCCATCGTGCTCGGCGGGATCACCAAAGAAGGAGTCTGAAATGCCAGAGGCGTACGTCATCGACGCTGTGCGTACCGCGGTCGGCAAGCGCGGCGGATCGCTGGCCGGGGTTCATCCGGTCGATCTGGGTGCCCTGGGCTGGCGCGGGCTGCTCGACCGGGTGGACGTCGATCCCGCCGCCGTCGACGACGTGATCGCCGGCTGTGTCGATGCCATCGGCGCCCAGGCGGGCAACATCGCGCGGCTCTCGTGGCTGGCCGCCGGCTATCCCGAAGAGGTGCCCGGCGTCACCGTCGACCGCCAGTGCGGATCCAGCCAGCAGGCCATTTCCTTTGGCGCGCAGGCGGTTATGTCCGGCACCGCCGACCTCATCGTCGCCGGGGGCGTGCAGAACATGAGCCAGATCCCGATCTCGTCGGCCATGACCGTGGGCGAACAGTTCGGCTTCACCTCGCCGACGAACGAGTCCAAGCAGTGGCTGCATCGCTATGGCGACCAGGAGATCTCGCAATTCCGTGGTTCGGAGCTGATCGCCGAGAAGTGGAACCTGTCGCGCGAAGAGATGGAGCGGTACGCGCTGACCAGTCACGAGCGCGCCTTCGCGGCGATCCGTGGCGGCCACTTCGACAACGAAATCATCACCGTCGAAACCGAATCCGGGCCGTTCCGGTTCGACGAGGGGCCGCGCGAGTCGTCGCTGGAGAAAATGGCCGGCCTCAAGCCGCTGGTCGAGGGCGGCCGGCTGACGGCGGCCATGGCCAGCCAGATCTCCGACGGCGCCAGCGCCGTGCTGCTGGCGTCCGAGCAGGCCGTCAAGGAGCACGGGCTCAAGCCGCGGGCCCGCATCCACCACATCAGCGCTCGCGCCGCCGACCCGGTGTTCATGCTGACCGGCCCGATTCCCGCGACCCGCTACGCGCTGGACAAGACCGGACTGTCGATCGACGACATCGACACCGTCGAAATCAATGAGGCCTTCGCACCGGTGGTTTTGGCGTGGCTCAAGGAGGTCAAGGCCGACCCGGAGAAGGTCAACCCCAACGGCGGGGCGATCGCGCTCGGACACCCGCTGGGCGCCACCGGTGCCAAGCTGTTCACCACCATGCTCAACGAGCTCGAGCGCACCGGCGGCCGCTACGGCCTGCAGACGATGTGCGAGGGCGGGGGCACGGCCAACGTCACCATCATCGAGCGCCTGTAACTCAGTCGATATGCCCGGGTGGGTCGGCCATACCGGGTCCGATCGTGCCGCGGCTCTTCTCGGGAATCAGGAACGAGCTGGCGCCCTGGTAAGACAGGTGAGTCGTCATCACGCAACGCTGCCAGGTGCCGTCGGGTTGGACGGGCCCGTCGCACTTGTTGATCACGCCGGGGCTAGATATGCACCCGGCGCGGGCCGGTGGCGCGGAATGGATCAGTCCGAAGCCCAGCAGCAGGGCCGCTAGTGCTCCGACGACGCAGCGCGCTTCATGGTTGCCTCCTGCCCAGCCGCTACTGCTTGCGTGACCGGTGCATTGCCGCATTCCGGCAGATCAGTCCCGCGATGATGTCGTCGACGGTGCGGGCCGCCAGCGCTTCGACCTCGCGGCGGCTGGCGTGCCGCAGCGGCCCGCGCAGCGCGAGTTCGGCGAACCCGTGCACCGCCGACCAGCACGGCCACTCGGCGCCCGCACGGCGATCGGGCGACAGGGTGCCGTCGCGCACCATCTCATCGAGCACGTCGACCAAGGCCAGATACGGTGGCGCGGTGGCCGTCTCCTCGCTCAGCGCGACGGGATCGGCGCTGAAGAACGCCACCGTGAACCACCCGGGTTCGTCGAGGGCGAACTTGATATAGCCCAAGCCGACAGCGCGTAGCCGTTCGGTGCCATCCGTCGCATGTCTGCGAGCCATTCGCGCCGCCATCCGGTGCTGAATCTCCGTGGCGACGGCGCTCAGCAGCGCTTCACGATCGACGAAGTGTCGGTAGGCGGCGTTAGGCGAAACCCCAACGCGCCGAGTCGCTTCCCGGATCGTCAACGCATCCGGCCCTCCGCTCTGGGTGAGATGCAGGCCGGCATCGATCAGTGCCGTGCGCAGATCCCCGTGGTGGTAGCCGGTCTTCAAGGTGGTCAACGCTTGACCCCTCTCGGGATTGAAGTGTACGGTGTGAACATTAACATGTGTACGGCGTGAACATATAGCTGGAGGGGATTTGTTGTGAGTACCGCAGGACTGCCACCCGTCGTGGACCAGGAGGTCTGGCAGCGCGAGCTGGACGCGCTACGCGTTCGCGAAAAGGCGGCCACCCGTGAGCTGGATTCGATTGCCGCGCAGCGACGCCGCCTCCCGATGGTCGCGATGTCGGACTACACATTGGAGGGTGAGAACGGGCCGGTGCGGCTGGTCGACATCTTCGAGGGCAAACCACAACTGATCGTCTACAACCACATGTGGTTTCCGGGCGAGGAGTGGCAGTGCCCGGGTTGCACCGGTCTGACGTCGCAGTACACCCGGCTGGATTTCCTGGACAACTACGACGCCCGGTTCGTCATCGTCACGCAGGGCCCGATCGACGAGGCGTTGGCCTACAAGCGGCGGGTCGGCAATCGGATGACCTGGTACTCGACGGCCAACAGCTCGTTCGGCGCCGATGTCGGCGCCCCGCCGGAGGGCGGCTTCGGGGTCAATGTCTTTCTGCGCGACGGCGATAACGTCTACCGGACCTGGCACACCAACGGCCGCGGCACCGAACAGCTGAGCCACACGTTCCCGCTGATCGACCTGTTGCCGTATGGCCGGCAGGAGGAGTGGCAGGACTCGCCGGACGGCTGGCCGCAGTCGCCGACGTATAGCCGCTGGGGTGGCTCGCAAGACATCGCCCGGGCCTACGGAGAACCTCAACCAGAAGGAGCACGATGATGACTGGCCTGACGACGATGAGCTTGGTGTGCGTGCCGACGATTGAGCAGGACAGGGCGGTTGCGTTCTACGAGTCGCTCGGATTCGAGAAGCGAACCGACACACCGTTCCACGGAAACTACCGCTGGATCGAGGTGTACCCACCCGAGGGCACGACCGGCATTGCGCTGGCCCCACCCCCGCCGGACAGCGGACCCGTCGAACCGGCCAACACCGGTATCACGTTGACCACCAATGACATCGACGCCACCCACGCGGCGATGAAGGAGCTCGGCGTCGACGTCGACGCGGAGGTGGCGCGACCGGGCGAGCCGGTTCCACCGCTGTTCTGGTTCCGCGACCCGACGGGCCACACGCTGATGGTGGTGGAAGGCTAGCTACTCCACGTAGGCGGTGGCGGCCTGCAGGTGCTTGACGGCGTCGGAGACGATCGAGTCGATCAGCTCCGCGCACGACGGCAGGTCGTCGAGAATGCCGGCGACCTGCCCGGATGCCAGCACCCCGGCATCGGTATTGCCCTCAACGAGCCCGGCTTTCAACAGCATCGGGGTGTTGGCCGCCATCACCACCTGCGACCAGGTCAGCTCCTTGCCGTGCCGCATCGCTAGGCCGTCGCTGATCATCGACCGCCACGTCATTCGTGACATGTGCTTGAACTTGGCCGCATTGCGCACCGCCGCGGTGAGACCCCGCACCGGCGAGCCGTTTTCCAGCTTCTCGACCAGGCCGGTGCGCAGCACCCGGTGCGGCATGCCGTCAACGCGGGTGGTGACGACGGTGCCGTCCAGCGCCGATTCCAGGTAGCGCCGCTTGACCGCGTCGGGCACGGTCGAATCCGAGGTCAGCAGGAAACGCGTGCCCATGGCGACCCCGGCCGCGCCGTAGCTCAATGCCGCGGCCAGCCCGCGCCCGTCGAAGAATCCGCCCGCCGCGATGACGGGGATGTTGGTGCCCCGCACGGCGTCCAGCACCGAGGGCAAAAGCAGCGTCGTGGCGACCGGCCCCGTGTGCCCGCCGCCCTCACCGCCCTGCACGATCATCGCGTCCGCGCCCCACCCGGCGACCTTGCGGGCGTGCTTGGCCGCACCGATCGACGGAATCACCACCGCGCCGGCCTCTTTGAGCCGGACGATGAGCTCCTGCTTGGGCGCCAACGCAAACGACGCCACCTTGACACCTTCCCGGATCATCAGATCGACCCGGTCGCCGGCGTCGGCCGCGTCGGCGCGGATGTTCACGCCGAACGGCTTGTCCGTCGTCGCCTTGACCTTGGCGATGGACGTCGCCAACTCGTCCAGCGTCATAGTGGCCGAGGCCAAAATGCCGAGCCCGCCCGCGTTCGCGGTGGCCGACACCAGGCGGGCACCGGCCACCCAGCCCATCCCGGTCTGCACCACCGGGTGCTCGACGCCGACCAGCTCGGTCAGCGGCGTGCGCAGCTTGGTCATACCCACCGCCGACGATAAACGGAGCAGTGCGATGGGAAAAAGGGAGGGGAAGGCGGAGTAATCATCAACGTATCTCTCGGTCGCGCAACGACTTCGGGTCGATCGTTTCGCGGATGAGGCGCAGTTCTTCCTCGGTGGGCAACCGGGTCTCGTCGGCGTCCTCGAGGCCATGGATGTCGAACGAGGTGGCTTCGCGGACCTCGTCCGGCGTGACGCCGGGATGCAGGCTCAGCGCCCGCATGGTCCGGTCGGGGCCGCCGAAGTCGAACACGCCGAGGTTCGAGACGATCCGGTAGGTGTTGGCGAAGCGAAACGCCGGATTGTCGGCATCGACGTTGTCCCAACCGATCCCGCAGACCACGTCCACCTTTTCGCTGAACACCCGCTTGGAGTGGTTGCCCACCCAGTAGCTGGTGGCGTGGTTGATGGCGTTACCGGGGGCACCGCGGACGCCGAACATCTGACGCTTGGGTTGCTGCAACGGGCCGAACGCCGAGATGTTCTGATTGCCAAACCGGTCAACCTGATTGGCACCCATCACCACGTGGCGGCGCCCCCAGGCCAGCGTCTCGAACACCCGGCCGAACGGCATCCAGCCCTCGACCGCCCCGGTCGCGCCGAGCGCCGGGGTGTCGGCCAGCAGTTGGGCCTCGCCGTCGGTCAGCAGGATGTCGGGGGAGAAGGTCAAGCGGGCCAGCCGCGCACCGACGGAGGCCATGTTGGTCATCGGGCTGACCATGATCTCGCCCGCTTCCCTGAACAATTCGGCGCAGGCGACTGCGCACACTTCGGCGCGGGTGCTGCTCACTTTCCGGCCTCCTCTGCGAACGCGCGAACCGCCGCCTGGTAGTCGTCTTCGGTGCCCGACAGGTAGGTCTGGGTGAACTTCTGCCAGCCCTCGTCAGTCGAGGCCGCCTCGGCATAGTGCCGCTGGAACTTCTCGTCGCGACCGTAATCCGGTGCGGCGGTGGTGAAATGCGCCCCGTTCGGCGCCTCCACGACGCTGTCGACCATCATCCGGTTGATGAGCAGCGCCTGCGGCGGCACCGCCTTGACCAGCTCCTCGGTGGATACGACGCGCTCCACCGACAGGTGGCGCTTATCGGCGGCCATCAGGAACAGATCGTCGAAGTAGGGGTCGATGCCGGTGTAGGCGGCGTTGCCCTGGCTGTCGCCGATGTTGAGATGCACGAACGCGGCGTCCAGACGCAGCGCCGGCATGGCGATCAGCGTTTCGTGGCCGCCATCCGTGGCGTACGGCGAAGTGACGGTTTGCAACTCGCCCTCCCAGAAGTCGGGCACCGAACTGCCCAGCCCGGCCCGGATCGGCAGGAACGGCAATCGTTGCGCGGCGGCCTGCAACCCGCAGCGCAGCATCCCCTCGTCCATCTCACGGGCCTCGATGGTCCCGGCCGCGCGGGCCTTGGCGAACCACGGGTCGTAGAACGGCGGGGAGTCCAGCGAGACGAACCCGTAGTAGACGCGCTTCACCTTGCCCGCCGAGCACAGCAGGCCCAGGTCGGGCCCGCCGTAGGTGACCACGGTCAGGTCGGTGACATCGGTGCGCAGCAGGGCGCGCACGAATGCCATTGGCTTGCGCCGCGATCCCCATCCGCCGATCCCGATGGTCATGCCGCTGCGTACGTGCGCGACAGCCTCGTCGAGGGTGGTGCGCTTGTCGGCCATTACTTCTCGCCCTTCGTCGTACCGGCAAACGCGTCGCGGTGCTCATCGGACACCCCGGCGAGATTGAGCTCGAAGGTAAAGCCTTGCTCCATGCGGTAACTCGAGTTCACCCGTTGCACGTCGATGAGGTTCAGCGCTTCCTTGGCCGCCCGGATGACCCGGGTGTCCTTGGCGGCGATGTCGCGCGCGACCCGCAATGCGGCCTCATCGAGCTCGTCCCGCGGCACCACCTCGTGCACCGAACCGAAGTGGTGCAGCGTGGCGGCGTCGACGGTGGCGGCGGTGAAGAACAGCCGCCGCATCAGGTGCTGGGGCACCAGCCGGGAGAGATGGGTGGCCGCGCCGAGCGCGCCGCGCTCCACCTCCGGCAGCCCGAACGTGGCGTCCTCGGAGGCGACGATGACGTCGGAGTTGCCGACCAGGCCGATGCCGCCGCCGACGCAGAATCCGTTCACGGCCGCGACGACGGGTACCGCGCACTCATAGACCGCACGGAAGGCGGCGAAGCAGCCGCGGTTGGCGTCGATCAGCGCGGTGAATCCCTCGGTGCGCTGCATCTCCTTGATATCGACCCCGGCGTTGAAGCCGCGGCCCTCGGCACGCAGGATGACCACGTGGGTTTGCGGGTCCTGGCCGGCCGCGGTGATGGTGTCGGCCAGGTCGAACCAGCCGCGTGACGGGATGGCGTTGACGGGCGGGAAGTCGACGGTAACCGCGACGATGCCCGGTTCGGTGGTTTGGGATGTGATGGGCAAGGTGCCACTTCCTTGTGGGGTAACTACCTAAGCAAGCACTTGCTTGGTACGCTAGCACAGTGACTGGCGCCGGAGCATGCCCCCCATTTGAAGAAGTCATGAACTTGGGGCTGGCCGGGCGGGTCGTTCTCGTCACGGGCGGCGTCCGCGGGGTGGGTGCGGGCATCAGCGCGGTCTTCGCCGCCCAGGGCGCCACCGTCGTTACCTGCGCGCGACGCTCGGTCGAGGGATCGCCGTATGAGTTCCACTCCTGCGACGTCCGCGATGACGAGGCCGTCAAGGACTTGATCGACACCGTCGCGGACCGCCACGGCAGCCTCGACGTCGTCGTCAACAACGCCGGGGGATCGCCCTACGTGCTCACCGCGGAATCCAGCGCCAAGTTCAACCGCAAGATCATCGAACTCAATCTGATTGGCGCGCTGTCGGTTTCGCAGCACGCGAACGACAAGATGCAAACCCAGCAGCGCGGCGGGTCGATCATCAACATCTGCAGCCTGTCCGGCCGTCGGCCCTCCCCGGGCACCGGCGCGTACGGGGCGGCCAAGGCGGGCCTGGAGAGCCTGACCCAGACGTTGGCCGTCGAATGGGGGCCGAAGGTCCGGGTCAATGCCTGTGTGGTCGGCATGGTGGAGACCGAACAGTCGGAACTATTCTACGGCGACGCCGATTCGATCGCCGCGATCTCGAAGAACGTGCCACTCGGCCGGCTGGCCAAGCCGGACGACATCGGCTGGGCCGCAGCGTTTCTAGCCTCGGACGCGGCCTCTTACATCAGCGGCGCCTCGTTAGAGGTGCACGGCGGCGGCGAGCCGCCGCACTATCTGGCCACCACGAACGCGAACGCGATCAAGTAGAGGAGACAACAACTATGGGAGTGGTTGACGGCCGCGTCGTCATCGTCACGGGAGCCGGCGGCGGTATCGGGCGCGCACACGCGCTGGCCTTTGCCGCCGAGGGTGCGCGGGTGGTAGTCAACGACATCGGGGTGGGCCTGGACGGTTCACCGGCGGGTGGCGGCAGCGCCGCCCAGGGTGTGGTCGACGAGATCACCGCCGCCGGGGGCGAAGCCGTCGCCAACGGTTCCAACGTCGCCGACTGGGACCAGGCCGCCGGCCTGATCCAGACCGCGGTCGAAACCTTCGGCGGCCTGGACGTTTTGGTGAACAATGCCGGCATCGTGCGCGACAGGATGATGGCCAACACCAGCGAGGATGAGTTCGACGCCGTCGTCGCCGTGCACCTCAAGGGCCACTTCGCGACGATGCGGCACGCCGGGTCGTATTGGCGCGGGCTGTCCAAAGAGGGCAAAACCGTTGACGCGCGGATCATCAACACCAGCTCGGGCGCCGGCCTGCAGGGCAGCGTCGGGCAGGGCAACTACAGCGCCGCGAAGGCGGGCATCGCGGCGATGACGCTCGTCGGCGCTGCCGAGATGGGACGCTACGGCGTCACCGTCAACGCCATCGCGCCCTCGGCCCGCACCCGCATGACCGAGACCGTGTTCGCCGAGATGATGTCCACCCAGGACCAGGATTTCGACGCGATGGCCCCGGAAAACATTTCCCCCCTGGTGGTTTGGCTGGGCAGCGCCGAATCGCGCGACGTGACCGGCAAGGTGTTCGAGGTCGAGGGCGGCAAGATCCGCGTCGCCGAGGGCTGGGCGCACGGGCCGGAGATCGACAAGGGGGCGCAGTGGGATCCCGCGGAACTGGGGCGCGTGGTCGCCGACCTGCTCGCCAAGGCGCGCCCGCCGGTCCCGGTCTACGGCGCCTGACCCGACGCCTGCGCCGAACGTGCACTCACGGCGATGATTTCGCCGGCGGATTCATACGGTCAATGCAACATCCGTGGATTTAGGAGTTGCGATGCCGAGTGGTTTTCCGCATTCGCCGGCGGTGCGTCGGGAGTTGTTCGACCGGGTATGTCGGGGAGCCCCGCTGGTTGTGGCGGCTCAAGGTATGGGCGTGTCAACGACCAGGGCGTGGGTGTGGTGGCGTGACGCTGGAGCGATGAAACTGCATATCGGAGGCCGGGGTCAACGTGGCCTGCTCAAGCCGGGCAACATGTCCTTGCCCGGTGGAGCGGGTCATCGGCTCAGTGTCAGCGAACGCGTGGAGATCATGCGCGGCCGCGACGGCGGACTCAGCGCCGCCGACATCGCCGAGCGGCTGGGTCGCGACCGCACAACGATCTACCGCGAGATTCGGCGTAACTGCAATGCCGACGGCGACTACCACGCTCTGATGGCGCATGCGCGGGCCGCGCAGCGCGGCGGCCCAAGGAATTCAAGCTCGCCGATAACCCGTTGTGCGCGATGATCGAAGGCTGGATGGATCAGGGCTGGAGTCCGAAACTGATCGCCGAGGTGTTGGCCCGCGATCACCCCGGTGACAGGCTGGCACAAGTGAGCCACGAAACCATTTATCAGTGCCTGTATGTGCAGACTCGCGGCAGTTTGCGCGCTGATCTGCACAAATGCCTGTCCACGAAGCGGGCCGCACGAAAGCATCGAGGCTCAGACAATCGTCGTGGGGTGTTTAGCGCCGGTGAGGAATTCACCATCGCTGATCGCCCACCTGAGGCTGATGACCGCGCCGTGCCGGGCCACTGGGAGGGCGACTTGATCGTGGGACCCCACAACAGCGCAATCGGCACCCTGGTGGAGCGCAGCACCCGCTTCACGATCCTGCTGCACCTGCCCGGTGACCGCACCGCGGCCACGGTAGCCGCCGCGATGATCGAGGCAATGAGCGAACTGCCCGAGCACCTGCGCCGCTCGATCACCTGGGATCGTGGCAGCGAAATGGCTAGCTGGCGCGACATCCAGCTACAGCTGGCCGCTCCGGTCTACTTCTGCGATCCCCACTCACCGTGGCAACGAGGCAGCAACGAAAACACCAACCGCCTGTTGCGATTCTGGTTCGAAAAAGGCAGCGACTTAAGCGGTTACACCAAAGCTGACCTCAGACGAATCCAAGACACCCTCAACCAACGCCCCCGACCCACGCTGAACCTCGATACCCCGGCCCAACGCCTAACCGCCCTCCTCGACCAAGCCGCCTAACCCAAAATGTTGCATTCACCGCTTGACAATGCCGCCGAATTTTCGCCGTCAGTGCACGTTCGCCGAGGGGGTTCGCACACGACGAGCGGGATGATCCGGTCGGCGGCTTCGCGGTACTTGCGATACGGCGGGTACATCCGCATCAGGGGCGGCCAATAGCGTTCGCGCTCGGCATCTGTCGCGTCGCGTGCGACCAAATCCAGCTGCTGGGCCCGGATCTGCACCCGCACCTCGGGATTCTCTCGGAGGTTCAAGTACCACACCGGATCTTGGTCGCGCCCGCCGAAGGACGCAGGCAAAATCACCCGTTCCCCGTCGCGCAGGTAGAGCGTCGCGGTGGTCCGCGGCCGCTTCGACTTGCGGCCGGTCGTCGTCAACAGCGCCGCAGGGAACCGCAGCAGCTTCGCCCCGACCCTGCCGTTGGTCCGGCGGTACACCCAAATGTGGCTGCGCGCGAAGTACTTGAGCAGCAGCGCAATCGGGCGAGAATTGCGGATCCAGCGACGGTCGGACATGTTGCCCAGGATGGTTCCCGATCTGGGCGAATTGAAACTTTAGGGGTCGCAGATCACCACTGGAATCACCCGATCGGTCCACGACCGATAGTCGTCGAACGACGGGTACATGGCATCCAGCTTGGGCCAGTACTCGGCGCGTTCGGCCTCGGTGGCATCGCGGGCCTGCAGCGACAGCACCTCATCCTTGATCTGCACGCGGACTGATGGATTGGCCTTGAGGTTGAGATACCACTGGGGGTGTTTGTCGCTGCCACCCTTCGAGGCGACCAGTATCACCCGCTTCCCCTCGCGCAGGTAGAGCAGCGGGCTCACCCGGGGTTCACCGCTCTTGCGGCCCGTGGTGGTGAGCAGCGCGACCGGAGCCTTTTGGAAGGTGTTGCCGAATCTTCCGTTGCTGCGTTGATAGATCCACGTGTTTCCTTTGGCCATCCACTTGATGATGAAGCCGACCCAGGGTGAGTTCAGTGCACGTGGCTTCGGTTTCGTCATGACGATCCTTTACGACGCTGAATGAATGGGTGGAAGCGAACCTTGATGTGTTGGATTTCGGCCTTCCCGCTTGCGCTTTCGGCCGGAATGACGAACGTCTCGGTGACGTGCGCCGCGAGCCGGCGCCCGCCGAACGCCGCCTTGGTCAGCACCCGGTACGCGGCGTGCACCTCGTCGCCGTCGAGGCGGTACTCCGGCGGCGTCGTGCGCGCGAGCAACCGATACTGCGGCCCGCGATTCAGGCTGCGCCGCAAGTGGTTTCCGGAGAACCCGTTCTTGATTCCCTGCTCGATGCGGGTGCAGCCGGCCGCGAACGGGACGGTGTCACCGTCATGGCTGACCAGCGCGTCGATGTAGGACTGCGCCGCGGCGATGCGGCTCTCTTCTGAGACCAGCAAGGGGGAACTAGATGCGCTCGATGATGGTGCCGGTGGACAGGGCACCACCCGCGCACATCGTGATCAGCGCGGTGGTCTGGTCGGTGCGCTCGAGTTCGTGCAGGGCGGTGGTGATCAGGCGGCTGCCGGTCGATCCCACCGGGTGGCCCAGCGCGATGGCGCCGCCGTTGACGTTGACCCTGGCCATGTCCGGCTCGTGCACCCGCGCCCAGGACAGCACCACCGAGGCGAACGCCTCGTTGATCTCGACGAGGTCGATGTCACCCATCTTCATGCCGGCCTTCTCCAGCACCTTGGCCGTCGACTGCACCGGTCCGTCGAGGTGGTAGTAGGGCTCGGCGCCGACCAGCGCCTGGCTGACGATGCGGGCGCGCGGCCGCAGCCCGAGGGCCTTGGCCTTGTCCTCGTCCATCCACAGCACGGCCGCCGCGCCGTCGGAGATCTGCGACGACGTCCCCGCCGTGTGGATTCCGCCTTCGATGACCGGCTTCAGCGCGCTCAGACCCGACAGGCTCGTCTCGCGCAAGCCCTGGTCGCGGGAGATGGTGACGCGCTCCGAGGTCGGCTGCTTGTTCTCGTCGAGCGCCGGGGCCTCGATCGGGGAGATCTCGCGGTCGAACCGGCCCTCGTCCCAGGCCTGCTTGGCCTTGGCCTGCGAGTAGAAGCCGAACTCATCGATCTCCTCGCGGGTGATGCCGCGCCGCTTGGCGATCCGCTCCGCGGCGGTGAACTGGTCGGGCAGGTCGATGTCCCACGACGCGGGCCGCAGGATGGTGCGGTCGGGTCCGGCGTTGGCGCCGAGCCCGACGCGGCTCATGGCCTCGATTCCACACGCGATCCCGATGTCGATGGCGCCCGCGGCGATCAGCCCGGCGACCAGGCCGTTGGCCTGCTGGCCGCTGCCGCACTGGCAGTCCACGGTCATGGCGCCCACGTGCTCCGGCAGCCCGGCGACCAGCCAGCTGACCCGGCTGATGTTGTTGGACTGCTCGCCGTACTGTGTCACACAGCCGCCGATGACCTGTTCGACGTCGCCGCCGTCAATGCCGGCCTTCTCGACCAGTGCCTTCTGCACCGCACCGAGCAGCTCGGTGGCATGGAGTCCTGAGAGCCATCCGTTGCGCTTGCCGATCGGGCTGCGGGTGGCTTCGACGATTACCGGGTTACCCATTCCGTCAGGCTAGAACACGTTTCATTAGTCTGACAAGCGACGATGGTGACCTGCCTTTTATCTGCGCAGGAGCCGTGTTTTACTGGCACTAGAACACGTTGCAATTGAGGAGCGCATACGCATGGCACCCCCCAACATTCCCGCCGACTTCGACTTTCTTGACCCCGACGTCAACCTCGCAGGTTTGCCCGTCGAGGAACTCGCTTTGCTGCGCAAGGCGGAGCCGATCCACTGGGTCGACATCCCAAATGGCGCGGGCGGCTTCGAGGACCACGGGTACTGGCTCGTCACCAAGCACGCTGACGTCAAGGACGTGTCGAAGCGCAGCGAAGTCTTTTCAAGCTGGATGAACGGCGCCATCCCGACGTGGCCGCCGGAGATGAAGCGCGAGCAGGTCGAGCTCCAGCGCAGCGTCATGCTCAACATGGACGCACCGCACCACACCAGGCTGCGCAAGATCATCTCCCGCGGGTTCACGCCACGGGCCATCGGACGGCTGGAAGCCGAGCTGGACCAGCGGGCCCAGAACATCGCCAAGACCGCGGCGGCCGAGGGTAGCGGCGACTTCGTCGAGCAGGTGTCGTGCGAGCTGCCGCTGCAGGCCATCGCGGGGCTGCTGGGCGTTCCCCAGGAAGACCGCGACAAGCTTTTCCGGTGGTCCAACGAGATGACCGGGGGCACCGATCCCGAGTACGCCCACGTCGATCCCGCGCAGTCCTCGATGGAGCTGATCACGTACGCGATGGCGATGGCCGAGGAGCGGGGCAAGAATCCCACCGACGACATCGTCACCACGCTGATCGAGGCCGACATCGACGGCGAGAAGCTCTCCGATGACGAGTTCGGTTTCTTCGTGGTCATGCTCGCCGTGGCGGGCAACGAGACCACGCGCAACTCCATCACCCACGGCATGATCGCCATGGCGAACAACCCCGATCAGTGGGAGCTCTTCAAGAAGGAGCGCCCGGTGACCGCCGCGGACGAGATCATTCGGTGGGCCACTCCGGTCTCGGCCTTCCAACGCACCGCGAATGAGGACACCGAGTTGGCCGGTGTGCAGATCAAGAAGGGCCAGCGGGTCGTCATGTCCTACCGCTCGGCCAATTTCGACGAAGAGGTCTTCGAAGACCCGCACACCTTCAACATCCTGCGCGACCCGAATCCCCATGTCGGTTTCGGCGGCACCGGTGCCCACTACTGCATCGGCGCGAACCTCGCTCGCATGACGATCAACCTGATCTTCAACGCCGTGGCCGACCACATGCCGGACCTGAAGCCGATTTCGGAGCCCGAGCGACTGCGGTCGGGCTGGCTTAACGGGATCAAGCACTGGCAGGTCGACTACACCGGCAAATCCGCGGTGAAGTCCTGATGGATTTCGATCTCACCGCGACGCAACAGGCGGTCGCCGACGTCGTGACGTCGGTGTCTCAGCGCGAATTGACCTGGGACGCTTTGGTCGACGGCGGGGTGACGGCCCTGCCGGTGCCCGAGCGCCTCGGCGGCGACGGGGTGGGATTGCCCGAGGTCGCCACCGTGCTGACGGAGATCGGTCGCCACGGCGCCATCACGCCGGCGCTGGCCACCCTCGGTTTCGGCGTGGTCCCGCTGCTCGACCTCGCTTCCGACCAGCAGCACGACCGGTTTTTGGCGGGTGTCGCCAAGGGGGGCGTGCTGACCGCAGCGCTCAACGAACCCGGCGCCGCGTTGCCGGACCGGCCGTCGACCACGTTCGCGGGCGGCCGGTTGTCGGGTACCAAGGTCGGCGTCGGCTATGCCGGACAAGCGGATTGGATGATCGTCACCGCCGACAGTGCGGTGGTCGTGGTGTCGCCGAAAGCGGCCGGCGTCGAGGTGGTCAAGACGCCGACCTCGAATGACTCCGACGAGTACACGGTCACGTTCGCCGACGTCGCCGTCGACGACGCCGACGTCTTGGCGGGCGCCGCCGCGCAGCGCGTCAACCAGCTGGTGCTGGCTTCCATCGGCGCCTACGCCGGCGGGCTGGTGGCCGGGGCGCTGCGCCTCACCGCCGACTACGTGGCCAACCGCAAGCAGTTCGGCAAGCCGCTGTCGACCTTCCAGACGGTGGCCGCGCAGCTGGCCGAGGTCTACATCGCCTCGCGCACCATCGATTTGGTGGCGAAGTCGGTCGTGTGGCGGCTGTCGGAGGGACGGGACGCCGATGATGATTTGGATGTCCTCGGCTACTGGGTCACCTCGCAGGCGCCGCCGGTGATGCAGCTCTGCCATCACCTGCACGGCGGCATGGGCATGGACATCACCTATCCGATGCACCGGTACTACTCCACGATCAAGGACCTGACCCGGCTGCTGGGCGGTCCTTCTCATCGTCTCGACCTGGTGGGAGCGCAATGTTCATAGACCTGACTCCGGAGCAGCGTCAGCTGCAAGCGGAACTGCGGGAGTACTTCTCGAACCTGATCTCGTCCGACGAGATGAAGGCGATGGAGCAGGACCGTCACAACGAGGCCTACCGCGCGGTGATCCGGCGGATGGGCCAGGACGGCAAGCTCGGCGTGGGATGGCCAAAGGAGTTCGGCGGCTTGGGTTTCGGCCCGATCGAGCAGTCGATCTTCGTCAACGAGGCGCACCGCGCCGACGTGCCGCTGCCCGCGGTCACCCTGCAGACGGTCGGCCCGACCCTGCAGCAGTTCGGCAGCGAGATGCAGAAGAAGAAGTTCCTGCCGGCGATCCTGGCCGGCGAGGTGCACTTCGCGATCGGCTATACCGAACCCGAGGCCGGTACGGACCTGGCCTCGCTGCGCACCACCGCCGTGCGCCAGGGCGACGAGTACATCGTCAACGGGCAGAAGATCTTCACCACGGGCGCCCACGACGCGGACTACATCTGGCTTGCCTGCCGCACGGACCCCGAAGCCGTGAAGCACAAGGGCATTTCGATCCTGATCGTCGACACCAAAGATCCCGGCTACTCCTGGACGCCGATCATCCTGTCCGACGGCGCCCACCACACCAACGCGACGTACTACAACGACGTGCGGGTGCCCGCCGACATGCTGGTCGGCGAGGAGAACGGCGGGTGGCGGCTGATCACCACCCAGCTCAACAACGAACGCGTCATGCTCGGCCCGGCCGGGCGTACCGCCGGCATCTACGACCGGGTGCACGCCTGGGCGTCCAAGCCGGGTAGTGACGGGGTGACGCCGATCGACCACGCCGACGTCAAGCGGGCGCTCGGCGAGATTCACGCGATGTGGCGGATCAACGAGCTGCTCAACTGGCAGGTGGCCGCGGCCGGCGAGGACATCAACGTCGCCGACGCCGCGTCGACCAAAGTCTTTGGCACGGAGCGGGTTCAGTACATCGGCCGGCTCGCCGAGGAAATCGTCGGCAAGTACGGCAACCCCGCGGACTCGGACACCGCCGACCTACTCAATTGGCTGGACTCCCAGACCAAGCGCAACCTGGTGATCACGTTCGGAGGTGGCGTGAACGAAGTGATGCGCGAGATGATCGCCGCCGCCGGACTCAAAGTGCCGAGGGTGCCTCGATGACCGATATCAAGGAAGCGGTTGCGGAGATCACCGCCACCGTCGTCGCTGCCCCGCGCGAGGCCCGCGATCCGGTGAACCAGCCGACGATCAACAACTGGGTCGAGGCGCTGGGGGACCGCAACCCGATCTACGTCGACGACACCGCCGCCAAGGCCGCCGGTCATCCTGGAATTGTCGCCCCACCGGCCATGATTCAGGTCTGGACGATGTTCGGCCTGGGCGGGGAACGCCCGACCGACGACCCCATGGGCCCGATCATGCAGCTGTTCGACGAGGCCGGCTACATCGGCGTGGTCGCGACCAACTGCGAACAGACCTACCACCGGTATCTGCGTCCCGGCGAGCAGGTCACCGTCGTATCCGAGATGCGCGACGTGGTCGGCCCCAAGCAGACCGGTCTCGGCGAGGGCTGGTTCATCAACCAACACATCACCTGGCGGGTCGGTGACGAGGATGTCGCCGAGATGGCCTGGCGGATACTCAAATTCAGGCCGCGAGAGGATTCCGGCCCGACCGCGTCCGTCCCTCAGGATCTCGACGCCGACGCCATGATGCGTCCGGCGGTGTCGCGCGACACCGCCTTCTTCTGGGAGGGCGTCAAGGCGCACGAGCTGCGAATCCAACGCCTCCCCGATGGCACCCTGCAGCACCCGCCGGTGCCCGCGGTGTGGCAGGACAAAGCCGAGCCGATCGACTTCGTAGTCGCCAGCGGCCGAGGCACGGTGTTCAGCTACGTGGTGCACCACGCACCGAAGGTGCCCGGTCGCACGCTGCCGTTCGTGATCGCACTGGTCGAACTGGAAGAGGGCGTTCGCCTGCTTGGTGAGCTGCGCAACGTCGACCATGCCGAGATCAAGATCGGAATGCCGGTCCGCGCAACCTATATCGACTTCCCGGCCGGTGAATCCGGCCCGGAGTGGAGCCTCTACGCCTGGGAGCCCGTGGGAGACGAAGCATGAGCGCACCCGTTGTTGAAGTGGGCACCACCCTGCCCGAACTCAAGCTGCACGGCACCCCTACGTTCATCATCTCGACGGCCCTGGCCACCAGAGATTTTCAGGATGTGCACCACGACCGGGACCTGGCGCAGGCCAAGGGCTCCAAGGACATCTTCGTCAATATCCTCACCGACACCGGTTTGGTGCAGCGCTACGTCACCGACTGGGCCGGGCCGTCGGCGCTGATCAAGTCGATCGGGCTGCGGCTCGGTGTGCCGTGGTACGCCTACGACACCGTCACCTTCTCCGGTGAGGTGACCGCCATCGACGACGGTCTGATCACGCTGAAGGTGTTCGGCCGCAACAGCCTTGGTGATCACGTCATTGCGAACGTGACGCTCACGATCGGGGGTTCCTGATGTTGTCGGGTAAGGCTGCGATCGTCGGCATCGGCGCCACCGACTTCTCCAAGGACTCCGGTCGTAGCGAGCTGCGACTGGCGGCCGAGGCGGTCCTGGATGCGCTGGACGACGCGGGGTTGAGTCCCTCGGACGTCGACGGGCTGACCACGTTCACGATGGACACCAACAACGAGACCGCCGTCGCGCGCGCGGCCAGCATCGGTGACCTCAAGTTCTTCTCGCAGATCGGATACGGCGGCGGCGCGGCCTGCGCGACCGTCCAGCAGGCGGCGATCGCCGTGGCCACCGGCGTGGCCGACGTCGTCGTCGCGTATCGGGCGTTCAACGAGCGCTCCGGCATGCGGTTCGGTCAGGTGCAGACCCGGTTGGTGGGCAACGCGGGCGTGCAGGCTGATTCGACGGCGGCCGACAACTCGTTCTCCTACCCGCACGGGCTGTCCACGCCGGCCGCGCAGGTCGCCATGATCGCGCAGCGCTACATGCATCTGTCCGGTGCCAGCAGCCGGGACTTCGGCGCGATTTCGGTGGCAGACCGCAAGCACGCGGCCAAGAACCCGAAGGCGTATTTCTACGAGAAGCCGATAACCATTGAGGACCACCAGAATTCGCGGTGGATCGCCGAGCCGTTGCGGCTGCTGGACTGCTGCCAGGAGACCGACGGGGCGGTCGCGATCGTGGTGACGTCGCCGGAGCGGGCGAAGGATCTCAAGCAGCGGCCCGCGATCATCGAGGCGGCGGCGCAGGGCTCCAGCCCCGACCAGTACACGATGGTCAGCTACTACCGGCCCGAGCTCGGCCTGCCCGAGATGGGGGTCGTCGGCCAGCAGCTGTGGGCGCAGTCGGGCCTGAAGCCGACCGACATCCAGACCGCTGTGCTGTACGACCACTTCACTCCGTTCACACTGATTCAGTTGGAGGAGTTGGGATTCTGCGGTCGCGGTGAGGCCAAGGACTTCATCGCCGACGGCGCGATCGAGATCGGCGGCCGGCTGCCCATCAACACCCACGGCGGTCAACTCGGTGAGGCTTACATCCACGGTATGAACGGCATCGCCGAGGGCGTGCGGCAACTGCGGGGCACTTCCGTGAACCCGGTGCCCGACGTCGAGCACGTCCTCGTCACCGCGGGTACGGGCGTGCCCACCTCGGGCCTCATCCTCGGCTAACACTCCGCCGCCGCGGCCTCGCCGCCGAGCGTGACAGTGCAGTCACGCTCGGGCTCGACCGTGACTGCAGTGTCACGCTCGGGACGTTGTCAGAGGCCGATGGCACACTCCCGCCATGGGAGAACCGTTCATCGGCAGTGAGGCCGTAGCGGCCGGCGTGGCTTCCCACAGCCAGCTACGCCGCAACTACACGCGTGTCTTCCCCGATGTCTATGTCAGTGAAGGCACGGAGTTGACGCACGCGATGCGCTCGCGGGCCGCGTGGTTGTGGTCCCGGCGTCGTGGCGTGCTCGCGGGATTTTCGGCCGCGAGCCTGCTCGGGAGCAACTGGGTCGACGCGACGCGGCCCGTTGACATCATTCATGACAACCGGCATGCACCATCAGGCCTCAAGACCTGGGGCGACAAACTCGAAGGCGACGAGTTCGTATGGATCGATGGAGTCGCAGTGACGACTCCGGCACGCACGGCTCTCGACCTCGCGTGCTGGTATCCGACCACGACCGCAGTCGCGGCTGTCGGCTCCGGTTGAATCCTGAGCAGCCTGCTCCGGTTGAAAAGTGAGCAGGTTTACGGAGTTGAGTCTGCCTGACGATCGGCTTCCACGGAGGGTAGGGATTCGATCGCAGTGTGTTTGATGCGGTAGCTGGCACCTTTGAGGGCGATGACGTCGGCGTGGTGCACGATCCGGTCGATCATGGCTGAGGCGATGGTGGCTTCGCCGAAGACCTGTCCCCAGCGTGAGAACGGCAGGTTGGAGGTCAGGATGATCGACGATTTCTCGTATCGGGTGGAGACCAGTTGGAAGAACAGGTTGGCCGCTTCGGTGTCGAACGGGATGTAGCCGACCTCGTCGATGACGATGAGCCCGTAGCGGCTGATCTTGCGGAGTTCGGCTTCGAGCCGGTTGGTGCGGTGGGCTTCTGCCAGTCGGGTGATCCAGCCGGTGGCCGGGGCGAAGGCGACGCGGTGTCCGGCGTGGGCGGCGGCGATCGCTAGCGCGGTCGCCAGGTGGGTTTTGCCGGTGCCCGGTGGGCCGAGCAGCACGACGTTGCGGGCCTCGGCAAGCCAGCCACCGGCTTCCAGTCGGGCGATCTGAGCGCGGTCGACGGCGGGTTGGGCGGTGAAGTCGAAGTCGGTGATCGTCTTGATCGCCGGGAACCCGGCATACCGGATGCGTTGACGTGCACCCGATTCCGCACGGGCATTCGATTCCACCGCCAAGACCGCACCCAGGTAGTCCTCCAGCGACCAGCCGACGTCGCGGCCCTGTTCGGCCAGCCGGTGGTAGTGCTCGGCGATGCGCGGAGCCTTGAGCAAGCGGGCCTGATGTGCGATGAGCTTGTCGGCGTCACCGGGCGCTGACGGTGTGCGCTTGGCGGGCATCAGGCGACCTCCCCGGTTCCGAACCGCGCGTCGTAGGCACTCAGATCGGCCACCTCGACGTCCACCGCCAGATGCGACCCCGCGGCCGGACGAGCCGGAATTGCTCCCGCAGCACCGCTGCAGCCGCAAGATGGCCTGGATCGGTGACCAGACCTGCTGTGCCCCAGAGCCTTTGATGGTCAGCGACTAATCGGTCACCGCAGTGAGCGGTGATCTTCTCCAACCCGGTGGTGACGGTGATCATCCGCCCGATCACCTCCGGGTGCACCGAGTACGCGTTGCCGCCGGCACTGACGTAGTAGTCGCGACCCAACCGCGTCGTGACCGTCGTTCCCGTCACCGGGGCCATCGGTGGCAGTGCGGCCATCACCGCCCGATCCACCGCGAGTGCATCGGCGGGCACCAGGCCCGTGGTCGCGTGGGTGCGGCGATTGGCGATCGTGGCCAGCCACGCCCACAGTTGGGTGTTGAAGTCCGCGGGCGAGGAGAAGGCGCGGCCGGGCAGGAACGAGGTCTCCAGGTAGCCGTTGGCCCGTTCCACGAGTCCTTTGGATTCGGGGTCGTACGGTCGGGTCTGGATCAGCCGGGTGGCCAACACCCGCAGAACCCGACCACGCCCTCGGCGAGGCGACCGCGTTGACCGATACCGGACTCGTTGTCCCACAACAGTGTTCGGGGAACCGCGCCGACATCCTGCACCAGTTGCCACATCCCCGCCAGCAGATCCCCAGTCACTCGCGACGGGATCATCATCGCCGCGATGTACCGCGAATATGCCGCAACCATCACGAGCACCGGGAACGACCGAAGCACCCGGCGTGATCGGGTACCAGCGCTCCGGGAAACCACAGGTCGCACTGCACCTGCTCACCGGGCCGATGGACCAGTCGGTCGCACGGATCGGCTGGAGCGTACTCCGGGCGGATCCTGGCCACATTCTCGGCGAACCAGGAATGCCCACCCGTCCAGCCGACCCGTTCGGCAATCACGGTGGCCGGCATTGTTGGGAACTGGCCCAGCAGCACCCGTACCGCAATCTCGATCTGCGCCCACGCCGACGTCGTTGACGGTGCGCGTTCATAGCGTGGTGGTGCCTCAGCGCTAATCGCCTTGGCCACGGTGTTGCGCGATAGCGACAACCGCCGCGCGATCGCGGCCTGCGACAGGTTCTCCGACCGATACAGCCGGCGAATCTCCGCCCAATCCTCCACAGTGATCACTCTCCAATCAGAAGGGTGCTCACTTTTCGACCGGAACTACCTGCTCACTTTTCGACCGGAGCCGACACGCGGCGATCGACGCGCTGGCGCGGGTGACCGATGTCAAGATGGCCGATGCTGAGTTGCTAGCGGCGCGGTATCGCGGACGGCGTGGGATTGAGGGCGCACGCGCCTCGCTCGACCTCGTCGATGCGGGTGCCCAGTCGCCCAAGGAGACGTGGTTGCGGCTCGTCTTGGTGGGGGCCGGATTGCCGCGGCCACGGACCCAGATCCCGGTGGTCGACGAATTCGGCAGCGCTTTTGCCTTTCTGGACATGGGATGGGACGACCTTAAGGTCGCCGTCGAGTATGACGGCGACCAGCATCGAAGCGATCACTCGCAATACGCCTGGGATATCAGGAGACTCGAAAGACTACGGCGTTGTGGGTGGATTGTGGTCAGGGTGATCGCAGGTGACCGGCCCGCCGATATTGTTCGCAGAGCGCGTGAAGCGCTTGCGTGTCGAGCGTGACAGTGCAGTCACGCTCGGCGCCGAATGTGACTGTGTTGTCACACTCGAGCCGAGCCCCTCGGCGCAAGGGCGCAAGGGCGCAAGAGAAAAAGCCCCTAGGCCGGGACCAGCTCGACGCCGGAGAGCACGACAGCGTTTTCGCGCGAGGGCGCGACGACGCTGGCCAAGAAGCGGCCGCTCTCCTTCCAGATGCCGACCTTGAGTGTTTCGCCGGGGAATGCCACCCCGGCGAAACGCGCGCCGTAGGCCGCCACCGCGGCGGTGTCGCCGTCGAGCAACGCGTCGGTGATCGCCTTGCAGGTCATGCCGTAGGTGCACAGCCCGTGCAGGATCGGCTGCGAAAAGCCTGCCGCAGCGGCGAATTCGGGATCGGAGTGCAGCGGGTTGCGGTCGCCACACAACCGGTAGAGCAGGGCCTGCTGCGGCAGGATCGGCACGTCGACCTCGAGGTCGGGCGCCCGGTCCGGCGCGGTGTCGCCCCCGGACGGGCCCCGCTCACCACCGAAGCCGCCTTCGCCGCGGGCGAAGATCGACCGGCGCTGCGTCCACAACAGCGTGCCGTCCGGCGCGGTCACCGTCGTCTCACTCCAGATCACCGCGGCCTTGCCCTTGTCCCAGATGTCCGTGAACCGAGTGACGGCCTTGGCCGAGCCCGATGGCGGCAGCGGGCCGGGCACCTCGACCCGCTCGCTGGCGTGCAGCACCTTGCTCAGCTCGATGTCGATACCCGGGAACTGCACCGTCGGCGGCTTCGTGGCGTGAAACGTGGCGGCCACGTTGCCGAACGTCGGCAGCACCTGCGGGGTGTCGTCGACCAGGTAGCGCAGCTCGCGCGGGTCCATCGGGTCCGCGCCCGCGCCCAGCCCGAGGTGATAGAGCTGCACATCGCTGCTGGCCCAAGAGAACTCGATGGGATCCAGCTCGGCATTCAGCGCGACGTCGACGTCGATGGGCATTTCAGCTCTCCTCCGCAATGTGCAATGCCGCCAGGTAGCCGAACGTCATGGCCGGGCCGATGGTGCCACCCGGACCGGGGTACGTGTGGCCCATCACCGGGGCACTGACATTGCCGGCGGCGTAAAGGCCTTCGATGATACTGCCGTCGTCACGCAGGGCCCGACCGTGGACATCGGTGCGGACGCCGCCCTTGGTGCCCAGGTCGCCGGGCACCATCTTGGCGGCGTAGTACGGCGCGTGGCTGATTTCGCCGAGGTTGGGGTTCGGCTTGTTGGTCGGGTCGCCGTAGTACTTGTCGTAGGCGCTCTCGCCGCGCTGGAAGTCCGCGTCGATGCCGGAGCGCGCAAAACCGTTGAAACGCTCCACGGTCGCGGTGAATTCGTCCACTGGAAGGCCGGCCTTGGCCCCCAGCTCCGCCAGCGTGTCGGCCGTGATGATGACGCCCGACTCCAGCCACTTGCGCGGAATGCGTTGTCCGGGCTGCAATCCCGCAAAGATATAGCGGTCCCGGTACTGCTGGTCGAAGACCAGCCACGCGGGAATGTTCTCGCCCGGCCCTGGACCCTGGCCATATTCGCCGCCGTACATGTGGTGGCAGGCTTCGACGTAGGGCATCGACTCGTTCATGAACCGCTTGCCGGACATGTTCACGATGATCGATCCGGGCGAGTTGCGCTCCGACAGCGCGAACCACGGCGCACCCACCAGTGGGACGGTCGGGCCCCACCAGGCGTCTTCCATCAATTCCAGTCCGGCGCCCAACTTTTCGGCGGCGACGATGCCGTCGCCGGTGTTGGCCACCGCGCCCACCGTCCATTCGGTGGTGATCGGCGCCCGCTGGTATTTCACCCGCATCTGTTCGTTGTGCTCGAAGCCGCCCGACGCCAGGATCACCCCGCGGCGGGCCCGGATCAGCCGGGGCTCAGCCGATTCCGATGAGTCGGCGCCGCGCACATAGACACCGCGCACCACGCCGTCCTCGACGTACAGATCGGTGAGGGCGGTGTTGAGCACCACCGGCACACCGGCCCGTTGCAACCCGATCCGCAGCGGACCGATCAGCGCCCGGCCCATGCCGACGAGGTTCTTGCCGGTCGCTTTCGCCCACATCGTGCGGGCGCCGACCTTCAAACTGCGCAGCACGCCGCGCGGGTGACGCTTCAACTGGTTCAGCCGCACGTAATCCTGTTGCATCACCACAACGTTGAGCGGAACTTTGCCGTACGCGGGCTCCAGGCCGGACTCGTCGGCGCCGAGCTTGCGGGCGTTGAACGGCTTTGGCTCGATCGACCGGCCTTCCGCGCGCCCGCCCGGCGACTCGGGGTAGTAGTCGGAATACCGCGGCACCCAGCACATCTTCAGCGGGGTGTGCTTGAGCACGAACGACAACATCTCGGGCCCACGCTCGAGGTAGGTGTCGATGCGTTCCGACTCGACGACGCTGCCGATGATCCCGTGCAGATAGGTGCGGGCCGCTTCGGTGGTGTCCTTGACCCCGTCACGCTTGAGCACTTCGTTATTTGGGATCCAAACGCCGCCGCCCGACCGTGCGGTCGAGCCGCCGAAGTGCGGGGCCTTTTCGATGACTATGGTGGAAAGACCCCGGTGAGCGGCGGTAAGGGCGGCCACCATGCCGGCCCCGCCGCTCCCGACCACGACGACGTCGTACTCCTGCGCTGACATGTAGAACACGTTATAGAATTGCCCGGGGCGGCCGCTACTGGCCCGGGTCGACGGTACGAGGAGACGTAGAAAATGCTCAGTGTTGCTACCCGCGACGAGCTGGCTGCCGACTTGGCGCAGGCCGAGCGGAGCGGTGAGCCGATCGCCCCGTTGACCGCCGCCTACCCGGACATCGACGTCGTCGACGCGTACGAGATCCAGCTGATCAACATCCGGCAGCGGGTCGCCGAGGGGGCCCGGGTGCTGGGCCACAAGGTTGGGCTGTCGTCGTTGGCGATCCAGCAGATGATGGGCGTCGACGAGCCGGACTACGGGCATTTGCTCGACGAGATGCAGTTGTTCGAAGACACCCCGGTCAAGGCGAACCGCTACCTGTATCCGCGGGTGGAGGTGGAGGTCGGTTTCGTGTTGAACGCGGACCTGCCGGGAGCCGGCTGCACCGAGGACGACGTGTTGGCGGCGACCGAGGCGCTGGTCCCCTCCATCGAGTTGATCGACACCCGGATCACCGACTGGAAAATCGAGCTGTGCGACACCATCGCTGACAACGCCTCGTCGGCCGGTTTCGTGCTGGGGCAGGCCAGGGTCTCCCCGCGCGACATCGACGTCAAGGGGATCGACGCGGTGCTGCGCTGCAACGGCGAGGTCGTCGCGCAGGGCCGCACCGACGCGGTCCTGGGCAACCCCGTCACCGCGGTGGCCTGGCTGGCCCGCAAGGTCGACGGCTTCGGCGTGCGGTTGCGCAAGGGCGACGTGGTGCTGCCCGGATCGTGCACGAAGGCGATCGACGCGCACCCCGGCGACGACTTCGTCGCCGACTTCGCGGGCCTCGGTTCGGTGCGGTTATCGTTCGAATAGGCTCGAATTAAATCGACTAACTTAAATCTCAGCAGTTCGAAAAGGGGCATCATGCCGACTAAGGCGAGTGTGGCCATTGTCGGGTCGGGCAACATCAGCACTGACCTGCTCTACAAGTTGTTGCGATCGGACTGGCTCGAGCCGCGCTGGATGGTCGGCATCGACCCGGAGAGTGAGGGCCTGGCGCGGGCCCGCAAGCTGGGTTTGGAGACCACCCACGAGGGCGTGGACTGGCTGCTGGCGCAGTCGGACAAGCCCGATCTGGTGTTCGAGGCGACCAGCGCCTACGTGCACCGCGACGCCGCACCCAAGTACGAGGCCGCCGGCATCCGGGCCATCGACCTGACGCCGGCGGCGGTGGGTCCGGCGGTGATCCCCCCGGCCAACCTGCGCGCTCACCTGGACGCGCCGAACGTCAACATGATCACCTGCGGCGGACAGGCCACGATCCCGATCGTGTATGCGGTGTCGCGTGCGGTCGCCGACCTCGGTGGCGTGCCGTATGCCGAGATCGTCGCCTCGGTCGCCTCGCTATCGGCCGGTCCCGGCACCCGGGCCAACATCGACGAGTTCACCAAGACCACCAGCAAGGGCGTGGAGACCATCGGTGGGGCCGCCCGCGGCAAGGCGATCATCATTCTGAACCCGGCCGACCCGCCGATGATCATGCGCGACACCATCTTTTGCGCCATCCCCGAGGACGCCGACCGCGACGCGATCGCCCAATCCATCCACGACGTGGTCGCCGAGGTGCAGACGTATGTGCCCGGCTACCGGCTGCTCAATGACCCGCAGTTCGACGACCCGTCGATCAACTCCGGCGGCCAAGCCCTGGTCACCACGTTCGTCGAGGTCGAGGGCGCCGGCGATTACCTGCCCCCGTATGCGGGCAACCTGGACATCATGACCGCCGCGGCGACCAAGGTCGGCGAGGAGATCGCCAAGGAATCCTTGACCGCGACGGCCGGAGGAGCCCAATCATGAGCACTGACATCTTCTTCAACCCGGTCTGGGACGTCCGGATGACGGACACGTCGTTGCGCGACGGTTCGCACCACAAACGCCACCAGTTCACCGCCGACGAGGTGGGCGCGATCGTCGCCGCCCTGGATGCCGCGGGCGTACCCGTCATCGAGGTCACCCACGGCGACGGGCTGGGCGGCTCGAGCTTCAACTACGGGTTCTCCAAGACCCCCGAGCAGGAGCTGATCAAGCTCGCCGCCGAGACCGCCAAAGAGGCCAAGATCGCCTTCTTGATGCTGCCCGGCGTGGGCACCAAGGAAGACATCAAAGAGGCCCAGAACAACGGCGGCTCGATCTGCCGGATCGCCACGCACTGCACCGAGGCCGACGTCTCGATCCAGCACTTCGGCCTGGCCCGCGAACTCGGCCTGGAAACCGTCGGGTTCTTGATGATGAGCCACACCATCGCCCCGGAGAAGCTGGCCGCCCAGGCCCGCATCATGGCCGACGCGGGCTGCCAGTGCGTCTACGTCGTCGACTCGGCCGGTGCGCTGGTCCTCGAGGGCGTGCGCGACCGGGTCGCCGCGTTGGTCGCCGAACTCGGCGATGACGCCCAGGTGGGCTTCCACGGCCACGAGAACCTCGGTCTGGGGGTGGCCAACAGTGTGGAGGCCGTGCGGGCCGGCGCCAAGCAGATCGACGGCTCGTGCCGCCGCTTCGGGGCCGGGGCGGGCAACGCTCCCGTCGAGGCCCTGATCGGGGTGTTCGACAAGATCGGCGTGAAGACCGGCATCGACTTCTTCGACATCGCCGACGCCGCCGAAGAGGTCGTCGCCCCCGCCATGCCCGCCGAGTGCCTGCTTGACCGCAACGCGCTGATCATGGGCTACTCCGGGGTGTATTCCAGCTTCCTCAAGCACGCCATCCGCCAGGGCGAGCGCTACGGCGTCCCACCGCACGAACTGTTGCACCGGGCCGGCCAGCGCAAGCTCATCGGCGGCCAGGAAGACCAGCTGATCGACATCGCGCTGGAGATCAAGCGTGAGCAAGAAAGCGGCGCGGCGGCCTCTCGCTGACCTGCCGCTTTGGCGACGGCGCGCACAGGCTACGCAAAGGTAGCGCGCGTAGCCTGGTGGGCATGAGCACATCCAAGACAGTCGGCGCTCGTGGCCGCGGACTCTTCGGCCTGCTCGCCGGGGGGCTACTGACTGCGACCGCCGCGATGGTGATCGCGGTGCCTTTGGCGGGCACAGCCGCCGCGGATTGCGATCAGGACGTGGGTAGTTCCATCGACGCGTACCTGCAGCGCCATCCCGACCTCCACCAGCAGCTGCAGGACAAGTCACGCGGGGAGGGCGGTAACGGTAGCGTGATCGATTACCTGAACCGGCATCCCGACGTACGGCAGCACCTGATCGAGCTGTCGCACGCCTGCCCGCCGTAGCGAACCTGCCTCGTCCTTGAACCCCGCGGCCGACACGCGGGAATGTTCGCCATTGACGAAAAAGTAGAACACGTTCTAGCGTCTAGGCGTGTCCGCAAATTCCTTTTCCGGCCCGCTTACGCAGGCGATCGCCGAGGCCGAAGAGCTGGTGGCCGCCGCGCCGCACATCGAGACCGAAGCCGACCTGCTCGAAGGGCTCCAATACCTGGCGGGCTGCGTTGCGGCCTGCACGCATCTGGCCTTCGACTACGACCGCGACCATCCCTTCCTGCAGTCGGGCACCGGGCCGTTCACCAAGATGGGCCTGGACAACCCCGACACGCTGTACTTCGGCACCCGGGTGCACGCCAACCACGACTACGTCGTCACCGGCCAGCGCGGCACCACCACCGACCTGAGTTTCCAGCTGCTCGGCGGTGAGTACACGGACGACAACGTGCCCGTCAGCCAGGCGGCCTTCGACGACCGGGAGCTGGAGATCGCTCCCGACGGCCGCTTCGAATGGCGGGTTCGGCCGGCCAATCCCGGACAGCTGGTCATCCGCGAGGTGTACGGCGACTGGGCCGCGCAGCGCGGCACGTTGGCCATCTCCCGGCTGGACACAGCGGGCACCGCGCCGCCGCCGCTGAGTCGCGCAACCATCGAAAAGCGTTTTGCCACAGCCGGAAAGCAACTGGTGAACCGGGTCAAGACGTGGTTGCAGTTCCCGCAGTGGTTCTATTTCAACATCCCGGTCAACACGATGGTCGCCCCGCGGTTGACGCCCGGCGGTCTGGCGACGCAGTACTCGTCGGTGGGGCACTACGAGCTACGGCCCGACCAGGCGCTGGTGATCACCATCCCGGTCACCGACGCTCCCTATCTGGGGTTCCAGCTGGGCAGCCTGTGGTACATCTCGCTGGACTACATCAACCACCAGACCTCGCTGAACAACACTCAGGCGCAAGCGGATCCGGACGGCAAGGTGCGCATCGTCGTCGCCGACCAGAACCCCGGGGTGACCAACTGGGTGGAGACCCTCGGCCATCGCAAGGGCATCCTGCAGTTCCGCTGGCAGCGGGTGTCGCGGCAGCTCACCGATGCCGACGGCCCCACCGTCGAACTGGTCGACCTCGACGCCGTGGCGGCGGCGCTGCCGTTCTTCGAGCACAATAAGATTTCCGAGGATGAATGGCGTGCGCGAATCGCGCTGCGCCAACAACAAATTCAGGCGAGGATGCTGGGATGACGAAGTTGCTCGATGGCAAGGTAGTGGTGATCAGCGGCGTCGGTCCGGGCCTGGGTACCACACTGGCGCACCGATGCACGCGAGCGGGCGCCGACCTGGTGCTGGCCGCCCGCACGCCGGAACGACTGGACGACGTCGCCAAGCAGATCGCCGATATCGGAGGCCGCGCGACGACGGTGCGCACCGACATCACCGATGACGAGCAGGTGAGCAACCTGGTCGCCGCCACGCTCGAGGCCTACGGCAAGGTCGACGTGCTGATCAACAACGCGTTCCGGGTGCCGTCGATGAAGCCGTTGGCCGGCACCACTTTTCAGCACATTCGTGACGCGATCGAGCTCAGTGCGCTCGGTGCGCTGCGGCTGATCCAGGGCTTCACCGAGGCGCTGGCGGAATCCAAGGGGTCGGTCGTGAACGTCAACTCCATGGTGATCCGGCACTCACAGGCCAAGTACGGCGCCTACAAGATGGCCAAGTCCGCGCTGCTGTCCATGTCCCAGTCGTTGGCCACCGAGCTCGGCGAGCAGGGCATCCGCGTCAATTCCGTTGCGCCCGGATATATCTGGGGTGACACTTTGCAGGCGTACTTCAACCATCAGGCCGGCAAGTACGGCACCACGGCCGAGCAGATCTACGAGGCCACCGCGGCGAACTCCGATCTCAAGCGGCTGCCCACCGAGGACGAGGTAGCCTCGGCAATTTTGTTCATGGCCAGCGATCTGTCCAGCGGCATCACCGGGCAGACGCTGGACGTCAACTGCGGGGAGTATCACACGTAATGTCCGATCGCACCGATATCGGTACCGTCGACGAGCTGCACGCATCGGCCACCAAGCTGACCGGGCTCGACGACTTCGGCGTCGATGACGACAACTATCGCGAAGCGCTGTCCGTGCTGCTGGACTCCTACCGGACCGAGGCGGGCCTTACGGTGTTGGGCAGCAAGATGAATCGCTTCTTCCTGCGCGGAGCGCTGGTGGCGCGACTGCTGTCGGAGGCCGCGTGGAAGCAACACCCGCAGTACGCCGACGTCGCCATCGAACGCCCCATCTTCGTCACCGGTCTGGTGCGCACCGGCACCACGGCGCTGCACCGGCTCCTGGGCGCCGATCCCGCACATCAGGGCCTGCACATGTGGCTGGCGGAATTCCCGCAACCGCGCCCGCCGCGCGAGACCTGGGAGTCGCACCCGCTGTACCGTCAGCTCGACGCGCAATTCACCCAGCACCACCAGGACAACCCCGGCTACACGGGCCTGCACTTCATGGCTGCCTACGAGCTGGAGGAGTGCTGGCAGCTGCTGCGGCAGTCGCTGCATTCGGTGTCCTACGAAACGCTCGCGCACCTGCCGAGTTACGCGCACTGGCTCTCGGAGCAGGACTGGACGCCGTCATATCAGCGACACCGCAAGAACCTTCAGCTGATCGGCCTCAACGACGCCGACAAGCGGTGGGTGCTGAAGAATCCCAGTCACCTCTTCGCGCTGGACGCGTTGATGGCGACCTACCCCGACGCGCTGGTGATCCAGACCCATCGGCCCGTCGAAACGATCATGGCCTCGATGTGCTCGCTCGCGCAGCACACCGCCGAGGGATGGTCCACGACGTTCACCGGCGCCCAAATAGGCGCTGACGCAATGGAAACCTGGTCGCGGGGGCTGGAGCGGTTCAACACCGCCCGGGCCAAATACAGCCCGGACCAGTTCTACGACGTCGACTACCGGCAGTTGATCGCCGACCCGATGGGCACCGTGGCCGACATCTACCGGCATTTCGGCATGACACTGACCGACGAGGCGAAGGCCGCCATGGAAAAGACCCATGCCGACAGCCAGGCCGGTGAGCGGGCGCCCAAGCACTCCTACTCGCTGGCCGACTATGGCCTCAGCACCGAGACGGTCAAGGAGCGATTCGCCGGGCTGTGAGTCACGGGGCCGCGAGAATCACTCAGTCGGCGTCCGGCTCGTCGTCGAGGTAGCCCTCGGCGACGGCATGCTCGATGCTGTCGCTCAGTTTGGGACAGGACCGGGTGCGCGCGGTGTCACCGCCGGACTCCCGCACCTCGGTGAAGTGCGCGCAGCGCTGCCACGCCTCGTTATTCCATTGCACCGCAGTGTGTCCCGGCCCGAGCCGGCGGACCGTGACGCGGACGTGGCAGAAACGGCAGTCCACCGGCAACAGACCCGAGTTGAGATAGCGCTCACGGTCGGCGCGGCTGGCTTCGGCCACAGCGGCCGCACGCTGCGGATCGTTGGCGAAATCCCTTGACTTCGACCAGGAGCCAGACCCACGGTTGCTGGCGGGCTTGTCCTCGTGGTCGTGGTGATCGCCGTGCAACTGCAACATCGACCGCGCAAGCCGATCGACGTCAGGTACCTCCGGCTGATCGTCGCCCATGATTCCTAGTGTTGCTCCGCCGGAACGTCCTCGGAGTCCTTGGCCGCCTTGAGGTTCCCCTCGACCTCGGAATTCCAGTACTCGTTGGCACGGGTGGTGTCCACTTCGATCTCGAAACGTTCCACCATCTCCGGCTCGATGTCGGCGACGTCGACGTAGAACTGCTGATACCAGCGGCGCAGCTGGTAAACCGCCCCGTCCTCTTCGACGAGCAGCGGATTGTCGATGCGGGTCTTGTGCTTCCAGATCTCGACGTCCTGCAGGAAGCCCTTGCTGACACCCTCGGTGAACACCTTCGACAGCTTGTCGGTCATCTTTTCGTCCATGCCCTTGGGCTTTTCGACGATGACACCCCACTGCAGCACGAACGAGTTCTGAGTCACCGGGTAGTGGCAGTTGATCAGGATCGACTCGGCCTTGTAACCGCCGTAGCTGTTGTGCAGCCAGTTGATCATGAACGACGGCCCGAAGTAGGACGCCTCGGAATCCAGGTGCGCCTCACCGTAAGACGTGCCGAGGTCGTTCACGTCGGGCCGGCCCACGTTGTGTAGGTACTGCGAGGCGATGTGCCCCTCGAAGACGTTCTTGAAGTACGTCGGCAACCCGAAATGGATGTAGAAGAAATGCGCCATGTCGGTGACGTTGTCGATGATGTCGCGGCAGTTGGACCCCTCGATGAGGATGCGGTTCCACCGCCATTCCGTCCACTCGTCGCTGTGGGCCTCCGGGATGTCCGGAATCTGCACGGCGGGGTCCGGCGGGTTGTTCTCGTGGTCGTGCCAGACGAAGAGCAGGCCGCCCCGAACATCGGTCGACCACGACCGGGTGCGCGCCGTCTTGGGCGTGCGCTTGGCGTACGGCACCAGCTTGCAGCGGCCGTCGCCGCCCCAGCGCCAGTCGTGGAACGGGCAGGCGACCTCGTCACCCTTGATGGTGCCCTCCGACAGATCTCCGCCCATGTGCCGGCAATAGCCGTCGAGGACCTTGATGTCCCCGTGGGAGTCGGCGAAGACCACCAGCTTGGTGCCGAAAGCCTCGATCGAATGCGGCTTACCGTCCCGGAAGTCCTTCGCGACGCCCAGGCAGTGCCAGCCGCGGGCGTACCTGGTCGGCAACGCGCCGGGATCGATTTCCCGGATGCCGACCGCCTTGGTGTCGGTACTCACCTGTCACCTCCAACTCATAGCCCTCTAACTAGAACACGTTACAGTTTTGCGGTGGGGGCGCGCAACGAAGGCGAGCCTGGCTGGGATATATGCGTGCTGGGGTATATGTAGACGATGCCGCTGTTTGCATTCGAGGGCCGCGCGCCGCGGGTCGATCCCACCGCTTTCGTGGCCCCGACGGCCACCTTGATCGGTGACGTCGTCGTGGAGGCCGGGGCATCTATCTGGTTCAACGCCGTCCTGCGTGGCGACTACGGGCCCATCGTGGTCCGGGAGGGCGCCAATGTGCAGGACGGGTCGGTGCTGCACGCCCCTCCCGGCATCCCGGTGGACATCGGTCCCGGCGCGACGGTGGCGCATCTGTGCGTCATCCACGGGGTGCACGTGGGGCCCGAGGCGCTGATCGCCAACCATGCCACCGTGTTGGACGGCGCGGTCGTCGGCGCGCGCAGCCTGGTCGCCGCGCACTCACTGGTCACCGCCGGCACGCAGATCCCGGCCGGGATGCTGGCGGTCGGCGCCCCGGCCCAGATCAGGGGCCCGGTCGCCGGAACCGGCGCCGAGATGTGGGTGAAGGTGAATCCGCAGGCCTATCGCGACCTCGCCCAGCGGCATCTGGCCGGGCTGGAACCGATCTAGACCTTGCGCGTGTTGGCCGCCGCGCGGTCCATCTCCCAATAGGCGCGCAGGGCCACCAGCTTGCCCTCGTCGTTGGCCTTGTAGGTGAACACGCCCTCGGCGGTCGTCTGGTAGTCGCCCGTCGTGATGAGGATGTGCCCGACGTTGGCTTCCTCGTTGCCGCATTGATAGGTGTCGCGGAAGACGAACTCGATCTTCGCGGTCGGGGCGATCGCCTTGTCCCAGAACGCCGAAATCGCATCACGGCCCCGATGCCCCTTGCCCTCGGGGTCGAACGCGGAGGGGCCGATCGGGTCCTCGACGATCGCGTCGTCGGCGAACACCGCCAGCCAGGCGTCCTTGTCCCGGGCCGCCACCGCCTCGCGGGAGCGGCGGCCGGCCTCGTGCGCGGGATGCTCAGTCATCGGCGCGCTTACGCGTCGACTTTTTGGGCCGCCGGTTTGTCGGCGCCGACCACCCACATGGAGTAGTACTGCGAGCCGCCGCCGTAGGCGTGTCCCAACGCCTTTCGCGCGTTGGGCACTTGGTGGTCGCCGCCCTTGCCCATGACCTGGATCGCCGCTTCGGCGAAGCGGATCAGGCCCGAGGCGCCGATCGGGTTCGACGACAGCACGCCGCCCGACGGGTTCACCGGCAGCCGGCCGCCGATCTTGGTCTCGCCCGCCTCGGTGAGCTTCCAGCCTTCGCCCTCGGGCGCAAACCCGAGGTTTTCCAACCACATCGGTTCGAACCAGGAGAACGGGACGTAGATCTCCGCGGCGTCGATCTCGTCGATGGGGCTCGTGATGCCGGCGGCCTTCCACAGCGCGGCGGCCGCGTCGCGGCCGGCCTGCGGGCTGACCTGGTCGCGCCCGGAGAACTGCAGCGGTTCGGTGCGCAGCGCCGTGGCATGAATCCAGGCCACCGGATTGCCTTGCGCCAGGCGCGCTTCGGCGGCCTCTTCGTTGCCGATCACCACCGCCGCCGCGCCATCGGAGGACGGGCAGGTCTCGTCGTAGCGGATCGGGTCCCACAGCATCGGGGACGACATCACCTTCTCCACGGTGATGTCGGGCTGGTGCAGATGCGCTAGCGGGTTGCGGGCGCCGTTGAGCCGGTCTTTGACCGCGACGATGGCGCCGATGTTCGTCGGCGCCCCGGACCGGCGGATGTAGGAGCGCACGTGCGGGGCGAAGTAGCCACCCGCGCCGGCGCCCACCGGCTTGATGAAGGGGATCGGAATCGACAACGCCCACATCGCGTTTGATTCCGACTGCTTCTCCCAGGCCATCGCCAGGACGCGCCGGTACTTGCCCGACTGCACCAGACTGGCGGCCACCACGCCGGTGGAGCCGCCGACCGAGCCCGCGGTGTGCACCCGGATCAGCGGCTTGCCGGTGGCGCCCATGGCGTCGGCCATGAACAGCTCGGGCATCATGACGCCCTCGAAGAAGTCCGGGGCCTTGCCGACCACGACGGCGTCGATGTCGTCGAAGGTGCAACCCGAGTCGGCCAGCGCCCGATCGATCGCCTCGCGCACCAGGCCGTTCATCGAAACGTCCTGGCGCTTGGCGACGTACTTCGTCTGTCCGGTACCTAGTACCGCGGCGATGTTCGGCCCTGCACCGGCCATCAGTTCTTTCCTTCCATGACCGCGACCAGGTTCTGTTGTAACGCAGGCCCGCTGGTGGCGTGCGCCAGTACCCGGTCAGCCGAACCATTCCAGATGTGTTGTGCTGCAAAGCCGATACGCTCGAGGCCGGCGACGAACATGGGGTTGGCCGCCAGTGCGCCACCAGACGGGTTGACCTTGGTCGGTCCCGGTATCCGGATGGCTTCCTCGAGGATCAAATGCTGGTGGGTGAAGGGCGCGCAGATCTCGGCCACGTCCAGGTTGTCGGTCCTGCCGCCGGTGGCGACGTGGGCCGCGGCCTTGGTCGACGGGGACTCGGTGAGGTCGCGCGCGCCCAGCGACGGGGTTTCGATGCGGTGCTCGATTCCCGTGATCCAGGCGGGGTTTTCGCGCAGCTCGCGTGCCCGGTCGCCGGCCGCGAGCACGATCGCCGCCGCACCGTCGGTGATGGGCGCGATGTCGTGGCGCCGCAGCGGGTCGGCGTAGAACGGCCGTTCGAGCAGTTCAGCCACGCTGATCGACCCCTCGACCTTGTCCACCCGGCGCGCGTTCGCAAAGGAGTCGAAGGCCACGCGCGCCATCTGCTCCTCGGTCCACTTTCCGGTATCGAGACCGATGCGGGCCTGCAGCCCGGCCATCGAGATCGAATCGGCCCACAACGGCGCGACGGTGTAGGGGTCGGTCTGCCGCGTCAGGATCTGGCGCAGGATCCCGGCCGAGGACTTGCCGAAGCCGTACACCAGTGCGGTGTCGACCTCACCGGTCAACAGCTTGATGTAGGCCTCGTAGAGGGCCCAGGCCGCGTCCATCTCGACGTGCGATTCGTTGATCGGCGGAACGGCGCCGATGGAGTCGATCGCCGAGATGAACGAAAAAGCCCGTCCGGCAAGGTAATCGGATGATCCGGAACACCAGAAGCCGATGTCGGTCCGCTCGATGCCGAGCTCCTCGTAGAGCTGGGCGAAGCACGGTATCAACATCTCGACGCCGTTGGTGGTGCCGTCGGTGCGGCGGACGTGTGGTGCGTGGGCGAAGCCGACGACCGCAACGTTGCGAGCGCTCATATGTAGGTAAGCCCTTTACAGGTGGTGCTTGTAGGTGTCGTAGTCGGCGTCGGGTTCGCCGGTCGGCCGGAAGTACTCGATGTTGTCGATGCCAAAACCCCACTCCTCGCGGGCTTTCCACACCGCTTCGACGCGCATGCCCATCCGGACCTCGTGCGCGTCGATGTCGGCGACGAGATGCAGGAACGGGATGTCGGCGCCATCGAGCAGCACATAGGCGGCCACGTAGGGCGGCTTGATGCGCTGGCCCTGGAACGGGATGTTGATGATCGCGAACGTCGTCACGGTGCCTTTGTCCGGCAGCTCGACGAAGTCGGTGGTCGGCTGACCGGTGGCCGGGTCCGCGCCGTGCGGCGGGAAGTAGACCTTGCCGTTCTCGCCCGTCTTCGCGCCCAGCAGCTTGCCCTCGGCGATGGCACGCAAGTAGGCACTCTCCTCGTGCGAGGCGCTGTGCTGGATGGTCAGCGAGACCGGCGTGACGATCATGGTCACCGGGTCTTTGTCACCGCCCGACTCCGCGACCTCCTCGGCTTCCTCCCCGAGCGCGAAATACGCGATGTCGGTGATGGCGCCCATCGGCTCGTCGACCCAGTGCACGTGCACCCGGGTGCCGGACTTGATGGCGGAAGGATCGCCGGCATCAACGGCATGGATCAGCGGGGTGTCGGCGCCGTCGAGCTTGATCAGCGCCCAGGCGAACGGCCGGTCGAGCGGCTGGCCCTCCATTGGTTCGGGCTGCCAGGCCCACGACACGACGGTGCCGACACTGGACACCGGTACCATCTCGCCCAGCGGCTCGTAGGTGACCGGGTCATATTCCGCCGGCGGCACATGCACCCGGCCATCGGACCCGCGCACCCCCAGGACGTGGCGGTCACGCAGTGCGGTGAAGAACTTGCTCAGCGTGGGGCCGACCGAACGGGTGTAGTCGAAGGACAACGTCAGTGGCGCGGCGAGCGGTGGCTCAGGGTGATCCATCAGGGGCGGGCTACTCGAGCTGGCTGTCACGCCATCGAGTAGAACAGGTTCTAAGAACGGATTCAACACCGGGTAGGCGACGGAAGGGTGACGACGATGAAGCTGGGACTGCAGCTCGGATATTGGGGCGCTCAGCCGCCGCAGAACCACGGTGAGCTGGTCGCCGCGGCCGAGGAGGCCGGATACGACGCCGTCTTCACCGCCGAGGCGTGGGGCTCCGACGCCTACACGCCGCTGGCCTGGTTGGGTTCGTCGACGTCTCGCGTGCGGCTGGGCACCTCGGTGGTGCAGCTGTCCGCCCGCACCCCGACCGCCTGCGCAATGGCGGCGCTGACGCTCGACCACCTGTCCGGCGGCCGGCACGTGCTCGGCCTCGGCGTCTCCGGCCCGCAGGTGGTCGAGGGCTGGTATGGCCAGTCGTTCCCCAAGCCGCTGGCGCGCACCCGGGAATACATCGACATCATCCGGCAGGTCTGGGCGCGCGAGGCGCCGGTGACCAGTGACGGTCCGCACTACCCGCTGCCTTTGACGGGCGAGCGCGCAACGGGTCTGGGCAAGCCGCTCAAGCCGATCACCCATCCGCTGCGCGCCGACATCCCGATCATGCTGGGTGCCGAGGGGCCGAAGAACGTCGCGCTGGCCGCCGAGATCTGTGACGGCTGGCTGCCGATCTTCTACACGCCGCGCATGGCCGACACCTACAACGAGTGGCTGGACGAGGGGTTCGCCCGGCCGGGCGCGCGCCGCAGCCGCGAGGACTTCGAGATCTGCGCGACGGCCAACATCGTCATCACCGAGGACCGCAGCGCCGCGTTCGCGGCCATGAAGCCCTACATCGCGCTCTACATGGGCGGGATGGGCGCCGAGGACACCAACTTCCACGCCGACGTCTACCGCCGGATGGGCTACTCCGAGGTGGTCGACGACGTGACGAAGCTGTTCCGCAGCAACCAGAAGGACAAGGCGGCGGAGATCATCCCGGACGAGGTGATCGACGACGCCGCGATCGTCGGCGACGTGTACTACGTGCGTAAGCAGATCAAGGCTTGGGAGGCCGCCGGCGTGACCATGATGGTGGTGTCCGGGCGCAGTACAGAGCAGGTCCGCGAGCTGGCGAGCCTGATCTGACCCTCGCCCATCATCAACTAGAACACGTTCTACTTTTCTTGCCAGCGGCCGAGAACGCGTTCTAGATTGTCCGGATGGCACGCCCGACGACGATGCAGAGCGGTGCGCACGAGCCGGGCAGTCGGCACCGGCCCGACCGGTCAGCCCAGCGGGTGGGCGTCGCCGAATGTCATCTCGACGTGGCCGACGGATCCGGAGATCATCGCCTTCTTCGGCAGGCCCAGCGACGCCAGCTCCTTGGCGTAGGCGTGATCGCCCAGTCGCAACGTGGCGCCGCCGAGCTGACCGCGCAGCCCGCGCACCCGCATCTCCCAGGGCACCTCCCGGGTGGTGCCGTCGGCGTAGGTGTAGGTCTTGAGGACCTGCGGCCGCGAGGTGAACAGCGACGGCACCGGCAATCCGCGGGCGAAGTCGATGCCCGCGATGTGCGCGCCGTCGGCGCTGACGTCGAATCCGAACCGGCCCTGCTCGCGAACGGTGAAGTCGGCCATGATCTTCGGGAACCCCCAGATGGAGCGTCCCGCTTCCAGGGTGAAGCTCTGGTCGACCGGCAGGTGGTGGATGAACGCGGCCGCGTCGCCCAGCGCCCGCCAGCCCCGCGCCGTCGAGCCGGGGGGATTGACCATCACGCAGGTGCCGAATTCGTGGTAGGACCCCAGGTCGCCGTCGATGTAGCGGGCCAGCATCAGGTTGACCACCGCCCGGCCCGGGCGGTGCTGGCAGACCCGCAGGCCGCTGTAGTCGATAAGGCGTTGCGCCGCTTGAGCATCCACCGAAAACATCGCGGTGTGCACGTCCGCTTTTCGTATCCGCACCGGCATGGTGAGGACTGTCCCCGCAACGATGTGTTGTGACTCAGCCATGCCGGTTACTGTAATCCGTTCGTCAACACTTGGAGGCTGTAGATGACTTCGACCATCCCGGAAGCAATCTCGAACATCGACCTGACCGACGGCAATTTCTACGCCGACCGTCACACCTCGCGCGAGGCCTATCGCTGGATGCGCGCCAACCAACCGGTGTTTCGTGATTGCAACGGTCTGGCCGGCGCCACCACATATCAAGCCATCCTCGACGCCGAGCGCAATCCGGAGTTGTTCTCCAGCACCGGCGGCATCCGGCCCGAACAGCCGGGCATGCCCTACATGATCGACATGGACGATCCCGCACATCTGTTGCGGCGCAAGCTGGTCAACGCCGGCTTCACCCGCAAGCGGGTGAAGGAGAAGGAGCCGTCGATCGCCAAGCTGTGCGACACCCTGATCGATGCGGTGTGTGAGCGCGGCGAGTGTGACTTCGTCCGCGATATCGCCGCCCCGCTGCCGATGGCGGTGATCGGCGACATGCTGGGCGTGCTGCCCACCGAACGCAGCATGCTGTTGAAGTGGTCCGACGACCTGGTCTGCGGGCTGAGTTCGCACATCGACCCCACGTCTGAGACGGCGCAGGCGGTGATGGCCGCATTCGCCGCGTACACCGAATTCACCACGAACATCATCACCAAGCGGCGCGCCGAACCCACCGACGACCTGTTCTCCATCCTGGTGAACGCCGAGGTGGAGGGGCAGCGGATGTCCGATGACGAGATCGTCATGGAGACGCTGCTCATCCTCATCGGCGGCGACGAGACCACGCGCCACACGTTGAGCGGGGGGACCGAACAGTTGGTGCGCCACCGCGACCAGTGGGAAGCCCTGGTGCGCGACCCGTCGCTGCTGCCGGGTGCGATCGAGGAGATGCTGCGCTGGACGTCGCCGGTCAAGAACATGTGCAGAACCTTGACCGCCGACACCGAATTTCACGGCACCTCGTTGCGTGAGGGCGAGAAGATCATGCTGCTGTTCGAGTCGGGCAATTTCGATGAGTCGGTGTTCGAGGAGCCGGACAGCTTCGACATCCGGCGAAACCCGAACAGCCACATGGCGTTCGGCTTCGGCACCCACTTCTGCCTGGGGAACCAGCTGGCGCGCCTCGAGTTGTCGATGATGACCGAGCGGGTGCTCAAGCGACTGCCGGACCTGAGGCTGGCCGACGACGACTCGACTCTGCCGCTGCGGCCGGCGAACTTCGTCAGTGGCCTCGAGGCCATGCCGGTGGTGTTCACGCCGAGCGCGCCGCTGCTTGGCTGATTGCGCTTGGGTTCCTCTCGCCGAGCGTGCACTCAGCGCGAACTTTTCGCGAAATCCTCACGCTGAGTGCGCGTTCGACGCTGCCAGGCCGCTGACACGCGTGCGATGACGCCGCCTGCCGTGTCTTCGGCCGTGACACGAACGACGGTCCAACCCGACTCCGCCAGGGATTCCGCACGCCGAATGTCCCGGTGGAATTGCCGTTGGTCGGTGCGATGGTGGCCGCCGTCGTACTCGACGGCCAATTTGATGCCCTCCCAGCCCATGTCGAGACAAGCGATCAGGGCGCCGTACTCGTAAATCGGTATTTGGGTCTGCGGCGTCGGGAAGCCCGCGCGTATCAGCAGCAGCCGCAACCAGGTCTCGCGGGGAGACTCCGCACCCGCGTCGACAAGCGGCAACGCGGTTCGCGCACGGGCGATACCGCGGCGGCCTCGGTAACGCTTGGCGAGTGCCTCGACGCCGCTCACCTTGAGATCGGTTGCGCGCGCAAGCGCGTCGATGACTGCGACCGCGCGATCGAAGGGGATAACCGCAGGCAATTTCGAGGGCTGTTCGCTCGGGTGTCGTCACCGGTAGGTCGGCGATCGTTTGGATTTCGTCCTCGGCGAGCCGATCCGACCACGTGTGGATGCCACCGGGCGGACGGCGATAGCTGTACAGCAGCTCGGCGGGCGCGCGGTGATCGATCCACTTCGCGCCGTGCAGCGCCGCCGCGGATTAGCCCGCGACGACACCGCGTCGTCGCGACGACAGCCAAGCCGCCTGGGCGCGCGATTGCGCGGTGAGCGCAATGTTGGCAGGGACGTAGACGCCGGGATGGATCTTGACGAACCGGCTGCGCAGCACGTACGGCATTACCAGGCCGGCGGCGACGGCCTGGCTCCCGATGAACGGCTCTTCCAATGGCGGGAGTGTGCCGCAGAGCCCCGACATGCTGGCCGAGCGTCACTGAACGCGAAAATTTGGCCCGAGTTTCGCAATGAGTGCACGTTCGTCAGGGAAATGGGGGCGGCCCGCCCCCTCGCGCCTAGCGGTTTTGGAAGTTGGGCTTGCGCTTCTCGGCGAACGCCCGGGGGCCCTCCTTGGAGTCCTCGGAGAGGAACACCGGGATGCCGTTGGCGGTATCGGGCTTGAAGGCCTCTTCCTCGTGCATGCCCTCGGTCTCGCGGATCGTCTTGAGGATCGCTTGGACGGCGAGCGGACCGTTGTTCTCGATGACCTCGGCGATCTCGAGGGCCTTGGACAGCGCCTGCCCGTCGGGGACGACGTGGCCGATCAGGCCCATCTCCTTGGCCTCGGCGGCGGTGATGTGCCGTCCGGTCAGCAGCAGGTCGCACGCCACCGTGTAGGGGATCTGGCGCACCAGTCGCACCGCGGACCCGCCCATCGGGTACAGGCTCCACTTGGCCTCGGAGATGCCGAATTTGGCGCTCTCGCCGGCGACCCGGATGTCGGTCCCCTGCAGGATCTCGGTGCCACCGGCGATGGCCGGGCCCTCGACGGCCGCGATGAGCGGCTTGGTCAGCCGCCGCCCTTTCAGCAGGGCGTCGATTCGCGACGGGTCGTAGCTGCCGTCCTTGAATGACTCACCCGGCGGCTTCTGGGTCGCAGCCTTGAGGTCCATGCCCGCGCAGAAGTAGCCACCGGCGCCGGTCAGGATGCAGCAGCGGATGTCGGGATCGTTGTCGACGCGGTCCCAGGCCTGGACCATGATTTCCATCATTTCCGTGCTCAAGGCGTTGCGGCGATGCGGCCGGTTCATCGTCACGATGAGGGTGTGACCACGCTGTTCCACCAGCGCATCCGGCCCGGTTTCCCCGTTTTCTGTGTTTGCTGGGGTTCCGGCATTCTCCACGGACACGGCTACCGCCTTTCCCTCGACAATGGTCACGAGCTTGCCTCGAAATGTAACACGTTCTAATTTGGTGGCCGTGGCCTTGAATATTGCCGATCTTGCAGAGCACGCCATCGACGCTGTGCCCGACCGTGTCGCCCTGATCTGCGGCGACGAGAAGTTGACCTATGCGCAGCTGGAGGAGAAGGCCAACCGCCTTGCTCACTACCTGCTCGAGCAGGGGGTGAAAAAGGACGACAAGGTCGGCCTCTACTGCCGAAACCGCATCGAGATCGTGATCGCGATGCTCGGCATCGTCAAGGCGGGCGCCATCCTGGTGAACGTCAACTACCGCTACGTCGAGGGCGAACTGCGCTACCTGTTCGACAACTCCGACATGGTCGCGCTCGTCCACGAGCGCCAGTACTCCGACCGCGTCGCCAACGTGCTGCCCGAGACCCCCAACGTCAAGACGATCCTCGTCGTCGAGGACGGCAGCGACAACGACTTCGGCCGCTACGGCGGTGTCGAGTTCTACTCCGCGATCGCACAGAGCTCGCCCGAGCGCGACTTCGGTCCGCGCAGTGCCGACGACATCTACCTGCTGTACACGGGCGGCACGACCGGGTTCCCGAAGGGCGTGATGTGGCGCCACGAGGACATCTACCGGGTGCTGTTCGGCGGAACCGACTTCGCCACAGGCGAATTCATCAAAGATGAGTACGACCTCGCCAAAGGTGCGGCCGCCAATCCGCCGATGGTCCGCCACCCTATTCCGCCGATGATCCACGGCGCCACCCAGTCGGCGACCTGGATGTCGATCTTCTCGGGCCAAACCACGGTGCTGGCACCGGAATTCAATGCCGACGAGGTCTGGCGCACGATTCACGACCACAAGGTGAACCTGCTGTTCTTCACCGGCGACGCGATGGCGCGACCGCTGCTGGACGCGCTGCTGGCTCACCAGGACGAGGGCAACGAGTACGACCTGTCGTCGCTGTTCTTGCTCGCCTCCACCGCTGCGCTGTTCTCGCCGAGCATCAAGGAGAAGTTCCTCGAGCTGCTGCCCAACCGGGTTATCACCGACTCGATCGGATCGTCGGAGACCGGATTCGGCGGCACCAGCATCGTCGCCAAGGATGCGCCGCACGCCGGCGGTCCGCGAGTGACGATCGATCACCGGACCGTCGTCCTCGACGAGGAGGGCAACGAGGTCAAGCCCGGCTCCGGTGTGCGCGGCTTCATCGCGAAGAAGGGCAACATTCCCGTCGGCTATTACAAGGACGAGAAGAAGACGGCCGAGACGTTCAAGACCTTCAATGGCGTGCGCTACGCCATCCCCGGCGACTTCGCCGAGGTGGAGGCCGACGGCACCGTCACGATGCTGGGCCGCGGCTCGGTGTCGATCAACAGCGGCGGCGAGAAGATCTACCCCGAGGAGGTCGAGGCCGCGCTCAAGGGGCATCCCGACGTCTTCGACGCCCTGGTGGTCGGTGTGCCCGACGCCCGATACGGCCAGCACGTCGCGGCCGTCGTCCAGCCGCGGCCGGGAACGCGTCCCGCGCTGTCGGAGCTGGACGCCTTCGTACGCTCGGAGATCGCCGGCTACAAGGTGCCGCGCAGCCTGTGGCTGGTCGACGAGGTCAAGCGGTCGCCCGCCGGCAAACCCGATTACCGCTGGGCCAAGGAGCAGACCGAGGCACGGCCGGCCGACGACGTGCACGCGGCCCACGTCACGGCGTGACGCGCTCGAAGCGCTAGGACCGCGCGGGGCGTGACCGACTTCGTCAAGCACAACCCGGACGCGCCCGCCCGTTTCTTCGCGGCGGAAGCCGCTGGCCTGCAATGGCTTTCCATCGTCGACGGCGGCGTGCCGTGCGCGCAGGTCGTTTCCCTCACCACGACGAGCCTGACGCTGCGGCGCCTGGATTCGGTGAGCCCGACCCCCGAGGCGGCGCGCGCGTTCGGCGGCCAACTGGCCATCACGCACGACGCCGGGGCCGCCGGTTTCGGCGCCGGACCCGACGGGTGGGATGGGCCCGGGTTCTTCGGTCCGCTGTCGCACCCCCTGCCGATGTCGCTGCGGCCGCATCGACGCTGGGGCGAGTTCTACGCCCAGGAGCGGCTGGCCCCGATGGCCGAACTCGCGACGCCTCGGCTCGACGCGGCGACCCGCGAGGCCGTCGACGCCGTCGCGGCGCGTTGTCGTGCGGGTGATTTCGACGACGACGATCCGCCGGCCCGGCTGCACGGCGACCTGTGGAGCGGCAACGTGATGTGGACGACCGGTGGGGTGGTGCTGATCGACCCGGCGGCCCACGGCGGTCACCGCGAGACCGACCTGGCGATGCTGGCGCTGTTCGGTTGCCCGCACCTCGACGCCGTCATCGACGGTTACCAGCGGGTGCGACCGTTGCGCCCCGGGTGGCGCAACCGCATCGGGCTGCACCAGCTCTTCGGACTGCTCGCCCACGTCGTGCTGTTCGGCGGCGGCTACGCGCGTCAGACCGACGCCGCCGCCCGCGCCGCGCTGGCCGCCTGAGCGGCGTCTGCGACAGCCGGGCTACTGTCGATCCCGATGACGATCGACGTCTGGATGCAACACCCGACGCAGCGATTCCTGCGCAGCGACATGCTGGCGTCCCTGCGCCGCTGGACGGGCGGGTCGATCCCCGACACCGAAATCCCGATCGAGGCGACCCTGGGGTCGATGGACGCCGCCGACGTGCGACTGGGCATCCTCAGCGCGTGGAGCGGCCCGAACGGCCAAAACCTCGTCTCCAACGACGAGGTGGCGCAATGGATTGCCGCGCACCCGAGCCGCTTTGCCGGGCTCGCCGCCGTCGACCTCGACCGCCCGATGGAAGCGGTCCGGGAGCTGCGGCGGCGAGTCGGAGAAGGATTCGTCGGCCTGCGGGTGGTGCCGTGGTTGTGGAACGCCCCGCCCACCGACCGCCGCTACTACCCGCTGTTCGCCCAGTGCGTGGAGTCCGGCGTGCCATTCTGCACCCAGGTCGGCCACACCGGACCGCTGCGCCCCTCGGAAACCGGCCGGCCCATTCCCTACATCGACGAGGTCGCCCTCGATTTCCCGGAATTGGTGATCGTCTGCGGCCACGTCGGCTACCCGTGGACCGAAGAGATGGTCGCGGTTGCCCGCAAGCACGAAAACGTCTACATCGACACCTCGGCGTACACGATCGCGCGGCTGCCCGAAGAGCTCATCCGATTCATGAAAACCCGTACCGGACAACGGAAAGTGTTGTTCGGCACCAATTACCCGATGATCGCCCACGAGCACGCGCTGGCGGGGCTGGACGACCTCGGGCTGTCCGACGAGGCGCGCCGAGACTTCTTGCGCGCCAACGCCGAACGAGTGTTCCGACTGGAGGCAAGCACGTGAATGGCGCCCAGGCCCTGATCAACACCCTGGTTGACGGCGGTGTCGACGTGTGTTTCGCGAACCCGGGCACGTCGGAGATGCACTTCGTCGCGGCCTTGGATAGCGTCCCGCGGATGCGCGGCGTGCTGGCCTTGTTCGAGGGGGTCGCCACCGGCGCGGCCGACGGCTATGCCCGCATCGCCGATCGCCCGGCGGCGGTGCTGCTGCATCTGGGCCCCGGTTTGGGCAACGGCCTGGCCAATCTGCACAACGCGCGGCGCGCCCGGGTGCCGATGGTGGTGGTGGTCGGTGACCACGCCACGTATCACAAAAAGTACGACGCCCCACTGGAATCCGACATCGACGCCCTCGCCGGGACCGTCTCGGGCTGGGTGCGCCGAACGAGTGACTCCTCGCAGGTCTCGGCCGACGCCGTCGAGGGCATCGCGGCCAGCCGGTGGGGTTCGCAGATCTCGACGCTGATCCTGCCCGCCGACGTGTCCTGGTCCGACGGCGCCCAGCTGTTCTCCAACCTGGAGGCACAGCCGGCGGGCGCCGATCCCCTGCTGGCGCCGGAGGTGGCCGAGGTGCTCGGCTCGGGGGAGCCGACGGTGATCATGGTGGGCGGCGACGCCACCCGCCACGCCGGCCTGGCCGCGGCCACCCGCATCGCGGCGGCCACCGGCGCGCGCGTGCTGTGCGAGACCTTCCCCACCCGGCTCGAGCGCGGCGCCGGCGTCCCCGCCGTCGACCGGCTGGCCTACTTCGCCGAGGCCGCCACGGCCCAGCTGGACGGCGCCAAACATCTGGTGCTGGCCGGCGCCAAATCACCGGTGTCGTTCTTTGCCTACCCCGGCATGCCCAGCGACCTGGTGCCCGCGGGCTGCGAGGTACACGTGCTCGCCGAACACAGCGGCGCGGCGGATGCGTTGAGCGCCTTGGCGGATCAGGTGGCACCCGGGACGGCAGCGCCGGTGGCGGCCGCGTCGCGTCCCAAGCTGCCGACCGGAGCGCTGACGTCTGCGTCGGCAGCCGACGTGATCGGGGCGCTGATGCCGGACCGGGCGATCGTGGTCGACGAGTCGAACACCTCCGGACTGCTGCTCGCCCAGGCCACCGCCGGCGCGCCGGCGCATGACTGGCTGACCCTGACCGGCGGGGCGATCGGCTACGGCATTCCCGCGGCGGTCGGTGCGGCGATCGCCGCCCCGGATCGCCCGGTGCTGTGCCTGGAATCCGACGGCTCCGCGATGTACACCATTGCGGGGTTGTGGACCCAGGCGCGGGAGAACCTCAACGTCACCACCGTGCTGTACAACAACAGCGCCTACGACATCCTGCGCATCGAGCTGCAACGCGTCGGCGCCGGGTCGGCCCCCGGCCCAGAGGCGCTGTCGCTGCTCGATTTATCCGACCCCACCATGGATTTCGTCAAGCTCAGCGAGGGCATGGGGGTGCCGGCCCGGCGCGTCACCACCGCCGAGGAGTTCGCCGATGCGCTGCGCGCCGCGTTCTCAGAAGCCGGACCGCATCTGATCGACGCCGTGGTGCCGTCAATAACGGGCTAGGGTCGGCAGCCGGCTCAGCAACCAGTCCGTCATCGTATTGACCACGTCGACGCCGGTTTCGAACGCGCCGTCGTGCGCGTCGGCCGCCAGCGCCACGCCCCACTGCCCGGATGGGGTGGGGACGATCCCGAATTGCCGGACCAGGTACTCGCCGTGTACGCCTGGCCCCCAACCCCCTTTTGCGGCAATCCCTTTGGCGGCCAGCCCCCATTGGTCACCGCTGGTGAGTCGTTGCATCAGGTCGATCACCTCGGCGGCGTCGGGGATGGTCGGCAGCTCCGCGGCGAACCGGGCCTGGCGCTGCAGGCTCCACTGGGTTTGGCCGAAAGCGGTGAAACCACGGCGGAGTCGGCGCGATTCGACCACCGTCGCGGTGTCACCGCCTTCGGCCACCACCGCCTGAACCTGCCGCGCCGCGTCGGACGGCTCGCCCAATTGCGACCACAACTGCTCGGACGCGCGATTGTCGGATTCGGTGATGGCCTTCACCGCGAAATCGCGGGCCCCCAGCCAATCGTTGCGCAGCGCCGCCACCGCCAGAGGCACTTTGATCGTCGACCACGCCACACCGGACCACCAGCTGCCCAGCGAAAACGTTCGGTCCGGCCGGGCGATCGCGACGCCGACGCTCGCCGGCACTGCGGCAGAAAGCTGTTCGAAGCTGGCTTCCAGCGCGAGCTCGAGAGGCCGTGCGGTCATGCGCGGGGGACCGGCGCGTCAACCATCGCGTCTCCTTGTCGTTGCGGCATATTCAGGGCGGCCCGGCCGCTGACCAGGCGCCGGGCCCAGCCATCAGCCCGACGGCGGCGGTGGCGCTTCGTCCGGCGGGGGAGGAGCTTCCGACGGTTCGGGGTCCGGCGTCGGTGGTGACCACACCAACGGCGGTGGCGGAGGAGGTAGGGGCGGCGGCGGGGGCGGGTCCGCCGCGGCGAAACCGGCCCCAAACCCGAGTGCGGCGCTAGCCAGCGACCCAACCAGGATCGAGCCGGCGATCGTTTCGCGGATTTTCATCAAGCGCTGAGTTTACTGCGTGGACGGCGCGTCCGGGGGCAACGCCCGCCCCGCGGCCCTAGCGGTGGATCTCCCAGACCGGCTCGCCGCAGTCGACACCCTGAGCGGCCAACTGTCGCTTGAGCACTTTGAACGTCACTGTCCGCGGGAGCTCGGCGCTGACCCGCACGTACGACGGCCATTGCTTGGGCCCCAAGTCCGGCTGCTCGGCCAAAAAAACGCGAAACTTCTCGTCGTCGAACTCGGCGCCCGGCGCCATCACCACTGCAGCCATGACTTGATCGCCGACGATCGCGTCGGGCACCGGGTACACCGCCACCTCGGTGAGGTCGGGGTGGCGCAGCAACACCCGCTCGATCGGTGCGGCACCGAGGTTCTCGCCGTCGACCCGCATCCAATCACCCAGCCGCCCAGCGAAATAGGCGTAGCCGGCCTCGTCGCGGTAGGCGAGATCGCCACTGTGGTAGACCCCGCCGGCCATCCGTTCGGCCTCGGCGGCGTCGTCGTTGTAGTAACCCTCGAAGCGGCCCGGGCCCGCGGCGTTCACCAGTTCGCCGACCACGCCCGGCGGGCACGACGTGCCGGTCTCGGGATCGACGATGTCGATGTCGGGCGGGAGGGGTCCCAGTGAACCAGGCGGTGTGTCCGGGGTGCGCGCGATGGCCACGCCGCCTTCGGTGGAGCCGAACCCGTCCTGCACCACACATCCGAATCTGCGGCCGAAGCGCTCGATGTCATCGGGTACGCCCTCGTTGCCGTACACCGCGCGCAGCGGGTTGTCCGCGTCGTCGGGCCGCTCAGGCGTGGCGAGCACATAGGACAACGGCTTGCCCACGTAGTTCGCGTAGGTGGCGCCATAGCGGCGGACGTCGACAATGAAGTTCGAGGCGGAGAACTTGCGCCGCAAGGCGATTGAGCCCGTGCACGCCGCCGCCACCGCCCAGCCCACCAGCACCGCGTTGGAATGAAACAGCGGCATAGACACATAGCAGACGTCGTCGCGGCCGAGGTCGAACCGGGCTGACATCGTCACGCCCGCGATCGCGACCTTGCCGTGGCTGCACTTGACCGCCTTGGGTTCGCCGCTGGTGCCCGACGTGAAGATCAACATGAACAGATCCGCCGGCGAGGCGTCCTGAAAGAAGATCGGGGCATCGCGGTACGCGGCGAGTTCGTCGGCCCACGCGGCGGAGTCAGTGTTCAGGTGCTCGATATCACCGAGTGTCTCAGACGATTTGGAATCGGCGAGCACCAACTGGCAGTCGGCCCGGGCGATGTCGCGCCGCAACGCCTCACCGCGGCGCACCGGGTTGAGCCCGACCGGCACGATCCCCGACATTCCCGCCGCCACCAGCATCGCCGAGAAGAAGGGTGTGTTCTCCAGCAGCACGCCGACATGCGGCGGGCGGGTGGGGTCGAGCCGCTCACGCAGCGCCGCGGCGATCGCGGCACCCTGCTGCAGGTGATCGCGCCAGCTGGTGAACGAGTCCTCGAAGTAGATACCCCGATCGTCGATCTCGGTCAGCGGCGCCAGCAGCTTGGTGACCGTGAGGTCATCGGTGAGGTCCATTGCGCCTAGGCGGGCGTCTCCGCCAGCTCGCGCCCGATGCGGCGCAGCTGCCCGGTGGCGCCTCCCAAGGCGAACTCGATCTCCTTGGCGGCCAGGAAGTATCGGTGCGCCGGGTGATCGGTGTCGACGCCGACACCCCCGTGGACGTGAACGATGGTGTGCGCCACCCGATGACCGGCGTCGGCGGCCCAGAACGCCGCGCTGGCGACGTCGATCTCGGCCGGAATGTCTTCGGAGACGCGCCAGGCCGCCTGGGTCAGCGTGAGCCGCAGCCCCTTGACGTCGATGTAGCCGTCGGCCAACCGTTGCGACACCGCCTGGAAGCTGCCGATCGGGCGGTCGAATTGCTCACGCTCGCGCGCGTATTCAGCGGTCATCTGCAGGCCACGCTCGAGCACCCCGAGTTGGAAAGCGCTGCGGCCCAACGTGCCCAGCGTGGCGAGCCAGGTTGCGACGTCGGCACCGCCGACCTTGCGGGCACCGTCCACCTCGGTGCCGTCCAGCGCGAGGTGTCCGACGCTGCCCAGGCCGGTGGTTTCCAGGGCGGTCACCGTGACGCCGGGGTCGTCCGAGGCAATCAGGAAAACCGCGGTGCCGGAATCCGTTTCGGCGGGCACCAGGAACGCGTCGGCGACGGGGCCGAAGCCGACCTGGGTGCGCGTGCCGGTGAGCCGGTATCCGGCGCCCGAGCTGACCGCCTGCACCGGTCCCTCGCCCATCTCACCGTCGAGGGCGATGCTGAGGGTCTTCTCGCCGTTGACCGCCGGCACGCCCCAGCCCTGCTGCAGCTCCTCGGAGCCGAACCGGGCTAGCGCCCCGGCGCCCAGCACCACCGACTCCAGGTAGGGCACCGCGGCCAGCTGATGACCCAGCGCGACGAGGATCGCGATCTGCTCGAGCGCGCCGAAGCCGTCGCCGCCCAACGATGACGCCGACGCGCTGGACAGGATGCCGGCGTCGATCAGCTTTCGCCACAGGTCGCGGTCGAACCGCTGATCGAGCCCGTCGAGCTCACGTTGGTGTTCGGGGGTGCACACCGAGTCCACGATCGTGTCGACCAGGTTGCCGAGGTCGTTGGCCGCTTCGGTTGTCGTGAAATCCATGAACGTCCGTCCTTCTATTACGTAGCGGCTCAGCGGTTTCTAGGCAGACCCAGGGCGACCATGCCGATGATGTCGCGCTGCACTTCGTTGGTGCCGCCGCCGAAGGTCAGGATCAGGCAGGCCCGGTGCATCCGCTCGACCCGGCCGCGCAGCAACGAGCCCGGCGAATTCTGGCGCACCGTCGCGGCGGTACCCAGCACCTCCATCAGCAGCCGGTAGGCCTCGGTGGCCAGCTCGGTGCCGTAGACCTTGGCCGCCGACGCGTCCGCCGGGTTCAGGGTTTCACTCGAAGCGGATGCCAGTTCCCAGTTGATCAGCTTGAGGACCTCGGCCTTGGCGTGCACGCGGGCCAGGTTGAGCTGCACCCATTCCGAGTCGATGAGCCGGGCGCCCCCGTCGTCCTTGGTGTTCTGCGCCCATTCGCGAACCTCGCGCAGGGCCAGAAAGATCGGTTGCGGCGAGACCAGCGCGACGCGCTCGTGGTTGAGCTGGTTGGTCACCAGCTTCCAGCCGCCGTTCTCCTCGCCAACCAGGTTGGTCACCGGGACCCGCACATCGGAGTAGTAGGTGGCGCTGGTGTCCACACCGGCCATGGTGTGCACCGGAGTCCAGGAGAAACCCTCCGCGGTGGTCGGCACGGTCAGCATCGAAATGCCGCGGTGCTTCTTGGCGTCGGGGTTGGTGCGGACCGCCAGCCATACCCAGTCGGCGTACGCGATCAGGCTGGTCCACATCTTCTGGCCGTTGATGACGTAGTCGTCGCCGTCGCGCACCGCGGTGGTGCGCAGGTTGGCGAGGTCGGTGCCGGCGCCGGGCTCGGAATAGCCGATCGAGAAATGCAGCTCGCCTGCGGCGATCTTGGGCAGGAAGAACTTCTTCTGTTCCTCGGTGCCGAACGCCATGATGGTCGGCGCCACGCTGTTGATCGTCAGGAACGGCACCGGAACACCGGCGATGGCGGCCTCGTCGGTGAAGATCAGCGAGTCCATCGGCGAGCGGTCCTGGCCGCCGTACTCGGTGGGCCAGTTCAGGGTGAGCCACCCGTCTTTGCCCATCTGCGCGACGGTGTCGCGATACGCGGTACCGGTGCCGACCTCGCCGCCCCCCGAAGAGGTCAGCGCCTCGCGGCGCTCCGGGGTCATCAGGTTGGTGAAGTACGACCGCAGCTCGCGACGCAGCTCTTCTTGCTCCGGGGTGTAACTGATGCGCATTTCAGCCGTCCTTCAAGTCAACGACGTTTCGGAATAACAAGCCTCGCCACAGGCTGCAGCTCGACCAACGGCTACCCATTCGTCTTCCCGGTTGTAACACGTTCTAGTCTGGGAATCCAGCGACCGTTTCCCCAGCGGTGTCGGGGTCTTATGGTGGACCTACATACTGATGAGGCGAGTCCTGCGGTGAAGGCCAGGTTCAAGGAGGGTGCTGTGCGGGTGATCGTGGACCGTGACCGGTGCGAAGGTAACGCGGTGTGCTTGGGAATTGCCCCAGATATCTTCGACCTGGACGACGAGGACTACGCCGTGGTGAAGCTCGACCCGATCCCCGCCGATCAGGAGCAGTTGGCCGAGCAGGCGATCGCCGAATGCCCGCGCGCCGCACTCTCCCGCGGCGACTAATCCGAGCCTAGAGTGCGCAACCCGAAACTAGAGGTATTCATAAATTGACTAGCAGCACGAACGCGACCGATCTCTCCGGAAAGGTCGCGGTGGTCACCGGTGCGGCCGCGGGCCTGGGGCGCGCCGAGGCGCTCGGTTTGGCACGCCTCGGAGCGACCGTCGTCGTCAACGACATCGCCGCCGCGTTGGATGCCTCCGACGTCATCGATGAAATCAATTCCTCCGGTTCGAAGGCCGTCGCCGTGGCCGGCGACATCAGCGAGCGTTCCACCGCCGACGAACTGGTCGCCCAGGCCGACGGGCTCGGTGGGCTCGACATCGTGGTCAACAACGCCGGCATCACGCGCGACCGGATGCTGTTCAACATGTCCGACGAGGAGTGGGACCAGGTCATCGCCGTGCACCTGCGCGGCCATTTCCTGCTGACCCGCAACGCCGCCACGTACTGGCGCTCCAAGGCCAAGGACGCGGGCGGCAAGGTCTTCGGCCGGATCGTCAACACCGCGTCCGAGGCCGGCCTGGTCGGCCCCGTCGGGCAGGCGAACTACGGCGCCGCCAAGGCGGGCATCATTTCGCTCACCCTGACCGCCGCGCGGGCGCTCGGTCGCTACGGCGTGTGCGCCAACGCCATCTGCCCCCGCGCGCGCACCGCGATGACGGCCGACGTGTTCGGCGACGCCCCGGAGGTGGAGGTCGGCGGGGTCGATCCGCTGTCTCCCGAGCACGTCGTCAATCTGGTCCAGTTCCTGTCCGCCCCGGCGGCCGCGGAGGTCAACGGCCAGGTGTTCATCGTCTACGGTCCACAGGTGACATTGGTCGCTGCCCCGACGGTCGAGCGCAAATTCAGCGCCAACGGTGCCGCTTGGGACCCTGCACAGCTGAGCGCGACGCTGCAGGAATACTTTGCTGGGCGTGATCCTGAGCACAATTTCTCGGCGAGTGCACTGATGGATCAATAGCCATTTGAGGCTGGTCGATCCGGGGGAATCGGCAGGTAGAACGTGTGTCAGTTTGACACGTGACAAGTGCTTCTGACCTGGCGAATTAACGGTTGGGATAAGAAGTGCTGTTCATTGACACGGTGAACTTGTTCTGAGTTAATATGATCCGGCTCACACCGAGCCCCATGCGACCGTTGACAAAGCAAAGGCCAGCCATAGACTTCGCCGAGACCAGCCGAGGGGGGACACCGAGTTGAGGGAGCAACTTGCCGTTCCCGCCCGCGCTGTCGGCGGATTCTTCGAAATGATGATCGACACCGGCCGGGCAGCTTTTCGCCGGCCGTTCCAATTTGGTGAGTTCCTCGATCAGACGTGGATGATCGCCCGCGTGTCACTGGTCCCGACGCTGCTGGTGTCCATTCCCTTCACGGTGCTGGTGGCCTTTACCCTCAACATCCTGCTGCGCGAGATCGGCGCGGCCGACCTGTCCGGCGCCGGAACGGCGTTCGGCACCATCACCCAGCTGGGTCCGGTGGTGACCGTGCTCGTCGTGGCCGGCGCCGGCGCCACCGCGATCTGCGCCGACCTCGGCGCCCGCACCATCCGCGAGGAGATCGACGCGATGCGCGTGCTGGGCATCGACCCGATCCAGCGGCTGGTGGTCCCCCGCGTACTCGCGTCGACGGTGGTGGCACTGCTGCTCAACGGCTTGGTATGTGCCATCGGGCTTTCCGGTGGTTATGTGTTCTCGGTTTTCCTGCAGGGCGTCAACCCGGGCGCCTTCATCAACGGCTTGACCGTGCTGACCGGTCTGCGCGAGCTGGTGCTCGCCGAAGTCAAAGCGCTGCTGTTCGGCGTCATGGCCGGGATGGTGGGCTGCTACCGCGGCCTGACCGTCAAGGGCGGGCCCAAAGGTGTGGGCAACGCGGTCAACGAAACCGTGGTCTACGCCTTCATCTGTCTGTTCGTGATCAACGTGGTGATGACCGCCATCGGCGTGCGAATTTCGGCGAAGTGATGAGACGAGTGAGCACGCGATGAGTTACGACGCCACACTGCGGTTCCGTCGGCTCTTCTCGCGGCTGCAAGAGCCGGTCGATGACTTCGGCGAGCAGGCCTTGTTCTACGGGCAGACCGTGCGCTATGTCCCCAACGCGCTCACCCGGTACCGCAAGGAGACGGTCCGGCTGATCGCCGAGATGACCATGGGCGCGGGAGCTCTCGTCATGATCGGCGGCACGGTCGGTGTCGCTGCGTTTCTGACCCTGGCCTCCGGTGGTGTCATTGCGGTGCAGGGATATTCGTCGCTGGGCAACATCGGCATCGAGGCGCTGACGGGCTTTTTGTCGGCGTTCCTGAACGTCCGGGTGGTCGCCCCGGTGATCGCCGGCATCGCGCTGGCGGCCACCATCGGCGCCGGCGCCACCGCCCAATTGGGCGCCATGCGGGTGTCCGAGGAGATCGACGCCGTCGAGTGCATGGCGGTGCACTCGGTGTCCTACCTGGTGTCGACCCGCCTGATCGCCGGCCTGATAGCGATCATTCCGCTGTACTCGCTGTCCGTGCTGGCCGCCTTCTTCGCCGCCCGCTTCACCACGGTGTACATCAACGGGCAGTCAAAAGGCCTCTACGACCACTACTTCAATACCTTCCTCATCCCGTCGGACCTGTTGTGGTCGTTCCTGCAGGCCATCGTGATGTCGATCGCGGTCATGCTGGTGCATACCTATTACGGCTACAACGCCAGCGGTGGTCCGGTCGGCGTCGGGATCGCGGTCGGCCAGGCCGTGCGGACCTCGTTGATCGTCGTGGTCGTCATCACTTTGTTCATCTCGCTCGCTGTGTATGGGGCGTCCGGTAACTTCAACCTCTCCGGCTAACAGGACCGCTTAAAAAGACATGGCAGACACAGGCGCGCGACGCACTACCGTCCGGCTGGCAGCAGCGGTGCTGGCCAGCCTGATGGTGGCTTTCGCTGTGCTGACTTACCTTTCCTACACAGCCGCCTTCGCATCGATCGACAACGTCACGGTGTCGGCGCCCCGCGCCGGGCTGGTGATGGAGAAGGGCGCCAAGGTCAAATACCGGGGCATCCAGATCGGCAAGGTCGAAAGCATCGACTATTCCGGTGACCAAGCGCGCCTGACGCTGGGCATCAACAGCGACGAGATGCATTTCATTCCGTCCAACGCGGCGGTGCACATCGCGGGTAACACGATCTTCGGCGCCAAGGCGGTGGAATTCATTCCGCCTCAAACGCCTTCGCCAACCTCGCTGCGTCCGGATGCGCACGTCGCGGCCTCGGCGGTGCAGCTGGAAGTCAACACCTTGTTCCAGTCGCTGATGGACCTGCTGCACAAGGTCGACCCCGTCGAACTCAATGGGACGCTGAGCGCGTTCGCCGAAGGCCTGCGCGGCCACGGTGACGACCTGGGCGGCATCCTGTCGGGGCTCAATACGCTGACGCGCCAAGCGAATCCGAAGCTGCCCGCCTTGCAGGAAGACCTCCGCAAGACCGCGATCGTGGCGAACATCTACGCCGACTCCGCCCCGAACCTGAACACTGTCTTCGACAACCTGCCCACAATCAACAAGACCGTCGTGGACCAGCAGAAGAATCTCGACAACACGCTGCTGGCCACCATCGGCCTGTCGAACAACGCCTATGACACGTTGGCACCGGCCGAACAGGACTTCATCGACGCCATCAACCGACTGCGGGCCCCCCTCAAGGTGGCCGGCGAGTACTCGCCCGAATTCGGCTGCCTTTTCTCGGGTATCGACCGAGGCCTCAAGGAGTTTGGGCCGATCCTCGGTGTTCGCAAGGCGGGTCTGTTCACGTCATCGAGCTTCGTGCTGGGCGCGCCGTCGTACACGTACCCGGAGTCGTTGCCGATCGTGAACGCCTCCGGCGGTCCGAACTGCCGTGGCTTGCCCGACATCCCGAACAAGCAGCATGGAGGGTCGTGGTACCGGGCGCCGTTCCTGGTGACCGACAACGCCAACATCCCGTACGAACCGTTCACCGAGCTGCAATTCGACGCTCCCTCGACGCTGCAGTTCTTGTTCCACGGCGCCTTCGCGGAACGGGACGACTTCTGATGCCCAGCTCCGAGATGCCATCGCACCGCTCGATGATGATCAAGGTCAGCATCTTCGCGGTGGCCATGCTCTTGGTGTCGGCGGGACTGGTGGTGGTCTTCGGTGATTTCCGGTTCGGCCCCGAAAGCACTTACCACGCAACATTTACGGATGTATCGCGCCTGAAGGCCGGGCAAAAGGTGCGCATTGCCGGGGTGCCAGTCGGTGCGGTGTCGGACATCAAGCTCAATCACGACAACACCATCGACGTGTCGTTCGGAGTCGACAAGCGTTACACGCTTTACTCGTCGACACGCGCGGTGATCCGCTACGAAAACCTGGTCGGCGACCGCTATTTGGAGATCACGTCGGGTCCGGGAGAACTACGAAAGCTCCCCGCAGGGGCGACGATCAACAGCCAGCACACGCAGCCGGCGCTGGATCTCGACGCGCTGCTGGGCGGGCTGCGACCGGTGCTCAAAGGCCTCGACGCCGACAAGGTCAACACCATCAGCAGCGCTGTCATCCAGCTGCTGCAGGGGCAGGGCGGGGCCTTGTCGAACGTGCTGGCCGACACGAGCGCGTTCTCCTCGGCGCTGGGCCAGCGCGACCAGCTCATCGGTGACGTGATCAACAACCTCAACACGGTGCTGACAACCGTGGACCAACGCAGCGCACAGTTTTCGACCAGCGTCGACCAGTTGCAGCAACTGATCACCGGACTGGCCGAGCACAAGGACGATATCGCGGGCGCCATCCCGCCGCTGGCCTCGACGACGACGGATCTGACGGAACTGCTGAGGAAGTCGCGCCGGCCGCTGCAAGGAATCTTGGAGAACACCCGTCCGCTGGCCACCGAAATAGACAACCGCAAGGCCGAGGTCAACAACGACATCGAGCAGCTGGGCGAGGACTATCTGCGGCTGTCCGCGCTCGGTGCCTACGGGGCGTTCTTCAACATCTACTTCTGCTCCGTGACGATCAAGATCAACGGCCCGGCCGGTGGCGACATCTTGCTGCCGCTTGGCGGCCAGGTGGATCCCAGCAAGGGGAGGTGCGCCTTTGTCAAGTAACGCGAAGCATGAACGTGACCCACTGCGCACCGGCATCTTCGGCGTGGTGCTGGTGGTCTGCGTCGTGCTCATTGCGTTCGGCTACGCCGGGTTACCGTTCTGGCCGCAGGGCAAGATCTACGACGCCTACTTCAGCGATGCCGGTGGGATCAATCCCGGCAATGCGGTTTACGTCTCGGGTTTCAAGGTCGGCAAAGTGACCTCCGTGGGTCTGGCCGGCGACAGCGCCAAGATCAGTTTCAGCGTCGACCGCCACGTCGCGGTCGGCGACCAATCGCTGGCCGCGATCCGCACCGACACCATCCTCGGTGAGCGCTCCATCTCGGTGACCCCGGCAGGCGGCGGCAAGGCGACCACCATCCCGCTCAGTCGCACCACGACGCCGTACACGCTGGCCGGCGCGCTCGAAGACTTGGGTTCCAATGCCAGCAACCTGAACAAGCCGCAGTTCGAGAAGGCGCTGAACGTGCTGACCAACACGCTGCACGACGCGACTCCCGAGCTGCGCGGCGCGCTGGACGGTGTGACGTCCCTGTCCCGCACCCTGGACCGACGCGACGAGGCGCTGCAAAGCCTTCTGGCGCATGCGAAGTCGGTCACCGGCGTGTTGTCCCAGCGCGCCGAGCAGGTCAACAAGCTGGTCGACGACGGTAACGAATTGTTCGCCGCGCTCGACGAGCGCCACCGGGCGCTCGGCCAGCTGATCTCGGGCATCCAGGATCTCTCGGCGCAGATTTCCGGGTTCGTCGCCGACAACCGCAGGGAATTCGGGCCCGCGCTGAAAAAGCTCAACGATGTGCTGTCCAACCTCAACGAGCGCCGCGACTACATCACCGAGGCCCTCAAGCGGCTGCCCACCTACGCCACCGAGTTGGGTGAGGTGGTCGGTTCGGGTCCCGGCTTCAACGTGAACGTCTACGGTGTCATCCCGGCGCCGCTGCTCGCGACGATGTTCGACTTCTTCTATCAGCCCGGCAAGATGCCGGCCAGTTTGGCTGACTACCTGCGCGGGTTGATTCAGGAACGCTGGGTCATCAGGCCGAAGTCACCATGATGCAGCGGATCATCGGCAGCCGGGGGCTGCGCTACGCCACCATCATCGCGCTGGTCGCGGTGCTGGTGGGTGGGGTGTATGTGCTGTCGGCGCAAGCGAATAACCGCAAGATCGTCGGTCACTTCGCCTCGGCGGTCGGTTTGTATCCCGGCGACCAGGTGCGCATCCTGGGCGTCCCGGTCGGCACCATCGACACGATCGAGCCGCGACCCTCCGATGTCAAGATCACCATGTCGGTGTCTAAGGACGTGAAGGTCCCCAAGGATGCCAAGGCCATCATCATGTCGCCAAATCTGGTGGCGGCCCGGTTCATCCAGTTGACGCCGGCGTACACCGGAGGCCCGGAGATGGCCGACGGCGCCAGCATCGGCCCGGACCGCACCGCGGTCCCGGTGGAATGGGACGAGGTGAAGGAGTCGCTGACCCAGCTGGCCGTCCAGCTCGGCCCGACGGCCGGATCGATGCAGGGGCCGTTGGGCGCGGCGATCAACCAGGCCGCCGACACCTTCGACGGCAAGGGCCAGTCCTTCCACAGCGCCCTGCGTGAGCTCTCGCAAGCCGCTGGGCGGCTTGGGGATTCGCGCGGCGACATCTTCGGCACGGTCAAAAACCTGCAGGTGGTGATCAACGCCCTGTCATCCAGCAACGAACAGCTTGTCCAATTCGCCGGTAACGTCGCCTCGGTATCGCAGGTGCTGGCCGACAGCTCGCGCCATCTCGACAACACCCTCGGGACCCTCAACACGGCGCTGTCGGACATCCGTGGGTTCCTGCACGAAAACAACTCGACCATCATCGACACGGTCAACAACCTCAACGATTTCGCGAAGACGCTGAGCGACGAGAGCGACGACATCGAGCAGGTGCTGCACGTGGCGGGGCCGGGTATCGCCAACTTCTACAACATCTACGACCCCGCGCAGGGCACGCTCAACGGCCTTCTGTCGATACCGGAATTCGCCAACCCCGTGCAGTTCATCTGCGGTGGGTCCTTCGAGACCGCGGCGGGCCCGCGGGCGCCGGACTACTTCAAGCGCGCCGAGCTCTGCCGCGAGCGGCTGGGTCCGGTGCTGCGCCGGCTCACCGTGAACTATCCACCGGTGATGTTCCACCCGCTCAACACGATCACGGCGTACAAGGGCCAGATCATCTATGACACCCCGGAGACCCAGGCCAAGGCGGCAACTCCGGTTCCCGAGCTGACCTGGGTCCCGGCCAAGGGCGCCCAGCCGCCGGCCGCGCAGAACCCGGCTGATCTGCAGGCGCTGCTCGTCCCGCCGGCTCCGCAGGCCGGTGCGGCACCCGGACCCGCGCCGGCCGGTGCCGCTCCCGCCCCCGGTCCCGCTCCGGGAAGCGCGTTCGGCCCGCTGCCGGGGCCGGCTCCGGGCCAACCGGCGCCTACCGGGCCGGCGGCCGGTTTGGGCGGTGGCGGATGAACCGAATGTGGTTGCGTGCCAGCGGATTGGCGGCGGGCAGCGTGCTGCTGGCCGGCTGCCAATTCAACGGCCTGAATTCGTTGGCGATGCCGGGCACCGCCGGTCATGGCAGTGGCGCCTACTCGGTGACCGTCGAGCTGCCCGACGTGGCAACGCTGCCGCAGAACTCACCGGTGATGGTGGACGACGTCACCGTCGGGAGTGTCGCCGGTATCGCGGCCGAGCAGCGGGCCGACGGATCGTTCTATGCGGCAGTGAAATTGGCGCTGAACAAGAACGTCGTGCTGCCCGCCAACGCGACCGCGACGGTCGCCCAGACGTCGCTGCTCGGGTCGATGCACATCGACTTGACCAGGCCAAAGGACAAGCCGGCCGTCGGCCGGCTGACCGACGGGTCGAAAATCGCGGAGGCCAATACCGGCCGTTACCCCACCACCGAAGAGGTGCTCTCGGCGCTGGGCGTTGTGGTGAACAAGGGCAATGTCGGTGCGCTGGAAGAGATCACCGACGAGACATATCGCGCCGTCGCGGGCCGGCAGGACCAGTTCGTCGACCTGGTCCCCAGGTTGGCGGAATTGACCTCGGGGCTCAACCGCCAGGTCAACGACATCATCGATGCGGTCGACGGGTTGAACCGGTTCTCAGCAGCCCTGGCGCACGATAAGGACAACCTGGGCCGGGCGCTGGACACGTTGCCCGAGGCGATTCGCGTGCTCAACAAGAACCGCGACCACATCGTGGAGGCGTTCGGCGCGCTGCACAAGCTGGCGAACGTCACCTCGCACGTGCTGGCCAAAACCAAGACGGACTTCGCCGCGGACATGAAGGACCTGTACTCGGTCGTGAAGGCGCTCAACGACAACCGGAAGAATTTCGTCACCTCGTTGCAGATCTTGTTGACCTTCCCGTTCCCCAATTACGGCATCAAGCAGGCCGTGCGTGGCGACTACCTCAACGTGTTCACCACCTTCGACCTGACCCTGCGGCGGCTCGGTGAGACGTTCTTCACCACGGCCTACTTCGACCCGAACATGGCTCACATGGACGAGATCCTCAATCCACCGGACTTCTTGATTGGCGAATTGGCCAACCTGTCCGGACAGGCTGCGGATCCGTTCAAGATTCCGCCCGGCACGGCTTCGGGACAGTAGGGGGCGGCGCAGATGCACGACAGACTGACCAAGATCCAGCTGGTGATCTTCGCGGTAATCACTGCCATCACCCTGACCGTGATGGCGATCTTCTACCTGCGGCTGCCCGCGACGTTCGGTATCGGAACCTACGGCGTGAGCGCCGATTTCACTGCCGGCGGCGGCCTGTACAAGAATGCCAACGTCACCTACCGAGGCGTGGCGGTCGGCCGTGTCGAGTCGGTGGGTCTGAGCTCCAACGGCGTCATCGCCCAGATGCGGCTCAATAGCGAGACCGCCATCCCGTCGAACGTCACCGCCACCGTCAAGAGTGTGTCCGCCGTCGGTGAGCAGTACATCGACCTGGTGCCCCCGGGCTCACCGGCATCAGGCAAGTTGACCAACGGATCCCGCATCGAGCGGCAGAACACCCGGATCGGCCAGGACGTCGCCGACCTGCTGAAGCGCGCGGAGACACTGGTCAACAGCCTGGGCGACACCCGGTTGCGAGAGTTGCTGCACGAGACGTTCATCGCGGCGAATGGATCGGGTCCGGAGATGGCCCGGCTCTTCGAGTCGGCCCGGCTGCTGGTGGACGAGGCCAACGCCAACTATCCGCAAGTCTCGCAGTTGATCGACCAGGCGGGCCCCTTCCTACAGGCCCAGATCCGCGCCGGCGGCGACATCAAGTCACTGTCGGATGGCTTGGCGCGGTTCACCTCCGAGGTTCGTCAGGCCGACCCGCAGCTGCGCGACACCCTGGCGACCGCACCAGGCGCCACCGACGAGGCCAGCACCGCGTTCTCCGGCATCCGCCCCTCCTTCCCGGCGCTGGCCGCCAGCCTGTCCAACCTGGGCCGGGTCGGCGTCATCTACCACAAGTCGATCGAACAGCTGTTGGTGGTGCTGCCGGCGTTGTTCGCCGCGATCATCACGATGGCGGGCGGACCGCCGCTCGACGAGGGCGGAAAGCTGGACTTCAAGCTCGACCTCAACGACCCGCCGCCGTGCGCTGTCGGTTTCCTGCCGCCGCCGCTGATGCGCACTCCCGCGGATGAAACGGTGCGCGAGCTTCCAAGGGACATGTACTGCAAGACCGCCCAGAACGATCCCAGCACCGTGCGTGGCGCCCGCAACTACCCGTGCCAGGAGTTTCCCGGAAAACGCGCCCCCACGATTCAGCTCTGCCGCGACCCCAAGGGCTACGTGCCGATCGGCCGCAACCCGTGGCGCGGCCCCCCGGTGCCCTACGACACCCCGATGACCAACGGGCTGAACGTGTTGCCGCCCAACCACTTCCCGTATATCCCGCCGGATGCCGAACCCGATCCCGGCACACCGATCGTCGGGCCGCCGCCCCCGGGCGCGGTGCCTGGGCCGGGGCCGCTGCCCAACAAGCAGCCGGCCTTCGCCCCGCCGCCGCCCAACGACAACGGGCCCCCGCCGCCGTTCACCTCGTGGCAGCCACCGGGTGTGCCGCCGGTACCGCCGCAGCTGCCGTATCCGAAATGGCTGCCCCCGCCGGCGCCGCCGCTGGGGATCAACCCACCGCCGGCGGGACCGGGACCGGAGAAGCCGTGGGGCCCGCCGCCGGGCGGGCAGCCGCAGGCCAGCGCACCGGCTTACGCCACTTATGACGAGAAGACCGGCGCGTTTGTCGATCCGGCGGGCGGCACTGGTATCTTCGCCGCCGGCGCCACCGGAACCTCCGGCGCCGAGAACTGGGTGGACCTCATGCTTGATCCAAGGCCTATGTAATGGACCGTGTAATGGACGCTGCCGTGGCAGGCGAACAAACAGCCAAGCCGCGGGCTCGTCGTCGAGCCTCGCGCGCGGCGGGGCCCGCCAAGGGTGAGTCCACGCAGGACGTGACGGTCCAGGCCGACGGTCAGGCCGCGCCGAAGCAGCCCGCGAAACCCGTCAAGGCCCTCAAGTCCATCAAGCCGCCGCCGCGGCGTCAGCCGCACCGCAGCCTGGTGGCGTGGGTCTCGTTCGCGGCGGCACTATTGGCGGTCGGGGCGTTGGCCGGCTGTGTGGCCGCGCTGATCATCCAGCAACGCCACACCACCGCCGCGCAGGCGCGCGATCAGCGCTTCGTCGACACCGCCACTCAGACGGTGGTCAACATGTTCAGCTACAAGCAGGACAACATTGACGAGAGCGTCGACCGCTTCATCAACGGCACCAGCGGCCCGCTGCGGGGGATGCTCGGCGCGAACAACAACGCTGAAAACCTCAAGGCCTTGTTCCGCTCCACCAACGCCACATCGGAAGCCGTCGTCAACGGTGCCGCGCTGGAAGGCGTTGACGCCGTTGCGAATAACGCATCCGTGCTGGTGTCGGTGCGGGTCACCGTCGCCGACATCGACGGGGTCAACAAGCCGTCCATGCCCTATCGCTTGCGTGTCATCGTGCACGAAGACGAATCCGGGCGGATGAGCGGCTACGACCTGAAGTATCCAGACGGGGGTAATTGATGCGATGGCGGCGCTGGCTGCTGGTCGTCGCGGGATACCTTCTGGCCGTGGCGTTCGTCGGGCTGTCCGCGGTGGCCGGCTGGATGTACTGGGGGCGGGTCGAAGCGCGCGGCGAGCAGGCGGCGCGCGCGGTGTTGCCCGGCCTGGCGGCCAGGGAGATCCCCCAGGTGTTCGCCTATGACTACCAAACCGTCGAGCGGAGTTTGACGGCCGCGTACTCCATGTTGACGCCCGACTACCGCGCGGAGTTCCAGAAGAGCGCCAACACCCAGATCATCCCCGAAGCCAAGAAGCGCGAAGTGGTGGTGCAGGCCAACGTCGTCGGCGTGGGAGTCATGTCCGCTAAACGGGATTCGGCGGCCGTGATGGTTTACATGAACCGGACGGTCACCGACAAGTCACGCCAGCCGCTGTATGACGGCAGCCGGTTGCGGGTCGACTTCAAAAAGATCGGCAAGCAGTGGCTGATCGCCTACATCACGCCGATCTAGCTCAGTAGCACATCGCAATGCCGTTGCAGTACAACGGGTAACGCTCGATCGGGCTGGGCGGCGGTCCGATCATCGCCAGTGAGAACGGCTGCTTCTTCATTTCCGGCTCCAGCCCACACACCGGCCCGTGCAGCGTGGTGTGGGTGCCGCTCATCGTTTCGTCGCTGAACGCGAAGGTTTCGGTGGACGGCGCGGTGCCCCCTCCCGGACATGACACGCCGTTGTCCTTGTCAATCTTGAATGTCCATAACATGCTCGACATCCGAGCCCGACCGCTGAAATTCTGCAACTTGTCGGCCGCGCTGATCCGCTCGTCCGTGAAACTCACGATGTTCAGCGCGCAGTTCATCGCGAAGACGATCGGATCGGAATAGTCGTTCATGTTCCGGGTCCCGGACGGCTGATCGCAGAGCGCCGTGACGGTCCAGGTCACGCCCGAGACGCCCGCCTCGTTGAAGGAGTAGTTACCGTCCGCCGGTGGACCGAGCGCCTTGGCCGGTTCGCCGGATTGCAACGCGATTCCCGTTGCGACGGCAGTGCAGACGGCGGCACCCGCGGCCATTCCGTGACGGAGCTTCATGGGACTCTTTCTCCTTCGCGTGCGACGCTGCACCCGAGTATCACAGCGTTGGCGCGCCAACACCATGGGTTCCCGGCGCATCCGGGCTAATCGGCGTCATGGGGCCGCGCCTCGGCGAGCGCATCGAGGAATGACCGTGCCCAGCGGTCGACGTCGTGGGCGAGCACCTGGCGGCGCAGCGACCGCATGCGCCGCCGTCCGTCCTCGGCGGACTGGTTGAGCGCGGCCTCGATGGCGTCCTTGACCCCTTCGAGGTCGTGCGGGTTGACCAGGTACGCCTGCCGCAGTTCGGCGGCGGCCCCGGTGAATTCGGACAGCACGAGCGCGCCACCCAGATCGCTGCGGCAGGCGACGTACTCCTTGGCGACCAGGTTCATCCCGTCGCGCAGCGGGGTGACCAGCATGACGTCGGCGGCCACGAAGAAGGCGATGAGTTCGTCGCGGGGGACCGGCCGGTGCAGGTAGTGCACCACCGGATGCCCGACTTCGCCGTACTCGCCGTTGATATGGCCGACTTGGCGTTCGATGTCGTTGCGCAGCTGCTGGTAACTGTCCACCCGCTCGCGGCTCGGTGTCGCCAACTGGATCAGCACCGTGTCGTCACGCTTGGCGCGGCCTTCGGCGAGCAGTTCCGAAAAGGCTTTCAGCCGAACGTCGATGCCCTTGGTGTAGTCCAGCCGGTCGACGCCGAGCAGCACCTTGCGGGGGTTGCCGAGTTCGGCCCGAATCTCCTTGGCGCGACGCCTGATATCGCGGTGTCGGGCCGTCTGGTCGAGCGCAGTGGAGTCGATGGAGATAGGGAAAGCGCCCACCCGGACGACGCGGGAGTCGACCTCGACCTCGCCGTAGCGCGACCGTACCCCGACCGCCCCGCGCGACGTGTTGGCTCCGATCAGCCGCCGGGACAGGAACAGGAAGTTCTGCGCACCGCCGGACAGGTGGAATCCGACGAGGTCGGCGCCCAGCAGGCCCTTGACGATCTCGGTCCGCCAGGGCAGCTGCATGAACAGTTCCACCGGCGGGAAGGGGATGTGCAGGAAGAAGCCGATGGTCAGATCGGGGCGCATTTCGCGCAGCATCGCCGGGACCAGTTGCAGCTGGTAGTCCTGCACCCACACGGTCGCGCCGCGCGCGGCGGCACGCGAGGTGGCCTCGGCGAAGCGACGGTTGACGATGACGTAGCGCTCCCACCATTCGCGGTGGTAGATCGGCTTGACGATGACGTCGTGATACAGGGGCCACAGCGTGGCGTTGGAGAAGCCCTCGTAGTACTCGGCGACGTCGCCGGCGCTCAGCTTGACCGGCCGAAGTTCCAGGTCGTCCTGGACGATGGGCGCGTCTTCGTGGTCGACGTCCTCGTCGACGACGCCGGGCCAGCCGACCCACGCCCCGCGCCGTCGGCGCAGTAGGGGCTCCAGGGCGGTGACCAGTCCGCCGGGGCTGCGCTTCCAGGCCGTGGTGCCGTCGGGAAGCACCTCCCGGTCTACCGGCAGCCGGTTGGCAACGACGACGAAGTCGGAATTCCCGAATTTGGCTGCCTTGGAGCTTCGCCCTCCCCCGGGAGCCATTTATGCGTCGAGTTTCGCCGGCCCAATACCCAGCATGGACAGAAAAACCCGGCATTCGTCGGCGTCGGTGGCATACGCCGCGACGACCCGCCTGGCCTGGCTCGCAGTGCTGTCCGCCACCGGCTCGACATCGCCGATTTCGCCAGGATCAGATTTCGTAGGCATGACTTAACTGTAGGCGACGCGAGTGACCGGGCGCAGCCCGTCTCACCAGCTAACGGGCGTCGGACGCATTTATGGCTGGTTTGCAGGGCTTCGCCGCGCCGCTCGCGAAGTCACGATCGGACGGCGCGCACCGCCGGCGGGGACTCCCGGCGCGTGCCCCCAGCGCGGTCCCGGTTACACACTGGCCGTAATCTGTAAACAAGGCCAATTCAACGACGAACGAGGTGGGCGGAATGACAGTCTCCGAGCAAGCCGAAGCCGGGGCGGACGGCGCCAACGCCCCGGAGCTCGTGGCCTACGAAACCCTCGACGAGGGCCGCATCGCGCGGATCTGGCTGAACCGGCCCGAAGCCCACAATGCGCAAAGTCGCGGCCTGCTGGTCCAGCTCGACGAGGCCTTCGGCCGCGCCGAGGCCGACGACACCGTTCGCGTGGTGATCCTGGCGGCGCGTGGCAGGAACTTTTCCGCCGGCCACGACCTGGGTTCCGAGCAGGCACTGGCCGAGCGCGCACCGGGCCCGGGGCAGCATCCGAGCTTCCGCTCGCGCGGGGCCACGCTCGAGCCGATCATGGAGAAGCTGTACCACCAGGAGTGGCACTACTTCTTCGAAAACACCTGCCGCTGGCGCGATTTGCGCAAGATCACCATCGCCCAGGTGCAGGGCAACGCGATCTCGGCCGGTCTGATGTTGATCTGGGCGTGCGACCTGATCGTCGCGGCCGACAATGCAAAGTTCAGCGACGTCGTCGCGGTCCGGTTGGGTATGCCGGGTGTCGAATATTACGCTCACCCTTGGGAATTCGGGCCGCGCAAGGCCAAAGAGCTGCTGTTGACCGGTGATTCGATCGACGCGGACGAGGCGCACCGGCTGGGTATGGTGTCCAAGGTTTTCGCTGTCGACGAATTAGAGGAAAAGACACTCGAATTCGCGCGACGCATCGCCGAGCGGCCCACGATGGCGTCGCTGCTCATCAAGGATTCGGTCAACGCCGCCTCCGACGCGATGGGGTACACCGAGGCGCTGCGCCACGCTTTCCACGTGCATCTGCTGGGGCATGCCCATTGGGCGGCGTTCAACGAGAATCGGTGGCCGGTTGGCCAGCCTCCGCACGTCGAGGATTGGCGTGACGCGAAGCCGACGAAGGTGGCGCGCCGCGATACGCCGTAGCGCCGGGCGGCGCAGGACCTAACGAGACCGGGGGTAGCGATATTCCCCCCGAGGGGACATGCTTCTATAGCTAGAACCTGTTCCAGTTTGAAAGGGCCTCGCGTGCAGCTTTCTTTCCAAGACCGGACGTACCTGATCACCGGCGGTGGCAGCGGGATCGGCAAGGGCGTGGCCACGGGGCTGGTCGCGGCCGGCGCGTCGGTCATGATCGTCGGCCGCAATGCCGATCGCCTCGCCGAGGCCGTCAAGGAGATCGAGGCCCTGCCCGGCGAGGGCTCCATTCGTTATGAGCCCACCGACGTCACGAACGAGGACGAGGTGGCCCGCGCGGTCGACGCCGCGACGGCCTGGCACGGCCGACTGCACGGCGCGGTGCATTGCGCGGGTGGCTCGCTGACCGTGGGGCCGATCACCCACACCGACTCCGAAGCGTGGCGAAACACCGTCGACCTCAACGTCAATGGCACCATGTACGTGCTCAAGCACGTGGGGCGCGAGCTGGTGCGCGGCGGCGGTGGCTCGTTCATCGGGATCTCATCGATCGCGGCCAGCAACACCCACCGGTGGTTCGGCCCGTACGGGGTCACCAAGTCGGCGATCGACCACATGATGATGCTGGCCGCCGACGAGCTCGGCCCGTCCTGGGTGCGGGTCAACAGCATCCGGCCGGGCCTGATTCGCACCGATCTTGTCGACGCGAGCGTGATCCAGTCACCCGAGATCAGTGGTGACTACGCGCTGTGCACCCCGCTGCCGCGGGTCGGCGAGGTCGAGGACGTGGCCAACCTGGCGCTGTTCCTGCTCAGCGACGCGGCCGCCTGGATCACCGGCCAGTGCATCAACGTCGACGGGGGACACATTCTGCGCCGCGGTCCGGATTACTCCTCGATGATGGTGCAGATGTACGGCGAGGATGCGCTGCGCGGGGTGGTCGCACCCTGACCCGTCGCCGCGCCTAGTGAACGGGAGAAGCGATGAAGCGACTCGAGGACAAGCGGATTCTGGTGACCGGTGCCGCGTCGGGGATCGGTCAGGCGACCACGCTGCGCTTGCTCGATGAGGGCGCCGCCGTCGCGGCCTCCGACGTCGCGGCCGAGGGCCTGGACGCGACGCGGGCACAGGCACAAGAGGCCGGCACCGCCGACCGGCTCACCACCGTGCCGATGGATGTCGGCAGCGAGGCTTCGGTGGTCGACGGGGTGCGCCTGGCCGCCGAGCAGCTCGGCGGCCTTGACTCGCTGGTCAACGCCGCCGGCATCCTGCGAGCCGCGCACACCCACGACACCAGCCTCGAACTCTGGAACCAGATCGTCGGCGTCAACCTGACCGGGACGTTTCTGGTGGTGCGGGAGGCGTTACCGTCGCTGCTGGCAAATCCGCGCAGCGCGGTCGTGAACTTCAGCTCGACGTCGGCCTCGTTCGCCCATCCCTATATGGCCGCCTACGCCGCGAGCAAGGGCGGCATCCAGGCGTTCACCCACTCGCTGGCGCTGGAATATGCCAAGCAGGGTCTGCGCGCGGCGTGCGTCGCCCCGGGCAGCATCAAGTCCGGGATCACCGACGCCACTGGCGGATACATCCCGAAGGACGCCGACTGGTCGCTGTTTCCCCGGCTCATGCCGATCCTGCCGACCACGACGGAGTCCAGCGGCACGGGGATGGCCGGCCCCGACGCGGTCGCCGGGGTGATCGCCATGCTGGTATCCGACGACGGAGCCTGGATCACCGGCACCGAGATCCGCATGGACGGCGGCACGCACGCTTGAAGCGTGGCTGGTTGATGGCGGCGACCCGCTGCGCCCGGCTTGGACTATGCGGCGACCCGCTGCGCCCGGCTCCGCCGCGCTTGCGATCGCCACGACCGCGCTTGCGATCGCCGCTAGTTGACGCAGGGCACGCCCCCGCCGTCGATCGGCTTTCCCTGATCGGGCGTCGGGTAGGTCGTCGTGGTGCCGTTGTAGTAGTAGGACTTAACCTTCGTCGACGCGGTGGTGCTGGTGCTCGTCACGTCGTCCATCTGGGTGTCGTCCGGTGTGGGGATCGAGAAATTGGTGTCCACCGTCACCCGGATGTGGCCCGGCTGGACGCCGGGGCTGGGCTGACTGGGTGCGTCCATGCCCAGCAGGTTGGCCACGTTGCGCGCGTCGGTCTGCGCGCCGGCGCCGTACGCGATCGAGCTGGTGGTCGGCTCGCCGGACTCGCGGTCGCGGACCTGGCCCGGGGTGTAGCCCTTCTTTTTCAGGGCGCGCGATACCTCGGTGGCGAGCCCGCTCATGCTGCCCGAGTTGACCACGTCGACGACCGTGGACGGATCGGGCTTGACGGCCGTGGTGGTGGCCGCGGTGGTCGGTGCGTCGGTGCCGATCGCCGCCGCCACCTCGGCCTTGATCGCGCCCGGGTCGACGATGTTGACGTCCTGGCCATCGATGTTGTCGTAGCGCAGGACCGGCAGGGTCCGGAATTCCAGATTGCCGCCGGCGAGCCCGCCGAGCCGTTGGATCATCTCGTCATTCCAGCCGGACGACAGCACCACGTCCTTGCGCGCCACCGCCATCAGGTTCTTGAGCTTGTCGATGTTGGTGAAGGTGCCCGCGGCCTGCAACTCCTGCATGACGGACGAGATAAACGCCTGTTGCCGGTGGGTGCGGTCCAGGTCGCCGTTGTCCAGGCCGTGCCGCTGCCGGACGAACGACAGCGCCTCGGACGCGTCCAATCGCTGGCGCCCGGCCGGGAAGTCGGCGCCGGAATACGAGTCGTAGACGGCGTGGTTCAGGCACACCTCGACGCCGCCCAGCGTCTGCGCCAGGTCGTAGAAGCCGGCCAGGTTGACCTCGGCGAAGTAGTCGATCGGGACGCCGGTCAGGCTGCGCACCGCGCGCAGGGTCGCCGCCCGCCCGGCCTCACGGCCCTTGGTCTCGAGCTCTTTTTGACTGCTCGTCCCCTGGTTGGCCAGCTTTTGCGCGACGTACTGCTTGGTCAGCCCGTACGCCTCTTTGATCTTGATGTGGTTGTATCCCGGGACCCCGGTGAACGGCACCCAGTCGTCGCGCGGGATCGAGAAGGCGACGACTTTGTTGTCGGCGCTGACGTGCACCAGGATCAGGGTGTTGGTGTTGTAGCCGCCGTCGTCGGAATCGCCTGCATGCAGGTGCTTCAGAATCGAATACGGCAGGTCGTTGCCGTCCTGGTCTTTCCGCGAGTCCAGGCCGATCAGCAGGATGTTCATGTTGTCGCCGCTGGAGCGCGGGTCGTCGGGCTGCAGCGCGTTGGAAACGGTGATGCCGCCCAATGCGCCGTGCGCCACGTAATACCCGGCGCCGGTCAGCCCGACCGCCGCCACGGAAACCAGCGCGCCCAGGGTGCGCGTCAGCCCTTTGCGGAATCGAGAGGACTGACGGACGGCTCGGTGGCGGCGATGAGCGCCGCCCGAGCGGGCCATCACAAACCTCTGCCCACACCCAGCGCAGCACCGGACCCCGCAACGGCGGTTAGCGGCGATGTCGCTTCGAGCATGGTGACAAGTATGCGTTAGCTAGCTGTGAAGGCCCCAATCGAGAGCGCCCACCGCGAACCGCCGCGAGCGGATCCAGCGGGTCGGGTGCGCGGGATTCGCGCGCACGATCCTCGCTCTACCTGGCCGTTTTGGTCGGGCGATGCCGGGGTCCGGCCCGGATGGTCTCCTGCCGGGCTCGAGCGGAAGACGGATCGAGCCGAACTCGTGACCGCGCGGATACCTGGTACCGAACCGGCATCGCCCGCGGCCGGCCAGCAAACCGTCGCCGTCAGCAGTACAGGTACTCGATGCGCCATCGACCATTGACATAGTCGGCGCGGTACTGGCCGCCCAGTGCCGGGTTGGCATCGTGAATGAGGCCAGAGCCGCCGACCCCGGGCGTGAAGCCCGGGGGATCCCACGCGATGGACACCGGGTGGGGCGGCATGGTCGGCGTGCATCCGACTTGCTTCTTGATGTAGCCGTCGATGATCACGCGCTCTGCGGCGGCCTGGTCATCGCCGTCCGGCGCAGGGGCCTTGGCGCACAGCGCATTTGCGCTACAGGGACGCTGGCCCACGGCGGCGAGCGCTACGTGCGTCGGCGCGTTTGTGGTCAGCGTTGCCGCCGCGAGCAACCCGACGGTCACGACGGTCCGGGCACTTCTGCCGATGCGCATGTCGTCTCCCCACAGTGCTATCTGGCTTTGACCAGGTCCTCGCCCGACGTGTAAAAGAGCGTGATATTGGTGCCGGTGACAATTTCAGCGAGGTAGACACCCGCCGGTTCGACCTCGTAGTAGTAGTGGGTATTGCCCTGAATATCCAGCGTCGACGCGCACGGGTAACCAGGCGCCCCGCAGCGCTGCTTGATCGGTATTGCGAACACCGCGAGCAACACGACAACGGCGATTCCGATGCTCAGCGGGACTTTTTTCACTGCCGACCTCGTTCGCGCCAGATCTACCACCGTTGGAGTGTAAGCGGCCGATCCGCCCCTGGCACCTGCTGCGCCCAGGGGCGCTTTCGAGGCCGGCAGCGTTTGGGCCGCCGGGTGCGGCGGGTACGCGGATTTGAGCCGATTGAAGGACTGAGCATGAGCGATACGGACCTCAGGCCGCTTTCGGAGGAGTGGCCAGGCAATTCAGAGCCAACGGAGCCGGGGACGCCGGGCGAGACGCCGGAGCGCCTCACGCCGACGGAAGCACCCGAACGGCTCACGCCGACAGAACCGCCGGAGCGCTTGACGCCATCGGAACCACCCGAGCGTCCCGCTTCGGAATAGCGAACGCGACCAAGCAGGATCGGAGGACAGACATGCGTGCCGAGGAAGGCGACGAATCGGTCAAGGACTACGCGAATGAAGGCCGGGAAACCCTGGGCCGCATCAAGGCTTCCCAGCTCGCGGGCGGACGGCTGGGCGCCATCGCCCGACGGTTCGCCACGCTGTGGCGGGGTCAGCGTGACCAGCAGGACACCGATCCGCCAGCGTAAACTGCTTGCGGCAGCGACTAATTCGTGACCGCAGCGGGGTGCCGGTGAGCCCACGGGTTGGCCTCTTCGAGTTGGGCGGCCAACTGCAGGAGGCCGCCGTCGGCACCCAACTTCCCGACGAATTGCACACCCAGCGGAAGGCCCTCCTGCGTCCAATGCAGGGGGACGCTGATCGCGGGGCGCCCGGTGAGGTTGGCCAGCTGCGTGTAGGGCACCCAGCCTAGGCTCTCCTGGATGAGGTCGTCGAGAATTCCGCTGAGCCCCATGAGTTTTCCCGCGTGCAGCCGGCTGATCACTCGGGCCGCGCGCTGTAACACCGCCGACGTCGCCGTGGCGCCCACCTCCAGGGGCGGGGTGGCCAGGGTGGGGGTGAGGAAATAGTCGTAGGCACCGTGGAACTCGGTCAGGGACTGGATGTAGTCGTTCCTGCTTTCCAGCGCGGACATGGCCGCCAGGACACCACCGGATCGGCCGAGTTCACTGACGGCCAGCGTGTCGGCCTCAAAGTCGCTGTCCCGGGCGCCGGTTCGCCGTTTGATGTCCGCGACCTGCTGGTGAAGCTGCGCGAACCAAATGGTCAGAAAGTCACGGCCCAACGCGGCGTCATCGTAGGGCGGCGCGACCTCGTCGACCTGATGGCCCAACTCGCCCAGCAGGACGGCCGTCTTCTCGACGGCGGCGACGGCCTCGGGGTGGGGCCGCGGGTTGATCGCCGAGCGCGCCGAGTAACCGATTTTCAACCCCTTCGGGCGGAGCTTGAGGATGTCGTTGAATGCCTTGTCGGGCAACGCGGCTCGGTAGGCTGCACCGGGATGATTCCCGACGATCGCGTCGTAGAGTGCCGCACTGTCGCGCACGGTGCGCGACACCACCCCTTGGGTCGCCATTCCCAACATCATCTCGCCGGTCTGCGGGCCGTAGGGTGCCAGGCCCCTGCTGGGCTTGAGGCCGACAAGTCCGTTGCAGGCGGCGGGGATTCGGATCGACCCGCCACCGTCGTTGGCCCCGGCGGCCGGAACGATGCCGGCGGCCACCGCCGCCGCGGATCCGCCTGACGAGCCCCCCGGCGTGTGCTTCGTGTTCCACGGGTTGCGGGCCGGGCCCCAATAGTCGGGTTCCGTGACGCCCTTGGCCCCGAATTCGGGCGTATTGGTCATCCCGAAGATCACCAGGCCCGCGTCCAGAAACCGTTGTGTGATCAGCGCGTGCCGGTCGGCCACCTCATTGGCCAGCGAGCGCGACCCGCACGACGTGGGGAATCCGCGGTACTCCTGGCCGAGGTCTTTGAGCAGGAATGGGACACCGGCAAATGGCCCGCCCAGGTTCGGATCGGCGGCCTGGGCGTCGGCGACACCGTCGAGGCGACGGACGATGGCGTTCAACCGGGGATTCACGGCGTCCGCGCGCTGCCGTGCCAATGCGAGGAGTTCGGCCGGGGTGACCTGCTTGTCCTCGACCAGCCCGGCCAGGGCGGTCGCATCCATCGACATGTACTCGTCGAGATGCATGCCTTCTCCTTCACTCCGGGTCCGTCTAGTGCGGCGCCGACCCGCTCTCTAAATTGACGCCGCTGCACGCTCTTGGCGTCAAGTGAGTGCGGGCGCCGACCGGGGGCGCCTTAGTATCACCTGGTGCCCACGGCAGCTGAACCGTTCACGATCCGGGGTCCCGGCGGGGTCCAGATCGTCGCCGACCGCCTCGGGGATCCTCACGCCCGCGCCGTGGTGTTCTTGCACGGCGGGGGACAGACGCGCCGTTCCTGGGGCAAGGCCGCTGCCGCGGTCGCCGCGCGGGGATGGCAGGCCGTCACCGTCGACCTGCGCGGCCACGGCGAATCGGACTGGTCCGACGACGGCGACTATCGCGTCGTCAGTTTCGCCGCCGACGTCCAAGAGGTACTGCACACGCTGCCTTCGCGACCGGTGCTGGTCGGTGCCTCGCTGGGCGGGTTCACATCGATGCTGCTCGCCGGGGAGCTGTCCCCGGGCATCGCGAGCGCGGTCGTGTTGGTGGACATCGTGCCGAACATGGACCAGTCCGGTGCGAATCGGATACATGCCTTCATGGCCGAGCGGGTGGAATCGGGGTTCGCCTCGTTGGACGAAGTCGCCGATGCGATCGCCGAGTACAACCCGCATCGGCCGCGACCGACCGATCTCGACGGCCTGACCACCAACCTGCGTCGCCGCGGCGACCGCTGGTATTGGCACTGGGACCCGCAATTCATCAGCGGCACTGCGGCATTCCCGCCGTTCGAGGTCACCGACCCCGATCGGATGCACACGGCCGTGGAGGCGATCCTGCGCGGCGGGGTGCCGATGCTCCTCGTCCGCGGGCAGATGAGCGATCTCGTCAGCCAGGAGCGCGCCGACGAATTCCTAACGCGTTTCCCCCAAGTCGAATTCACCGATGTCCGCGGTGCCGGGCACATGGTCGCCGGCGACCGCAACGACATCTTCGCCGGCGCCGTGCTGGACTTCCTGGCCCGGCACGTCGACGCCGGATGAGCCGCCCGCGCGGAAACGGCTGGCCGCCAGTGCATTCGGGGCGGGCGGCGCTGCTACGATCTGCCGGGCACAAACGGAGGGGGACGACGTGAGCATGCCGTGGTTGCGAGGGCTGGGAATCGTCGGGGCCGTGTTGGTGGCCGCGACGACGGTGGCGAAAACCGCTGCGGCAGCGCCGCCCCCGGCTCTGCCGTCGCCGCCTCCGGCGCCGGGCATGGGAGTCGATCATGAAGCCGGCAGGTGCACAGCGGGATTCGCGGCGCAGGGCACCGACGGCAGCTATTATCTGATGACCAGCGGGCACTGCGACTCGCACGACGGTGCGGAGTGGACGTACGGCAACGACGCGCCACTGGGCAAAATCTCGGCCAGCGAGCATGAAGGCGCCAAGCGCGACGCCGCGATCATCCGCCTCGAGCCGAGTGTCGGGATGCCGGTGGGCGATGTAGGGGGCAGATATCAGGTTCGGGATGTGTTGAGCCGCGCGCAGATTCAGCCCGGTATGCCATTCTGCAAGATCGGTGCGGTGACCGGCGAGACGTGCGGCTCCATCAAGGGCATCGACGGCGATGTGGTCGAAGCCAGCGTGTTCAGCCTGGACGGCGACAGCGGAAGTCCCGGCTTCGTGATGAACCCGGACGGCACCGTGAGCGCGGTCGGTCTGTTGATGTCCTCGCCCGACGGCGACGATTACACGACCTACTTCATGCTGATCAATCCGCTGCTGGACAGGTGGGGGCTGCGCGTTCTCCCCTGAGCGTCGTAGCGTTTGCAATTCAGGAGTACCGGGTACCGAGGCCATGGTGAAGTGGCAGCGGAACCGGCGACACGAGGGGAAGCGGTAGTGAAGCGTGGGATCGTAGTCGGAGTAGGCGGCCTGGCCCTGGTGATCGCGGCCAGCGCCGGATGTTCGAGTAACAAGTCCAGCACGGGATCGTCGGGCTCGTCTGCTGCGCCCTCAGCGTCGGGTCCGCAAGTCATCGTCGACGGTCAGAACCAGAACGTCAGCGGGCAGGTCACGTGCGCCGCTGCGGGCGACAACATCAACATCGGCATCGGCGACCCAACGGCCGGGCTGGGTGCGGTGGTCAGCAATGGCAACCCGCCGCTGGTGCATTCAGTCGGGCTGGGCACCGTCAACGGCGTCGCGCTCGGTTTCTCTGACGCCGCGCCGAGCCAGGGCGGCAGTGCCGGAGCCGCGGTCAATGGCAAGGACTGGGCGATCAAAGGCACCGCAACCGGTATCGACATGAGCAACCCGCAGCAACCGCAGCAGGTGACCAAGTCATTTGAATTGGACGTCACCTGCCCGTAGCGCAGGCCGTCGACATCCAAGAGGGGAACCCCAGCTATGTCTATGAAACGTGTCGTCAGCGCTGCCGCGCTGGCTGCTGGCCTGAGTATCTCGACAGCGACCCTGAACGCCGGCTCGGCCTTCGCCGCGCCACTTGATCCTCCACCACCGTGCCCGAACTGCCACGGCGGCGGGGGTGGCGGTGGCAACCCCGGCGGACCGGGTGGACAGCCGGGCGGCTCCGGCGGTGGCGGCGGTCAGCAGGGCGGCGGCAACAACCCGCCGCAGGGTGGCCAGAACAGCCCGCCGCAGGGCGGACACAACAGTCCGCCTCAACAGGGTGGGCAGAACGGCCCGTCGCAGGGCGGGCAGAACAGTCCACCCCCGCAGGGCGGTCAGAACGGCCCGTCGCAGGGCGGTCAGGACAGTCCGCCCCAGCAGGGCGGGCAGACGAACGCACCACCCCAGGGCGGTCAGAACACGCCGCAGCCGAATGAACGCGGCCAGTCCCCGGGCCAGAACGGCCAGAACACACCGCCCAACCAGGACAACCAATACCCGCCGCAGCCGGGGCAGAACGCCCCGCGAAATGAGCCCGGTCAGAACCCGCCGCAGGGCGGGCAGACCAATGCCCCGGCGAACACTCAGAACCCGCCGCCGAACAAGCCGAACGAGAGGCAGCGGTATGCGTCGCTCAACCCACCGAGCACCCAGCCGCCGCACCCGCCCTACATCCCGCGTCACGACGTGATCACGGCTAACGCGCAGATCGGTGGCCCCGGCGGTCCGAACGTCCAATTCAGCATCCCGGGCCGCGGGGCGCCCCCACCCCCGCGCCAGCACAACTACGGCTGGAACGACGGCCCGGCCCCCGGCCACCCACCGCCGCACTGGGAGGGCCCGCCGCCTCCGGGCGGCTGGAACGGTCCGCCGCCTCCCGGTGGCTGGAACCGGCCGTGGGCCGGACCGCCGCGCGATGTGGCCGTGGCCCGGGGCGACTTCGGGCCCTTCAACTACAACACCTTCACCGTCATCCCGGTCTTCAACTGGCAGTACGGCGGTTGGGGTTACTGGTTCTTCGGTGTCTGGGTGCCCCTGTACTGATCGCGTCCTACTGCGGATGGGCCGCCACGTAGTCCGCGGCCGGGATCGGTGACGACGCGTCGTAGCCGATGGGCAACAAGACGTCGCCCGCCGTCGTGCGGCAGTAGACGTGCCACCGGTAGTACGCGGCAAACGTGGCGGGATCTTCCCCGATCAGCGCCGCGTATTGGTCGACCGCGTGCACGTATTCGCTGGCGTGGTTGTAGCCATAGATCGCGCGATCCCGATCGTTGGCAAAGCCATTGGCGGCCAGGTATCGGCCCGCCGCCAGGATGCTGTCGCGCGGCGAATGGATATCGCCGCCCTGCCCGTAACCGGCGAACGTCGACGGCAAGAACTGCATGGGGCCCTGCGCGCCGGCGGTGCTCGCGCCCACGATGCTGCCGAAACGGGTCTCGATGAAGTTGATCGCGGCCAGGTAGTTCCAGCTGACGCCGGATTCGGACTCGGCCTGGTGGTAGTCGTTGAGCAGCTCGTCGGCCGGGGCCGGCGGCTCGATGCGCCAAGCCGGCAGGGTGTCGCGCACCGGGGTCAGCGCGGTGAGTTGCCGGCGGGCGTCGACGTTGCGGTCGTAGACCTCGGCCAACTCCACCGGGATGCGCGGGCGCGTCGTCGCATCCCATTCGGGATGGCGGCCGATGGCCCGGTAGGCCGCCTGCTCGCGGTGCGCCGCCGCCGTCAGCGCCGGCTCCGGGGTCCCCGGGTCGCGCAGCGCGCGCTCGTCGGCGACGAGATCGTCGGCCAGCTGCGCGGGGTCCGACGCCAGCCGTGGCTGCGCGCCGCCGGGCGTCCCCGCGTCCGCGGGCACCACCCGGGTCGGCGATGCCGGCGGTGCGGCGGCCGGCGTCGTGGTGACGGCCCCGGGCGCACTCGTGGGATGCGACGCGGAACAACCGGCGAGCGCGACCATGATCGCGGCGAGGGCCAGCGGCGCGGCGCGTCGGTTACCGCCCACGGTGATCACTTCCGTCCATCGCCCCTCAATCCGTACGGCTCCGGTTGGTTGGCTCACAGCGAGTCTTGCGCATCGGAGCGCGTGACATCAATGCCGATGAAGCACCGGGACTTGTAACGGCGTCCAGACGCTCTCAAACTGGTTGATATGCGCGACCGCGAGACGATCGACTCGGAATTGCGGCGCATCGCCCTTGGGCGCCGGTCGATCCGCGAGCAGGGCGGTCAGCCGTCGACCCAAGAGGTCGACGCACTGCTCGACGAGCTTCTGGCCCACAGCACCGGGGTGCCGCTCGTGAGCGCGCCCGATGCGCGTGAAACCCCGGTGGTCGCGAGCTCTCTGCCGCGGCGCGCCAAGGCCACGCTCCTGTGGCGCAGTGGTGTGCTACGCCGTCTCGGCCTAGTGGCGGCGCTGCCGCTCTCCCTGGTGGGCATCGCCGCCGCGGCGATCGTCATCTTCGCCCTCCGCCAGCAGGATTCATCGGCGCAGCCGACGGAAACCCCTCCGCCGGCCGCGTCGTCGCCCAGTCGACCGGCCGCGTCGCCGCCCAGCCGAATGGCGCCGCACGCGCCCGCCCCGCGGATCGGCGTTGCCGACACGGCGTTCATCGCCGCGCTGAAGCACGAAGGCGTGCCGATTCCCAGCCAGGATTACGCGATGGCCCAGGGGCACGCCGTGTGCGACTTCCTGGCGCACCAACACAATTTCTCCGACGCGGTCGGATTCGTGCAGCGATCGTCGATCTGGGACGCCGATCAAAGCACTCATGTCACCGCGGGCGCCATCGTCGCGTACTGTCCCCAGTCCCTACCCTCTGCCTCAAACGAGATGCAGCCGTCGTATCAGGATGCTCTCTCCGATTTGCAGGCCATCGAAGGAAAACTGCGGGACATCCAAGGCGATCTGGACAACCTCCCGGGCTACCCGTGAGCTGATGGGCCGCCATCCCTCTTCGGGTCGAAACTCGTTATCCTGCAGACGATTAACGCTCAGCAGCGAGGAGCGCATGTGGTCGTGTCAGTGCTGTTGCTGATTCTCAAAGTCGCGTTGATCGCCTTTGTCGTCGGAGGCACCGTCGCCGTGATCACCCGCGGGATCAGGCGGTCACGAGCGAACAGACTGGACCCGCGGTGGAAGGGACACATCGGGCAGCCCGGGTATGAGGCATCCGCATTAGGCGCCATGCCCAACACACCGCTTCCCGAATGGGTCTACTGGGACGACGAGGACGACGACAACCACGGCGAGCGCAGGGCGCGCTGAAGAGGCCGATGCAGGATTGAGCTGACGACCGCTCGCCTACCGAGGCGCTCCGTTCGCGAGCTTTCGCCCTACACCCGCACCTCCGCGGGCCCGGTCGACGCGTAGCTCGGACGGCATCACCCTGTCGTAGAATCGTCGTGGCTTATCGAGCCGGCCCCGGCCGCGTTAGCTCAGTTGGTAGAGCGTCGCTCTTGTAAAGCGGATGTCGAGAGTTCGAGTCTCTCACGCGGCTCCATTCCTGTCGGTACTCAGGAATAGCGTTGTCTTGTGCCAACGACCTGTCTCGGGTGCGGAGTCGATTTCGAAGGCCGTCGGCGAAAGGTATTCTGCACCAACGCATACCAACAGAAATACCGCCGACGCTTGCTCTTGGAGGTCTGGCTTGACACCGGAGTCTGTGGGCGCATGTCCTACCAGGGTCACTACGTCCGCGACTATCTCTATGAGCAACAGGGCGGATGTTGTGCGATCTGCGGCATCGAGGACACGTGGAGCGGTGCGACCCTGACGCTGATCGTCGACCACATCAATGGCGACGCAAGCAACGATCGTCGGGAGAATCTGCGGCTCATCTGCCCCAACTGTGACAGCCAGCTGCCCACGTACAAGGCCAGGAATCGCGGCAGCGGTCGCTACTACCGGCGACAGCGGTACGCCGACCGCCAGTCCTATTGACGCACCGGCGGCCTGAGCATCCAACCAACGTGCTGCCCCGGCTCTACCACTGAGCTAAGGAGGCGGGGTAAAACCGGGACCAAGCCTAATCGGTCACTGGTCGCTGTCGACCACGCGTGCTGAGCGCACCGCCCGCGACGAGGGCCGCCGGCGCCCCGGCAGCGGGATCCGATCCGCGATGTTGCTCAGCGGGTTGACCACCATGGTGAGCGCGATGACGGCGTCTTGCAGGGTGGCGATGGCGGGCTCGAGCGCCTCCATCCCCGGGGTGAGTCGCGCCAGGGTGTCGGCGACGTCGGCGAGTTGGTCGAGCGGCCCGTGCTTCGCCGTCAGCTTGTCGACCAGGCCGCCTTCGCTGAGCAGCCGGTCGGCCAGCCCGTCCTCGGCCAGCAGGCGTTCGATCAGACCCTCCTCGGCGACCAGCTGATCCGCCAGCCCGCCGGGCTGCAGCGTGCGCTGCAAGGCGCCGCCTTCGGCGGTCAGCCGGTCGAGCAGGCCTCCCTCCGAGGTCAGCATGTCGACCACCCCGCCCGGGCGCAGTAAGCGGTCGAGCGGCCCGTCCGGAGCCACCGCGCGGCCCAGCGGCGCGTCGTCGTCGAGCAGCCTGGCCAGCCGGTTGGCGCGCACGAGCGCGTCGTCGAGACCCAGCATCGATGTCATCGGGTTCGTGCCGGTGGATCCGTTCTCGCCCAAGGCCCGCTTCGCCACGCCAACGGCCGCGCTTGCCACGCCCAGGCCCGCGTCCGCCGCGGCCAGCCCGACCCGGGCCGGAGCGGTCGCCGCCGACACGATGCTTTTGGCGAGGTTCATTCCCCGAGTCTATTCACGACGCGGCCTGCGAAAGGCCGATCGGTCCCAAGGCAACGCGTTGATCCCTGGCAGACTACTAACAGACGGTTGACACTGAGCTTTCAGGAATCACACAATCTTTCCATAGGTAACTTCAAGTAAGGGACAGCAGCACCTGATGACATCGCCAACTCCCAGCGACACCAAACCGGAGGCCCGCGTCCTCGTGGTCGACGACGAGGCCAACATCGTCGAGTTGCTCTCGGTGAGTTTGAAGTTCCAGGGCTTCGAGGTCTACACGGCAACCAACGGCGCCCAGGCGTTGGACCGGGCGCGCGAAGCCCGTCCCGACGCCGTCATCCTCGACGTGATGATGCCCGGCATGGACGGATTCGGGGTACTGCGCCGGTTGCGCGCCGACGGCATCGACGCCCCCGCGCTGTTTTTGACGGCGCGGGATTCGTTGCAGGACAAGATCGCCGGCCTGACGCTGGGCGGCGACGACTATGTGACGAAGCCCTTCAGCCTCGAAGAGGTCGTCGCCCGGCTGCGGGTCATCCTGCGGCGCGCCGGCAAGGGCGGCGCCGAACCACGCAGCGCCCGACTGACTTTCGCCGATATCGAACTCGACGAAGAAACGCACGAGGTGTGGAAGGCCGGCCAGCCCGTGTCGCTGTCGCCCACCGAATTCACACTGCTGCGTTACTTTGTGATCAACGCCGGCACGGTGCTGAGCAAACCCAAGATCCTCGACCACGTATGGCGCTACGACTTCGGAGGCGACGTGAACGTCGTCGAGTCCTACGTCTCGTATCTGCGGCGCAAGATCGACACCGGCGAGAAGCGGCTGCTGCACACGCTGCGCGGCGTGGGTTATGTATTGCGGGAACCGCGCTGAGCGCGTGCCCGATCAACCGCGGTAGCGAAGAATTGGAAAGATGGTCACTCAGCCTCGACGCGGACTGCCGCTCCGAATAGGTCTTGTCGCCGCCACCCTGGTGCTGGTCGCCTGCGGCCTCGCCGTGTCCGGTGTCGCGGTGACGTCGATCCTGCGGCACAGTCAGCTCAGCCGCATCGATCAGACGCTGCTCGACGCATCCCACAGCTGGGCGCAGGCACCGCGTCGTCAGTCACCGCCGCCGTACGAGGGCCCCGATCCGGGCCGGCCACCGTCGAAGTTTTACGTGCGCGGCGTCGGCACCGACGGAACCCCCTTCACCGCCATCAACGACCGCAACGCCGAGCCGGCCCTGCCGGCCAACAACGACGTGGGCCCCAATCCGACGACGCTGCCCTCGGTGAACGGTTCGAACATTCATTGGCGGGCCGTCTCGGTGCACGGGCCACACGGCTTGACCACCGTCGCGATCGACCTGTCCGACCTCCAGCACACCGTCGGGTCACTGGTCTGGCTGCAGATCGGCATCGGGGTCGCGGTGCTGGTCCTGGTGGGAATCGCCAGCTTCGCGGTCGTCCAGCGCAGCCTGCGGCCGCTGGCCGAAGTCGAACGAACGGCCGCGGCCATCGCGTCCGGTCAGCTGGATCGCCGTGTCCCAGAACGTGATCCGCGCACCGAGGTGGGCCGGCTCTCGCTCGCGCTCAACGGCATGCTCGCGCAGATTCAGCAAGCGCTGGCGTCCTCGGAGTCCTCGGCCGAGAAGGCCCGCGGCTCCGAGGACCGGATGCGCCGCTTCATCACCGACGCCAGCCACGAGCTGCGCACCCCGCTGACCACCATCCGCGGTTTCGCGGAACTGTATCGCCAGGGCGCCGCCCGCGACGTCGCCATGTTGTTGTCGCGGATCGAGAGCGAGGCCTCCCGGATGGGCCTGCTGGTCGACGACCTGCTGTTGCTGGCCCGCCTCGACGTGCAACGACCACTCGAGCACAACCGGGTGGACTTACTGGCGCTGGCCAGCGACGCCGTGCACGACGCGCAGGCGATCGATCCGCGGCGGACCATCACCATGAAGGTCCTCGACGGCCCCGGCACGCCGGAGGTGCTCGGTGATGAAGCGCGCATCCGACAGGTGCTGAGCAACCTGATCGCCAACGCGTTGCAGCACACCCCGGAAAGCGCCGACGTGACGGTGCGGGTCGGCACCGACGGCGACGACGCGGTCCTCGAAGTGGCGGACAAGGGCCCTGGCATGAGTGAGCAGGACGCGTCGCGGGTGTTCGAGCGGTTCTATCGCACCGACTCGTCGCGGGCGCGCGCCAGCGGCGGTACCGGTCTGGGTCTATCCATCGTCGAGTCGCTGGTGCGGGCGCACGGCGGCGTCGTCAGCGTGACCACCGCGCCGGGTGAGGGCTGCTGTTTTCGGGTGACATTGCCGCGCATCAGCGATGTCCACGCGCAGCACGCGGTTCACGCCAATTGAGCCAGGGCCGCCTTGATCTTGGCCTGGGCCTCATCCAGCGATTCTTGTGAGGGGTTGCGGTCCACGTTGGCGAAGCCGAAGTCGCTGAGGCTGCGGGTGGGGAAGACGTGCACATGCAGGTGTGGCACCTCTAATCCGGCGATGATCAGGCCGGAGCGCTCGGTTCTGAAGGCCTTGCACACGGCCTTGCCGATCAACTGACTCACGGCCATGACCCGGGCGAAGGCCGGGCCGCCGACGTCCTGCCAGTTGTCGATCTCTTCGCGCGGGACGACGAGGGTGTGTCCCTGGGTCATCGGCTCGATCGTGAGAAACGCGACGACGTAGTCGTCCTCATAGACAAAGCGGCCGGGCAGTTCGCGGTTGATGATCTTGGTGAAGATCGACGCCATGGGCAATCACTCCTCCTTGCCGAACTGCATCATTTCGAGGTTCCAGTAGCCACGCATGTTGGTGATCAGCCCGGCGCCGTTGACCTTGTAGGTGAACACCCCGCGCACCGAGCTGGTCAGGCCGCCCTCGAACTTGCTGTTGAGCACCAGGATGTGGGCGACCTCGTCGGGCGAACTCGACGGGAAGGTCTCCTCGCAGATGATGGAGAGCTGATTGGCCGCGATGTTGGTGTCGAAGAACGCGCCGACGGCCTCCTTGCCGCGGACGCCGGTGCCGTCGGGATTGGTGACGGACTTACCGATCGGGTCCTCGATGACCACGTCGTCGGACATCAGCGCCAGCCAGCCCGCCCGGTCGTGCGCCTGCACGCACCGCCACGAGGACTGCGACGCGGCCAGGGCCGGCGATGCCTGGGATTCTTGAGCTTGCGCGGCTTCGATCATTTCTTCTCCTGTCACTAGATTGCCCACCCGGTGCCTCGGGACGAGTCAACCCGATGGTCGTCTGTGCGCTGATTGCATTGTGGCGCAAGGAAAGACGGTAGTTCGTCCCCGCGGACATGAGCGCGCGGTCGCGCACCGTCATGGCGCCGGTTGGTCCCGGCGCCATGAGGTGGCAGAAAGCCGGTCACTTAAAGACGCGGCTGATGACGGGTGATTTAGCGGTCGGCGTCGGTGTAGCGGATGACGCCGCGAATGTTCTTGCCGTCCAGCATGTCCTGGTAGCCGTCGTTGATCTGCTCCAGCTTGTACTGGCGGGTGATCATGTCGTCCAGGTTCAGCTTGCCGGCCTTGTACATCGACAGCAGCTGCGGGATGTCGTACTGCGGGTTACCGCCACCGAAGATGGTGCCCTGCAGGTTCTTCTGCATCAGGGTCAGCATCGCCAGGTTGATGTTGACGTTGGTGTCCAGCAGGCTGCCGATGGCGGTCAGCACGCAGGTCCCGCCCTTTTGGGTGATGTTGAGGTAGTTGTCGACGTCGGCGCCCTGCAGCTCACCGACGGTGACGACGACCTTGTGGGCCATCAGGCCGTAGGTGACCTCGGCCATGCCCGCCATCGCGGCGAAGATGTCGGGGTAGACGTGGGTGGCGCCGAACTTGAGCGCCTGGTCGCGCTTCCACTCCACCGGGTCGATCGCGAAGATGTAGCGGGCGCCGGCGTTCACCGCGCCCTGCAGCGCCGCCATGCCGACCCCACCGACGCCGACGATGGCGACGTCTTGGCCCGGCCGGATGTCGGCGGTGCGGACCGAGGAACCGTATCCGGTGGTGACACCGCAGCCCACCAGCGCGGCGACCTCGAACGGCACCGACTCGTCGATCTTCACCACCGAGCTGCGGTGCACGACCATGTAGGGGGAGAACGTTCCCAACAGCGTCATGGGGAAGACGTTCTGACCCTTCGCCTGGATCCGGAAGGTCCCGTCGGACACCGCGGCGCCACCCAACAGCCCGGCGCCCAGGTCGCACAGGTTGCGCATGCCCGCCTGACAGGTCGGACACTGCCCGCAGGACGGGATGAACGACAGCACCACGTGGTCACCCGGGGCGATGTCTTCCACGCCGGGGCCGACCTCGGTGACGATGCCGGCGCCCTCGTGACCGCCCAGCACCGGGAAACCGGCCATCGGGATGCCCCCGGTGACCAGGTGATGGTCGGAGTGGCACATGCCCGCGGCTTCCATCTGGATCTTGACCTCATGCGCTTGCGGGTCGCCGATCTCGATTTCCTCGATGGACCAGGGCTGATTGAACTCCCAGATCAGTGCGCCTTTTGTCTTCACGATGGTCCTGACCCCATTTCGCCTTTGGAATTGATCAGCGCTGACCGGCCCCTTACTGCCGGCCAGCTAGGTGACGGATGCCACAGGCACCCTCGTCGCGTCAGCATAGCGCGTGCAACAAATCAAATGCTTGGTTGGCTCCTATCACCAGATCGGGACGGGTGCCTCGCCCAGCGGGTAGTACCCGGGCAGCTTCTCGCCGGCGATGCTGCGCTCGATGCGCCTCTGCATGCCCTCGCTCAGGTCGCTGGATTCGATGAGCTTGCCGAACATGTACGCGACGTGACCAAAGTCGAAGAAATCCCGCTGCCACTCGATGAGGTTGTCGGCGTTGAGCCGGAACCAGCTGCCGCCGATGCCGTAGATCTCGTCCTGGGTGCCGTCGGTCTTGTTCACGATCTGCTTCCAGAAGCCGACGATCTCGCCCTGCTTCTCGTCGATGAGCACCTTCTGGTACTCATACACCCAGTTCTCCAGGCCTTCCATCTCCAAACCCAAAGCGACGTCGCGGATCTCGTCGACGCCGACGCACATCACGTCTTCCTTGGGGCCGATGTTCCACCCGTAGGTGGCGTCTTTGGTGTAAAAGTCCGCCAAAGGCCGCCAGTCACCGGCCTTTTCGCAGTCTTTGTTGGCCTGCAGCCAGCGGTCGACCCATGCCTCGAGTTCTTCGCGTGACGCTTGTGCAGTCATAAGTCAGTCTCCTGGATCTTCTTTGATGAACAGTGCTTGCGTTGGGCACATATCGACCGCGCGCTCGACTTCCTCGCGGGCGTCTTCGGGCGGTTCGGGGTCGACGATCTCGACCTTGCCCCGCTTGGGCACCCGGAAGTAGTCGGGCGCCTCCAGTTCGCACATGGCGTGGCCCTGACACAAATCCAGATCGGCTTCGATTCTGAATCCGCCCATGGACGTACTCCTTACACGTTGCGCTTGCGGTAGCGGACCTTCGCCGGACGGGCAAGCTGCACAACCATCTTCGAGTGATCGTTGTGATAGCTGTCCGCCGGTTGCGCCATCTCGAAGTCGTACTCGCGAAGGAGTACCGAGAAGATCGCCTTGATCTGCATCTGGGCGAACGCGGCGCCCACGCAGCGGTGACGCCCCGCACCGAACGGAATCCAGGTCCACCTGTTGACGATGTCGGCCTGCTCGGGCTTGTTGTAGCGGTCGGGCCGAAACGCGTCGGGATCGGGGAAGTCCTCGGGAATCCGGTTGGAGATCGCCGGGGACGCCGCGACGTAGTCGCCGTCGTGAATGGGGAAGCCCTCGACCTCGAACTCGCCCTTGGCGACCCGCATCAGGATGATCAGCGGCGGGTGCAGCCGCAGGGTCTCCTTGACCACGTTGTCCAGCTTCGGAATCGAGCGCAGCGCATGAAAACTCACCTCCTGGCCGTCGGCGTAGAGATCCTCGAGCTCGGCCAGCACCTCGGCGTAGACCTCGGGATGGCGGATCAACTCGATCAACGTCCACGCCGAGGTCCCCGAACTCGTGTGGTGCCCGGCGAACATCAGCGAGATGAACATCCCGGTGACCTCGTCGGCGGAGAACCGCAGATTGCCGTCCTCGTCCTTGATCGACACCAGCACGTCGAGCATGTCGCGGTCGGCCTTGTCCTTCGGCGGGTTGGCCATCCGCTGGTCCATGATCTCCTGAACCACCGCAACGAGTTTGACGCGCGCCTCGTCACGCCGCCGGAAACTGTCGATCGGCAGGTACGGATCGACGTAGCACAACGGGTCGGTCCCCCGTTCCAGCTCGTGGTAGTACTCGGCGAACCGGTGGTCGAGCTGCTCGCGGAACTTCAGCCCGATCAAACACGCCGTCGAGGTGTAGATCGTCAGCTCGGCGAAGAAGTCGAGGAGCTCGATCTCACCCTCATCGCCCCAGTCGGCGATCATCTTCTTGACTTCGCCCTCGATGGTGGCCGCGTGGCCCTTCATCTGCTCGCCGCGCAGGGCCGAGTTGTGCAGCATCTCCTTGCGCCGCTCGGGGCTGGCGTCGAACACCACGCCCTTGCCGAAGATCGGCGTCATGAACGGGTAGGCCTCGGCCTGATCCAGGTCTTCGTCGGCGGAGCGGAAGAAGAATTCGTTGGCGCCCGCACCGGACAACAGGATGACGTGCTTTCCGGCCAGCTGGAACCAGCCCACGTCGCCGCACTCGTCACGGACTCGCTTCATCAAACCGATTGGGTCGGTGCGGAATTCCTCGAGGTGGCCGTGCTCCTCTTCACCGCCGGAAACCCGCGGCACGATTGCGGTGGTCGTCATTGTCCTGGCATCCCCTCTTCTCCGAGTGCCAACTTCTGGCGAGTCTTGTTGTCGGCTAACGGGGCTTCGGGCTGAAGCTCCATGTTGGCCACGAAGCCGCCACGCGGAGTCTCGGCGACGAACGTGATGGCTCGTGCCAGGTCCGCGGCGCGCAGGAAGTAGTCGTGGCGGGCCTGCCCCCACTTGGCCCAGTCTTCCAGTGCGGGGCCGATCTTTTCGGCCGGCAGGCTCCAGCCCATCGACGTCTTCGTCGGGCCGGGGTGCACGATCGAGGCCCTTACCCCGGTGCCCTCGAGCTCCATCTGGAAGTTGGTGACCATCGCGACGAGTGCGGCCTTGGCGGCGCCGTAGGCGCCCATGTGCGGCCGCTGGCGCAGGGCCACATCGGAGCCGACGAAGATCAGGTCGCCCCGCTGGCGCTCGAGCATGCCCGGCAGCACCGCGGCGGCCAGCCGGTTGGCGCCGACGAGGTGGATCTGCAGCTGGGACTCGAATTCGTCGGTGGTGATCTCGGCGAGCTTGCCGAAGTATGTATCGCCCGCCCCGGCTACCAGCACCTCGATGTCGCCGAGCGCATCGACCGACTGCGCCACAAAGGATTTCACCGAGTTCGGGTCGGTGACGTCCAGGTGGAACCCGACCGCCTCGCCGCCCTCGGCGTTGATCTTGCCGACGATGTCGTCAAGCTTCTCCACCCGGCGGGCGCCTAGGGCGACCGGGAAGCCGTGCGCCGCGAGTTCGATCGCGGTCGCCTCCCCGATGCCGGAGGAGGCGCCGGCCACGATGGCGGGCCGGCGTTCGGGCAAGGGCTCAAAGCGGGGCATTCAGCGGACCTCCACGCTCATTGGTAGGTGGGCGAATCCGCGGACATTGCTGGAGTGGACGCGGACGGCGTTGGCCTCGTCCACTTCATAGCCGCGGATTCGCTTGAACAACTCGGTTAGCGCCACTCGGGCTTCCATCCGCGCCAGATGCGCGCCCAGGCAGAAGTGTGCGCCGCTACCGAAACTCAATAGTTTGGGCCCGATTTCGCGCCCGATCACATAATCGTCGGGGTTGTCGAAGATCCGCTCGTCCCGATGGCCCGAACCGGGCAGCAGCAGCAGGACGTCGCCGTCGGGAATGGTGGTGTCGTAAAGGCTGAGCTCGCCGGACACGGTGCGGGCCAGGATCTGGCTGGAGGTGTCGTAGCGCAGGGTCTCCTCGACCCACAGCGGCACCCGGGACAGATCGTCGTAGACCGGGGTCAGCTGATCGGGGTTCTTGTGCCCCCAAAAGGCGGCGTTGGCAAGCAGTTTGGTGGTGGTCTCGTTGCCCGCGATGACCATGAGGAACATGAAACCGAGCACCTCGTCATCGGTGAGCCGGTCGCCGTCGATCTCGGCTTCCAGCAGCGCCGACGTCAGATCCTCCGTCAGCTTCTCGCGCCGCTCAGCCACCATCCCCTGGTAGTAGACGATGAGGTTGAGCGACGCCTCGACGGCCTCCGGCGGCACGTCGGTGACGCCCTCCTCGCGGTGCATCACCCCGTCGGCCCAGGCGCGGACCTGGTCTCGATCCGGCTCGGGGACACCCATCAGCTCGGAGATGACGTCCATGGGCAGCTTGCCGGCGAACTCGTCGACATAGTCCACGGTGCCGTCCTTGGCCTTGGCCAGCATGGTGTCGAGGTGCTGCGTCGCGATCTCGGTGACCCGGGGTTCGAGTTCCCGAATCCGGCGCGGGGTGAAGCCTTTTGAAACCAGCGTGCGCAGACGCAAGTGGGCGGGATCGTCCATCGCCAGAAAGCTCATCGTCTTGCTGGCGTGCGGGCCGCGCGACGCCGGATCCAGCGAGACGCCGTACTTGTTGGACAGCGTGGTGCTGTTGCGGAACCCCTGCAGCACGTCCTGGTGCCGCGACAGCGCCCAGAACTTCAGCTCCTCGTTGCGATACAGCGGGGCTTCGTCGCGAAGACGCTTGTAGTACGGGTATGGATCCTCGTGAAAGTCGTAATCGTAGGGATCGAGGACCAGCTCGTGGTCGCCAACATGGACGGTCATCGCTTAGGTTCCTGCCTCTGTCTCTGGGCTTGTGTCTTTGGCGCCGGTCAGGATCAGCCGGACCACGTAGGCCAGCCGGTCGGCGATCTCGCGGTAGCTGAATTCGCCACTGCCGCCCTGGACCAGCGCGCCGAAAAAGGACATCTCCAGCGCGGACACGGTAGTCGGATCGGCGTTGGGGCCCATCGCGGAGGTGATCCGGCGGTGGATCTCCACGCCGATGCGGTCGCGGGCGGCACGCACCGCGGGGTCCGCCCCGCCGCTGAGCAACGCGGTCGTGCAGGCAGCGCTGACTTCGGGCTCATCGGCGACCACCAGGGCCAGATGACGCAACACCTGCTCCACCCGAGTGGGCATCGGGTCGTTGACGTCGGTGAAGTAGGGGACCTGCCGCACCAGGTCCAGGTAGACCTCGGCGATCAGGTGATTCTTCGAGGAGAAGTAGGTGTAGGCGGTGGCGGGCGCGACCTTGGCGCGGGCCGCCACCGCGCGCACGGTCAGGTCGGCGTAGGACTTTTCGCGCAACGTTTCGATGCCGGCGGCCAGCACTTTCCGGAAGGTCTCCTCTTGGCGCCGGTTGCGCGGCGTCTGACCGGTCTGGCGGTCGGCGTCGGAGCTGATCGCCAGTGCATCGCTGGACACATGTCCAAGCTAGTGGATGGTGTCGGCGCGAAGCAAGTCCGTGTCGGCAACGCAATGGTTAATCAGCGATTTTGAGCCGAATTCGGGCGTCCGCCGGGATCGGCTCTTGCACCGCCGCTGATCAGACGACTATGGTTCGATCGGACGATATCGGACAACTGTCCACTAGATTGCCGTGCCGGGTTGACCGCGCACAGACAGGAGCGGGACATGGCCTTGTTGGCCGGCGGCGTGAGCCAACTCTTCATCGACGGCAAGATGTCGGCCGGCAGTGCCGGTACCTTTCCCACGGTCAATCCGGCGACCGAGGAAGTGCTCGGGGTCGCCGCAAACGCCGACGCCGCCGACATGGACCGCGCGATCGATGCCGCGCGACACGCCTTCGACGAGACGGACTGGTCGCGCAACACCGAATTGCGGGTGCGCTGCGTGCGGCAACTGCGCGAGGCGATGCAGCAGCACCTCGAAGAGCTGCGCGACCTGACCATCGCCGAAGTCGGGGCGCCGCGGATGCTCACCAGCATCGCCCAGCTCGAAGTCCCGGTCAACGACCTGGCGTTCGCCGCCGACACCGCCGAATCGTATGAATACAACCAGGATCTCGGCGAGGCATCGCCGATGGGCATTCCGACCAAACGCACCATCGCGCGTGAGGCGGTCGGCGTCGTCGGCGCCATCACCCCGTGGAACTTTCCGCACCAGATCAACCTCGCGAAGATCGGGCCCGCCCTGGCCGCCGGAAACACCGTCGTCCTCAAGCCCGCACCCGACACCCCGTGGTGCGCCGCCGTGCTGGGGGAACTCATCGCCGAGCACACCGATTTTCCGCCGGGCGTCATCAACATCGTCACCTCGGACGACCACGGCGTCGGGGCGCTGTTGTCGAAAGACCCACGGGTGGACATGGTTTCGTTCACCGGATCGACAGCGACCGGCCGCAGCGTGATGGCCGACGGCGCGGCGACCATCAAGAAGGTCTTCCTCGAACTGGGCGGCAAGTCGGCGTTCATCGTCCTCGACGACGCCGACCTAGGCGGCGCGGTGGGGGTGGCGGCGTTCTCGGTGTGCATGCACGCGGGGCAGGGGTGTGCGATCACCACCCGGCTGGTGGTGCCGCGGGCGAAGTATGACGAGGCCGTCTCCATCGCGGCCGCGACGATGGGCGGCATCAAGGCCGGTGACCCCACCGACCCCGGAACCATTTGCGGCCCGGTGATTTCGGCGCGCCAGCGCGACCGCATCCAGGGCTACCTCGACTCGGCGATCGCCGAAGGTGGGGCGTTCGCCTGCGGAGGCGGTCGGCCCGCCGACCGCGAGGTCGGCTTCTTCATCGAGCCCACGGTGATCACGGGGCTGGGGAACGACGCTCGCTGCGCGCGCGAGGAGATCTTCGGTCCGGTCCTGACGGTGATCCCGCACGACGGTGACGACGACGCCGTCCGCATCGCCAACGACTCGCCATACGGCCTGTCGGGCACCGTGTTTGGCGCTGACCCCGGCCGGGCCGCCGGCGTTGCCGCCCGCGTGCGCGCCGGCACGATCAATGTCAACGGCGGCGTGTGGTATTCGGCCGATGCGCCCTTCGGGGGCTATAAGCAGTCCGGGAACGGCCGCGAGATGGGCCTGGCGGGTTTCGAGGAGTACCTGGAAACCAAAACTATTGCGACAGCGATCAACTAGAGGAGCCTGCGAGCATGCGATTCGAGAACAAAGTCGGCATCGTCACCGGGTCCGGGGGCGGCATCGGACAGGCCTACGCGGAGGCGCTGGCCCGTGAGGGCGCCGCGGTGGTGGTCGCCGACATCAACGCCGAGGCGGCCGAGGCGGTCGCCAAGCAGATCGTGGCCGACGGCGGAACCGCCATCAGCATCCCGGTCGACGTATCCGATCCGGCGTCGGCCAAGGCGATGGCCGACCGCACGCTGGCCGAGTTCGGCGGCATCGACTATCTGGTCAACAACGCCGCGATCTTCGGGGGCATGAAGCTGGACTTCTTGCTCACCATCGACCCGGAGTACTACAAGAAGTTCATGAGCGTGAACCTCGACGGGGCGTTGTGGTGCACGCGCGCGGTGTACAAGAAGATGGCCAAGCGCGGCGGCGGGGCGATCGTCAACCAGTCGTCCACCGCCGCCTGGCTGTACTCGAATTACTACGGGCTGGCCAAGGTCGGCCTCAACGGCTTGACGCAGCAACTGTCCCGCGAGTTGGGTGGCCAGAAGATCCGGATCAACGCGATCGCGCCGGGCCCCATCGACACCGAGGCCAACCGGACCACCACGCCTCAAGAGATGGTCGCCGACATCGTCAAGGGCCTGCCGCTGTCGCGGATGGGGACGCCCGCGGATCTGGTCGGCATGTGCCTGTTCCTGCTCTCCGACGAGGCGTCCTGGATCACCGGGCAGATTTTCAATGTTGACGGCGGACAGATAATCCGGTCATGACGAATGAATTGAAGCTCGGCTATATCGGGCTGGGCAACATGGGCGCTCCGATGGCCACGAAGATGACCGAATGGCCGGGCGGGGTAACGGTTTTCGACATCCGGACCGAGGCGATGACCCCGCTGGCCGAAAAGGGCGCCGGCCTGGCCGACAGTGTCGCCGATGTCGCCGCCGCCGACATCATCCACATCACCGTCCTCAACGACGCGCAGGTGCGCGAGGTGGTCGGCGAGCTGGCGGCGCACGCCAAGCCCGGGACCGTCATCGCGATCCACTCGACCATCAGCGACACCACCGCCGTCGAACTCGCGGCCGAACTCAAACCGCAAGACATCCACATCGTCGACGCACCCGTGAGCGGCGGTGCCGCCGCGGCGGCCAAAGGCGAACTCGCCACCATGGTGGGCGCCGACCGTGAGGTGTACGAGAAGATCAAGCCGGCATTCAAGCACTGGGCGGCGATGGTCATCCATGCCGGTGAGCCGGGAGCGGGTACCCGAATGAAGTTGGCCCGCAACATGTTGACGTTTACCTCATACGCCGCCGCGTGCGAGGCCATGAAACTGGCTGAGGCGGCGGGACTGGATCTGCAGGCGCTCGGACGGGTGGTGCGCCACACCGACGCTCTCACCGGCGGCCCCGGCGCGATCATGGTGCGTGAGGACATGAAAGACCTTGAGCCGGACAACTTCCTGTACGAGCCGTTCTTGCACACCCGCGGCCTGGGGGAGAAGGATCTGAGCCTGGCGCTGGCTCTCGGTGAGTCGGTGTCGGTCGATTTGCCGCTGGCTCAGCTAGCTTGCGAGCGGTTGGCCGCCGGTCTCGGGGTGCCACACACGGAGAAAGAGGCGTAATGGACGAGCTGCGCAGCAAGGGCCTCGCGAAGATGAACGAGGTCTACGGCTGGGAGATGCCCAACATCGAAGGCGACGCGTACTTTGACCTCACCGTCGATCACCTCTTCGGCAGCATCTGGACCCGACCCGGATTGTCCATGCGCGACAAACGCATCATGACGCTGACGGCGGTCACCGCGATCGGGAATCGCGACCTGGCCGAGATCCAGATCAACGCCGCCCTCCTCAACGGCGAACTCTCCGAGACCGAACTCAAGGAGATGGCCGTCTTCCTCACCCACTACCTGGGCTTCCCGCTGGGCTCGGCCCTCAACGGCGCGGTCGACGCCGTCGTGGCCAAGCGCAAGAAGGCCGCGGCAAAGGGGGCCGGAGAGGACAAGAAGGCGAACGTCGAGGGTGCGCTGAAGATGCACTCAGGCAATAAGGGCGACTGAAAGGCCGAGCAGACACAAAAGCACCCGACACGCCGAGCTGCGGGTGCTTTTGCGTCTGCTCGCCAGCCTCAAGCGTGGCGTGAAGCCTCCTGGGCGAGCTGCACTCTCGAGCTGATAGCCAGTTTTGAGTAGACGTGGCTGAGGTGCGCTTGTACGGTGCGCGCCGAAAGAAAGAGGCGCGCCGCGATGTCTTTGTTCGAAAGCCCCTCGCTGACCAGCCTCACCACGTTGAGTTCGGCGGGTGTCAGTGAATCCCAGCCCGTTGCTGGCCGCTTACGCTCGCCGCGACCGCGCTGCGCATAAGCGATCACTTCGTCGATTGACAGTGACTGGCCCTCGGTCCATGCGTCCTGGAATTCGCCCTCTCCCATGGCGTCCCGCAGTGCAGCCACCGACGCGTCATAGTCGGCGTCATAGATCTTGAAGCGCACGTAACCGGTGCGGCCGCGAACCGCCTGTGCCGCTCCGAAGAAACGCCCGGCCTCTCGGTTCGAGCCGGCACCTGCCGCAAGCATGGCCAGGCATTCGAGGACGTCGGGAACAACGTAGTAGCCCTTGAGGTCCCCGGCGCCGGTGAGCGCATCGCGTGCGTCGCGCGCCGCCCGCTCAACATCGTTTTGTGCGATCGCAACACGCGTACGCTTCGCCAGTGCCAGCAGCCGGTGCATGCCCGGGGCCACCGCGACGGCATCGTCGGCCAAACGACGCGCCACCGTCAGATCACCCCGGGCGAGGGCGACGTCCGCGAGTGGGATGACGTTGACCGCGGCCAGTTCGGGTTGAGCCTTCATGCGCTCCCATGCCGCCTCGCCGGCGGCGGCAGACGCGTCCACGTCACCCGCGGCCAAGGTCGCGACCGCCAGCGCGGCGTAGGCGAAGCCTTGGTTGAACGCGCTGAAATCCGCGGCGGATTCCACCGCCGCGGTGGCGGCGGCCCGAGCCTCGCTCGTGGCGCCCGCGAAGGCGAGGTAGTGCCCCAGGCTGACAAGGCTGGACATCCGCCACGTCTCGTCGTGCGCCGTCTCCGCCTCGGCGACCAGTGCGCGGAATTGCGCTATGGCTCCGGCGAGATCACCTTCCCACTGCTGCGCCAGGCCAATACACCACCGGCACCCGCGAGAGGCGTAGCCGTCCCCGATCGCGTCGGCGACGTCACGGCCTTCTTCGCCGGCCGCGCGAGCAGCCATCGCGTCACCTTGGCCGGTCACCGCGGCGAAAGCCTGAAATGCCAGGATCTGGCTCAGAATTCGGTCGTCGCCCACAGCGCGGGCGAGTCCGAGCGCTTCGTCAAAGTACGAGCTGGCAGCAGCCGCGTCGTAAGCGGCGATGATGCCGCAACCGGCGAGCGCACGAACCAGCAACGCCGGGTCGCCGATCTCGCGGGCGAGCGCCAAGGCCTCCAGGGCCCTGTCCATGTTGTCGTGGATGGTCTGCGCGCCCTCGAGAGTGGCGTTGTCCGCGAGGGCCCGCGCGCGAACGGTTAGCGGCACCGCCGCGTCGTGCGCCGCGGCGTCGTCGAGCGCCGCTTGGAACCAGGCCGTCCCCTCCCGCACGCGGCCGCGAGTGGTCCAAAGCGGTTGCAACGCCGATGCCAGGCGCAGCGCCTCGGAGATCTCGCCATTCTCGCGGCACCACGCGAACGCCGCGCGCAAATTGTCCATCTCGATTGCGGCGCGCTCGACCCTGCTCTGATAACCGGTGCGTCCGGGCTCGTCGAGCAGGGCGGCCATTGCGGTGTAGTGGTCGCGGTGGCGCGCGCGGACGGAGTCGGCTTCGCTGGACTCGCTGAGCTTTTCCAGCGCGTACTGGCGAACCGTCTCCAGCATCCGGTATCGGGTTCCGCAGTCGCCGTCTTCTGCCGCGATGAGCGATTTGTCGATGAGCAGCGTGAGCTGGTCGAGAATCTGGTAGCTCTCGACGTCGCTGCCGCCACAAACCGCTTGTGCCGCATCGAGATCGAAACCGCCGTGGAATACCGCTGCCCGGCGAAACAGGACGCGTTCCGGCTCGGTCAGCAGCGCGTGCGACCAGTCGACCGACGCCCGCAACGTCTGTTGGCGGCGGACGGCGGTGCGCGCGCCGCCCGTCAGCAGGCGGAAACGGTCGCGCAGGCTGTGGAGGATCTGTGCCAACGACAGCGCGCGAACCCACGCGGCCGCCAACTCGATCGCCAGGGGTATGCCGTCGAGGCGTTCGCAGATCTCCGCTACCGCCGCCGAGTTCTGTTCGTCCACAACGAAATCGGGCCGCACCTGGCGGGCGCGGTCGGTGAACAACGTGATGGCCTCGTCCGTCAGTGACAGGGAAGGCACCCCCCAGGCGACTTCGCCCGGTACCCGAAGGGGTTCACGGCTCGTGGCGAGAACATTCGCCGCGGGGCATGTCCCCAGCAGCGCCACGGTCAGCGAGGAACACGCCTCGATCAGGTGCTCGCAGTTGTCCAGGACGATGAGGATGTGCCGCCCGGCGATGGCCCGGGTAACGGTGTCGATCGCTGATCGCCCCGCTTGGTCGGGCAGGCCCAACGCCCGCGACACGGCGACCGGTACGACGACGGGATCGGTGATCGGCGCCAGATCGACATACCACACCCCGTCCGCGAAATCGCCGTCCATCTGACCTGCGACCTGCACCGCCAAGCGCGTCTTGCCCACACCGCCCGCGCCGGTCAACGTCACCAACCGGTTGCCCGCGACGATTTCCCGCACGGCCCCGAGCTCCGCGCTGCGGCCGACGAAACTCGTGAACTGCGGCGGAAGACGTTGTTCACCATCGCTTTTCGATGCACGAAGCGGCGGAAAATCGTTGCGCAGCTCCGGGTGACACAGCTGGGTCACCCGTTCTGGCCGGGGCAAGTCCCGCAACGGGTGGGTGCCCAGATCGAGCAGCCACGCGCCGGCGGGAAGACCGTCGGCAAGGAGGTCGCTCGTCGTGGCCGACAGGACCGTCTGGCCCCCGTGGGCAAGATCTCGCAGCCGCGCGGTGCGGTTGATGGTGGGTCCCACGTAGTTAGCCTCGTCGCGCAGTTGCACTTCGCCGGTGTGCAAACCGATCCGCAAGCTGATCGGGGCAAGCGGCGCGAGCTGCAGCCGCAGCGCAAACGCGGCGGCGTCGCTGGCGCGGGCGAACGCCACGACGAAGCTGTCGCCCTCGCCTTGCTCCACGGGCCGCACCCCGCCGTGCTCGGTCACCAGATTCGATACCGTGCGGTCCAGGCGCGCCACCGCGGCGCTCATGACTTCGGGTTGGGTCTGCCATAGCCGCGTCGACCCCTCGACGTCGGCCAGCAGCAACGTCACCGTTCCAGTCGGGAGCTCGCCTACGCCCAAGTCGCTCCAGTTCAGAGGTTCCAGCGGCGGCGTTTCCGCACGTCGGTCGGTGGTCTCAGTCATGTTAGTCAGCATCGGGCAATCGCACGCAGCAAACATCAGCGCAAATGCCTAGAATCCGCCTCCGGCGTCGCGTGCCGGATCTAGGCCGATCGGCGAATGTTCTTTTCCGCCCGACCTCGCATAGTGACCTGGTCGGACTCGAGGAGGTCACGAATGGCAAGCCAAACTCTCATCGACGCCCACTTCACAACGGGCGTCCTGCACGGGCACTACGACAGTCGCTTCGAGGACCTCGTCGCCGGGCTGGCCGACGAGGTCAGCACCGGCGGCGAGCTCGGCGCGGCCATCGCCATCGACATTGGCGGCGAACTGGTCGTCGACATCTGGGGCGGGTATGCCGACAGGGCGAAAACCCGCGAGTGGTCGCAAGACACCATCGTCAACGTCTTTTCCAGCACCAAGAACGTGACCGCCTTGGCCGCGTTGATGCTCATCGACCGCGGACTGCTCGACCCCTTCGCCCCGGTCGCGAAATACTGGCCCGAGTTCGCCGCCAACGGCAAGGATCAGGTCGAAGTGCGGCACGTCCTCAGTCACACGTCCGGAGTGTCCGGCTGGGAGATGCCGTTTCGCCTCGAGGACGTCTACGACTGGGAGAAATCCACGTCGCGACTGGCCGCGCAAGCCCCGTGGTGGCAACCCGGCACCGCGTCGGGCTATCACGCCGTGACCAGTGGCCACCTGATTGGCGAGATCGTGCGGCGGATCACCGGAAAGACGCTGAAAGACTTCGTGCGTGACGAGATCGCCGAACCGTTGCGTGCCGACTTTCAGATTGGAGCGCTGCCCGAAGACGACGCCCGCATCGCGGAGCTGGTCCCGCCACCACCGCTGGACGTTCCCCTTGACGCGGTGCCCCATGACCATCCGATGTACAAGACATTCGCCGCTGTGCCGCCCACTCCGGAATCGGCGCTGGCGGCCGAGACGACGGCGTGGCGCCGCGCGGACATCGGCTCGGCCAACGGTCACGGCAACGCTCGGTCGTTGGTCCGCGTCCTTTCGCCAATCTCGTTGGGCGGCAGCGTCAATGGAACACGGCTACTGGACTCGGACACCATCGACCTGATCTTTCGAGAACAAGTCAACGGGACCGACCTGGTCCTGGCCATGCCGGCGCGGTGGGGCATGGGGTTTGCGCTGCCCCACCCCGAGGCGGTGCCGGACATGCCCGACGGGAAGGTCTGCTATTGGGGCGGCTGGGGCGGGTCGATGGTGGTCATGAATCCCGACCGCCGTGCCACCTTCGCCTACGTGATGAACAAGATGGGACAGGTCACCTCGGCGGGAACCGAGCGCACCCGCAAGTACACACGACTGATCTACCAGGCCCTGTAGGCGTCGCGCCTGCGCCCGGCTAGTCTGACGTGTCGTGCGCGTCCTGGTGATCGGTTCCGGTGCCCGTGAGCATGCGCTGCTGCTGGCGCTGCGCAAGGACGCGCAAGTCACGGGACTGGCCATCGCCCCGGGCAACGCCGGCACGGCCCGGTTGGCCGAGCAGCACGACGTCGATGTCACCTCGGCGGAGGATGTCGTCGCCCTGGCGCGCACGGTCCGCGCCGACCTGGTGGTCGTCGGTCCCGAAGTGCCCCTCGTCCTCGGGGTGGCCGACGCGCTGCGGTCGGCCGGCATCGTCTGCTTCGGACCCGGCAAGGACGCCGCTCGCATCGAGGGCTCCAAGGCGTTCGCCAAAGAGGTCATGGCCGCGGCCGGCGTGCGCACCGCGGCCACTGAAATCGTCGACAGCCCCGCACGTTTAGACGCCGCGCTGGATCGCTTCGGTCCGCCGGCCGGCGATGCCGCCTGGGTGGTGAAGGACGACCGCCTGGCCGCCGGCAAGGGTGTCGTGGTGACCGCGGATCGCGGCGCGGCGCGAGCGCACGCCGCCGGGCTGCTCGAGGCAGGCCACCCGGTGCTGCTGGAGTCGTATTTGGATGGCCCGGAGGTGTCACTGTTCTGCGTCGTCGACGGCGCGACCGTGGTGCCGCTGCTGCCGGCGCAGGACTTCAAGCGCGTCGGTGACGGCGACAACGGGCCGAACACCGGCGGCATGGGCGCTTACGCGCCGGTCCCGTGGCTTCCCGACGAGGTTTATCGCGACATCGTCCGCAACATCGTCGAACCCGTTGCGGCCGAGATGGTTGCGCGCGACTGCCCGTTCAGCGGATTGCTGTATGCCGGGCTCGCGATCACCGCAAACGGGCCCGCGGTGGTCGAATTCAACTGCCGCTTCGGTGATCCCGAGACCCAAGCGGTGCTGGCCCTCCTGGAATCGCCACTCGGCCAACTCCTGTACGCGGCGGGCAGCGGCACGTTGGCGGAGTTCGGTGAGCTGCGCTGGCACGACGGTGCCGCGGTGACGGTGGTGCTGGCGGCGGAAAATTATCCCGGCCGTCCTCGTCTGGGCGACATCATCGTCGGCTCCGAGGCCGACGGGGTGCTGCACGCCGGGACCGCGCGGCGCGAGGACGGCGAGATCGTCTCCTCGGGTGGTCGCGTGCTGTCGGTGGTGGGGACCGGCGTCGACCTCTCGGCCGCGCGGACCCACGCGTATGACGCGCTGCGTTCGATCCGACTGCCGGGCAGTCATTTCCGCAGCGACATCGCCCAGTTGGCGGCCGAAGGTCAGATCCGCGTCTAGAAGGCGTCTAGAACGCGGCGGCCTGTCCGTCGCGGCGCGGATCGCTGGCCGCGAAATAACCGCCGGGGAGTCTCCAGATCGCCTGGCAGCTGCCGAATTGGTTGTAGTCGTCGACGGCGACCAGGTCGTGTCCGCGCCGACGTAACTCGTCGAGTGTCGCACCGGGGAAACCCGTTTCGCAGCTGACTTGCATTGCCTCCACCCACCGAAACCGCGGCCCGTCGCACGCCGCCTGCGGGTTCTGCCCGTGGTCGGCGATGCGCACCATCACCTGCACATGCCCCTGCGGCTGCATCATTCCGCCCATCACCCCGAAGCTCATGACCGGGGCCCCGTCCTTGGTCACGAAGCCCGGAATGATGGTGTGGAATGGACGCTTGTTCGGGCCCACGATGTTTGGGTGACCGTGCGTTACACCGAAATTCGCGCCGCGGTTCTGCAGCGAGATCCCCGTCCCCGGCACCACCACGCCGGAACCGAATCCCATGTAATTCGACTGGATCATCGAGACCATCATCCCCGCGGCGTCGGCGGTGGTCAGGTAAACGGTTCCCCCCGTCGGGGCGCCCGCGGAGGCGGGCTTCGCCCGTGCACGGTCGATGAGTTCGGCGCGGCGCGCCAGGTAGCCCTTGTCCAACAGGTGTTCTGGCCGCAGCGGCATGTGGTCGATGTCGGCGACATAGGCCTGGGCGTCGGCGAACGCCAGCTTTACCGCTTCGATCTGTAGGTGCACGCTGTCGGCGGAATCGGGCGCCAACGACGCCATGTCGAAGTGCTCCAGGATGCCCAGGGCGATCAGCGCGACGATCCCCTGACCGTTGGGCGGAATCTCGTGCACGGTGTAGCCGCGGTAGCCGCCGTCGACCGTGCCCACCCAGTCGGCGCGGTGAGCCGCGAGGTCACTGGCCCGCAGGACACCGCCGTTGCCCGACGCGTGTGCCTCGAGTTTGGCGGCCAGTTCCCCGCGATAGAACGCCTCGCCGGTGGTGGCGGCGATCACCTCGAGCGTGGCAGCGTGATCGGGCAGGCTGAATCGCTCGCCGGGTTTCGGCGCCCGCCCGCCGGGAAGAAACGCCTCGGCGAAACCCGGCTGCCTCTCGAACAGCGGCACCTGGGCCGCCCACTGCTCCGCCACGGTCGATGAAACCAGAAAGCCGTTGCGGCCGTAGGAGATCGCGGGTTCGAAGAGCCGCTCGAACGGCAGCTTGCCGAATTTGGCATGCAGTTCGGTCCACGCCGACACCGCGCCCGGAACGGTCACCGAGTTCCATCCGAGGAGGGGAATGGCTTGTCCACCAAAGTATTCCGGAGTCCACCCGGCCGGAGAGCGGCCCGATGCGTTCAGCCCGTGCAATTGCTTGCCATCCCACACGATGGCGAAGGCGTCCGAACCGATGCCGTTGGAAACCGGCTCCACGATCGTCAGCGTGATGGCCGTGGCGATGGCCGCGTCGACCGCGCTGCCGCCCTCGGCGAGCATCCGCAGTCCCGCCTGGGCGGCGAGCGGTTGCGATGTGCACACAACGTTTTCCGCGAGCACCGGCTTGCGTGGCCAGGCGTACGGGAGGTCCCAACCGAAATCTGCGGTCACGTCCGCGAGCGTAACGCTGCGGCGAATTGCGGCGCGATTCTTCGCCGTGGCGTTACGTTCGCGGCCGAAGATCAGGCCGTCAGCAGCGGGGCCATCCAGGTGAGCTCGGCCGGCAACTGGGAGCTCCAGAACTCGGCGTTGTGCCCACCCGGGGAGAAACCACCCGCCGGTGGCTGGGGCAGCTGCGCGACGAACTGCTTTGTCGCGGCGTAAAACGGATCGCTGTCGCCGCAATCGACGCGGATGGGAATGGACGCCAGCGCCGGCGTCCCGAACACGGAGTTCGCCGCGAAATCGTCCGGTCCGTCGAACGCCCCGGGCGCCGCCGCACCGGAAGACAGCCATAGCGCCGGGCTCACGGCGCAGATCGCCGCCGTGCGCCCGGCCCCCAGCCGGCCGCCGAGCAACAGCGCGCCGTAGCCGCCCATCGACCAGCCCAGGAACGCCACCCGCGAGGTATCCAGGTTCTGGTTGCCGAGCATGGGGATGAGCTCGTCGAGCACCATCGCCCCGCTGTCCTCGCCGGAAGCCCGTTTGTGCCAATAGCTGCCGCCCCCGTCGACGGCGACCACCGCGAACGGCGGCAGGCCCGCGTTGACGGCCTGCGCCAGCCCCTGCTCGACGCCGCCGGCCATCACGGTGGAGGCGTCGCTGCCCTTGCCGTGCAGGGCGATCACCGGTCGCAGTGGTTGAGTCTGGCCGGGCGGACGCGCGACGGCCCAGTTGGTGTTCACTCCGCCGCGCGCGGCCGACACGAAGGAACCCGTGACCATGGTGGGCGCGGGCGCCGACGGGGGAGCCGGATCGCGAGGGGCGTTCGGCGCCGGTGCCAACGGAATCTGGGTGCCGGCCGTCGGCGCGGAGACCGGCGCGGCGTGAGATGTCCGAGGCTGTAACAAGATGTCGAGCCCGTAAGCGCCGACGGCGCCGAGGGCCGCGCCCGCGCCGAGACCGAGCACGGCGCGGCGGCTCAAGTCGGGCATGCGGGTCATCATGCCACGTCCGTTCGGCGGGCCGTTTGGCGGAAATGGCAATGTAGTACCACTTTGGCTGGCACGATGGCTACTCGTGACTGCAGCGGTTACTCCGAAAGGAGAACGTCGACGGTACGCGCTCGTCAGCGCGGCCGCCGAGCTGCTTGCCGAGGGTGGGTTCGAAGCGGTGCGCCACCGGGCCGTCGCCGGGCGGGCGGGATTGCCGTTGGCGTCCACCACCTATTACTTCTCCTCCCTCGACGATCTGATCGCGCGCGCGGTCGAGCACATCGCGATGATCGAGGTGGCGCAGCTTCGGTCGCGGGTCACCGCATTGTCGCGGCGGCGCCGCGGGCCGGAGACCATCGCCGAGGTGCTGGCGGACCTGCTCGTGGGGGACGTGTCCGGGCCGGGACTTACCGAGCAGCTGATCTCGCGCTATGAGCGACACATCGCGTGCACCCGCCTGCCCGCGTTGCAGGAAACCATGCGACGCAGCTTGCGTCAGCGCGCCGAGGCCGTCGCGGAGGCCATCGAACGCTCGGGCCGCTCCGTGCACATCGAACTGGTGTGCACACTGATCTGCGCGGTCGACGGGTCGGTGGTGTCGGCCCTGGTGGAGGGCCGGGACCCGCGCGCGGCGGCCCAGGGCGCGGTGGTCGATCTCATCGAGGTGCTCGCCCCCATCGATCAGCGCCCCGTGCAGATCTGACCCGACCGCAACGGCAGCCCGGATCACGTGGCCAGCGTCGGCGTCACGATGCACCCGCTGTCGACTTCGCCGTAGATCGTCACCTCAGCCGGGCAGCGCTGCGCGTACAGCGCCACGTAGGCGCAGACGACGGCGTCGATCGGATCCTCGGCGCGGCGCAGCTCGCATTTGCGTTGCGCGGCCGCCACGGCCGCCCGCAGCGCGACCCAACCGTCGTGCGCGGTGACGCGCAGCGGTATCGGGGCCTGCGCGAGCCGTTCGAGCCCGTCCATCAGCACCAGTAGCTCGGATTTGAGCCGCTCGACGCTGCGGCCGGGCTTGGCCTTGTATTTCAGGGTCCGCTCCAGCCGGAACAGTGCGACGGTCGCCGCATGCGGGTAGACCTCGATGGCGCGACGGCCGGCCGGTGAGCACGGATCCGGATCGAGGCCCAGCGCCGCGGCCAGGCGCCCGCCGCGCGGACCGTGCGCGAATTCGGGCTTTCCGGTGTTGCAGGGGTGGGTGCCGGCCTCGAATCCGCGGAAGTCGCGGTTGAGCGCGGTCTCGGCCGGGCGCTGGCCGGTGGGGTTGTTCACCACCAGCGGTGCGTCGAAGGCGACAACGCAATCGCCGCGCACGTAGGGCTGAAGCGCGGCCAGGATTTCGTCGTCGTCGCGGACCGCGCCCACGCTCACCAAATCACCACCGGAGTCGACGACGGCGACGCCGGTCGGGTTTCGGCCCGCCCAGGCGAGGTCGACGCCGACGAAGTACACGCGCCACATTGTGCCGCGAGGGTGTAGCTACCGACACCCGTCACTCGGGAAACGCGTTGCCAGCTGCAGTCTCGCGGTGGCTAAGCTGACCGAGTGAGCATTCCGAACGTGCTGGCTGCCCGGTACGCCAGTGCCGAGATGGTCGCGATCTGGTCGCCGGAGGCCAAGATCGTCGCGGAGCGGCGGCTGTGGCTCGCGGTGCTGCGCGCGCAGGCGGAGCTCGGCGTCGCAGTTCCCCCCGAAGCGATCGCCGACTACGAGCGGGTGCTCGAGGACGTCGACCTGGCCTCGATCGCGGACCGTGAGCGCGTCCTGCGTCACGACGTCAAGGCCCGCATCGAGGAATTCAACGCGCTGGCCGGTCACGAGCATGTGCACAAAGGCATGACCAGTCGCGACCTGACCGAGAACGTGGAGCAGCTGCAGATCCGGCGTTCGCTGGAGCTGGCCTTCGCGCACGGTGTGGCGGTTGCGGCGCGGCTCGCCGAGCGGGCCGTCGCCTATCGCGATCTGGTGATGGCCGGACGCAGCCACAATGTCGCCGCGCAGGCCACCACGCTCGGCAAGCGGTTCGCTTCGGCGGCACAGGAGACGCTGATCGCGTTGACCAGGCTGCGCGAGTTGATCGACCGTTATCCATTGCGCGGCATCAAGGGACCGATGGGCACGTCGCAGGACATGCTCGACCTGCTCGACGGCGACGCGGCCAAGCTCGCCGAACTCGAGCGCCGCATCGCCCAGTTCTTGGGTTTCGCAACGGTTTTGACCAGCGTCGGGCAGGTGTATCCGAGATCGCTGGACCACGACGTGATTTCGGCGTTGGTGCAGCTGGGCGCGGGACCGTCGTCGATGGCGCACACCATCCGCCTGATGGCTGGCCATGAGCTGGTCACCGAGGGATTCGCGCCGGGTCAGGTGGGCTCCTCGGCGATGCCGCACAAGATGAACACCCGCAGCTGCGAACGGGTCAACGGCTTGCAGGTGGTGCTGCGTGGCTACGCCTCGATGGCCGCCGAACTGGCGGGGGCGCAGTGGAACGAGGGCGACGTGTTCTGCTCAGTGGTGCGCCGAGTGGCTTTGCCGGACAGCTTCTTTGCCGTCGACGGGCAAATCGAGACCTTCTTGACGGTGCTCGACGAGTTCGGCGCCTATCCGGCGGTGATCGGTCGCGAGCTGGACCGCTATCTGCCGTTCCTGGCCACCACCAAGGTGTTGATCGCCGCGGTGCGTGCCGGCGTGGGACGCGAGGCCGCGCATCACGTGATCCGCGAACACGCCGTCGCGACGGCGCTGGCCATGCGGGAACGCGGGGCCGAGCCCGACCTGCTGGATCGGTTGGCCGCCGACGAGCGACTGCCGCTGGACCGGGCAGCCCTGGACGCGGCGCTGGCGGACAAGAAGGCCTTCACGGGTGCCGCCGGTGACCAGGTCGACGAGGTGGCGGCGGCGGTGGACGCGCTGGTGAGCCGCTACCCGGACGCCGCCAAGTACACCCCGGGCGCGATCCTGTGACCCTGGCCGGCGCGCTCTCGGAGATCGACTTCACCGATCTCGACAACTTCGCCGACGGATTTCCGCACGACCTGTTCGCCATCCACCGGCGCGAGGCGCCGGTGTACTGGCACCCACCGACCGACAATACCCCGGACGGCGAGGGCTTCTGGTCGGTCGCCACGTACGCGGAAACGCTTGAGGTTCTCAAGGATCCGGTGACGTACTCGTCGGTCACGGGCGGCGAACGGCCCTACGGCGGCACCCTGTTACAGGACCTGGCGATCGCCGGGCAGGTGCTCAACATGATGGACGACCCGCGGCATTCACAGATCCGGCGACTGGTCAGCTCCGGGCTGACGCCACGGATGATCCGTCTGGTGGAAGACGATCTGCGAAGCCGGGCGCGCCGGCTGCTGGACGCGGTGGTGCCGGGCGAGCCCTTCGACTTCCTGGTCGACATCGCCGCCGAGTTGCCGATGCAGATGATCTGCATTCTGCTGGGAGTTCCCGAATCCGAACGGCATTGGTTGTTCGAGGCGATCGAGCCCCAGTTCGACTTCGGCGGTTCGCGCAAAGCGTCGCTCTCGCAACTCTCCGTCGAAGAGGCCGGCTCGCGCATGTATGACTACGGCCAACAGTTGATCGCGGCCAAGCGTGAGAGCCCTACCGACGACATGCTGTCGGTCGTCGCGAACGCCATGCTCGACGACGTGGGCGGGCACGACGCATCGGCCCTCTCCGACCTCGAGCTGTACCTGTTCTTCAGCCTGCTGTTCAGCGCCGGCGCGGAGACCACGCGTAACGCGGTCGCGGGCGGGTTGCTGGCGCTGGCCCACCACCCGGCGCAGTTGCGTTCTCTGCGTGGGGATCTCGGAGAGCTGCCTACCGCCGTGGAGGAGATGGTGCGGTGGACCTCGCCCTCGCCCTCGAAGCGGCGCACCGCCACCCGCGACGTCACACTGGGCGGCCAACCGATCGAAGCCGGACAGAAGATACAGATCTGGGAGGGCTCGGCGAACCGAGACGCCAACGTGTTCGACAACGCCGACGAGTTCGATATCACCCGGAAACCCAATCCACATCTGGGATTCGGTCAGGGTGTGCACTATTGCCTGGGCGCCAACCTGGCCCGGCTGGAGCTGCGGGTGTTGTTCGAGGAGTTGCTCTCCCGGTTCGGTGCGGTGAAGGTGGTCCGGCCGGTCGAATGGGCCCGCAGCAACCGGCATACCGGCATCCGGCACCTCGTCGTGGAGCTACGCGAAGACCAGTGACGATCCGCTACGCAGATATCGAGCCCTCACCCGATGTGTTCGCTGCGGTGATGGCAACGGGCATCTTGTCGATCGGTGCGAAAAATCATGGATACCGGTTGATCAGCGACACGATGGGCGTCATCGCCACGTTGGGTCTGGTCTTCCTGGTCGCCCTCGTCGTCGCGAAGGGCTGTGCCACCGGGCAGAAGCTGCGCTGGGATCTGACCGATCCCGACGTCACCCTGCGGATGATCACCTTCGTGGCCGCGTGTGCGGTGATCGACACGCGCCTGTCGTCGAATGTGTGGGTGGCGCGGGTGCTCGGTGTGGTCGGGCTCGCCTCCTGGCTGGTGCTGATCCTGCTCAGCACACGAAATATGTTGGCGCACCGCTGGTCCGAGCTGCGCGACCGTGCCCACGGTGCCTGGCAGCTGGGCAGCGTCGGGACGTCGGGTCTGGCGATCGTGATCGCCGGGCAGGCCCGTCACACCGGTCATCACTGGTGGCTCGTGGTGGCCGTGGCCGCCTGGGTGGCGGCGCTGTGCATCTACGGACTGATGACCTGGCTGACCATGTGGCGCGTGGTCAACGAGCGACAGGACCGCGACGGCTTCGAACCGGATACCTGGATCCTGATGGGCGGCATGGCGATTGCGACGCTGGCCGGTGACAACATCCACGCCGTGGCTCCCGCATGGCTCGCCGGCCCGGTGCGCGTGGTCACCATCGTGACCTGGGTGACCGCCACCCTGTGGATCCCGCCGCTGGTCTACTTCGCGCTGCACCGCATCCGGCGGCATCCGAACATGCTTCGATTCGCCGGTGCGTGGTGGGCGTTCGTGTTCCCGCTGGGCATGTACTCCGCGGCGAGTTTTGCCATGGCGCGCGAGATCGGCCAGCGGTTCCTGTTCACCGTCTCGCTGGTGTTCTTCTGGGATGCGTTGGCCGCCTGGCTCATTGTGGTCTTGGCGGGGCTGCTTTTCCTGTCGCGTGCGCTGCTGTTAAGCCCCGCGGATCGCGATACCCGCCGCGCGTAGCTCGAGCGCGGCCAGGGCCCCGATGGTGCCCGGGTCCTCACGACGCCATCCGCCGACCGGGTCCGCGCTGACGGCGATCAACTTGCGCGGCGGGCGGTTGGTCAGCGCGCGCAGCGCGAGCAACTGCGCCCCGGCCGGGGTTGCGGCCAATGCGGTCACCGTCAGCTTGCGCCGAAAGAATCGAACCCGCAGGAATAACCATGGGATCACCGCGACGAGGATCGGGAGCGCCACGACCGCCATCGCCAGCAGCACCGCGAGCCAGCTCGCCGCGCTGTCCAGATCGTGGCCCGCGGCCGCGACGTCCAGTGCGGCCTGGCTGGCGGAGTTGAGCGGCTTGCTGACCGTGTCGCCGACCACCGGGATGTGCTGGGCGCCGTGCCCGGCGGACGCGAGGTTGCCGGCGATGCCGTCCGCGCCGCTCTCGACCTGCCGGCCGGCGTCGGCGATGGTCGCGATGGCGTCGTACACCGCCAGGCCGACAAGAAGCCAGAGCGCCGTCCACACGACGATGGCGAAGTCGCTGAACAGCTGGGCGGCCAGCCGGCCTGGCCTGGTGGAGTAGGGCAGAAACCGCGGTGTCATAGCCCCGATCCCAGCACAAGCCGCGTCGTCAGGTGCCCGATAGGCTGACCGGATGCCTGCACTGTCCGACTACCAGCATCTGGCCAGCGGCAAGGTCCGTGAGCTGTATCGCGTCGACGACGAACACCTCCTACTGGTCGCCACCGACCGCATCTCGGCGTACGACTTCGTCCTGGACAGCACCATCCCGGACAAGGGCCGCATCCTGACGGCGATGAGCGTCTTCTTCTTCGGTCTCATCTCGGAGCTTGCCCAAGTGCCGAACCATTTGGCCGGGTCCCCGGACGACCCGCGCATCCCCGACGAGGTGCTGGGGCGGGCGCTGGTGGTGCGGCAGCTGGAGATGCTGCCGGTCGAATGCGTGGCGCGCGGTTACCTGACTGGCTCGGGGCTTCTGGACTACCAGGCGACCGGCAAGGTCTGCGGCATCACCTTGCCGCCGGGACTGGTCGAAGCCAGCCGGTTCGCCGAACCGCTGTTCACTCCGGCGACCAAAGCCGCGCTGGGGGACCACGACGAAAACGTCTCGTTTGCCCGGGTGATCGAGATGGTGGGCGGGGTGCGCGCCAACCAGCTGCGCGATCGCACCTTGCAGATTTACGTTCAGGCCGCCGACCATGCGCTGCGGAAAGGGATCATCATCGCCGACACCAAGTTCGAATTCGGCACCGACCGCGACGGCAACCTGCTGCTCGCCGACGAGGTCTTCACCCCCGATTCGTCACGGTACTGGCCGGCCGCCGAGTACCAAGTCGGCGTCGTCCAGAACAGCTTCGACAAACAATTTGTCCGCAACTGGCTCACCGGCCCCGAGTCCGGCTGGGACCGCCACGGCACGCAACCCCCGCCGCCCCTCCCGCACGACATCATCGAGGCGACTCGCGGCCGCTATATCGATGCCTACGAACGTATTTCCGGCCTGAGCTTCGGCGACTGGATCGGCCCCGCCGCATGAGCGAGCCGAACCTTGCCGGGCCCGTGCCACCCGTGGCCAAGCGGGTGGACAGCCGGCGCGAGCACCACGGCGACGTCTTCGTCGACCCCTACGAGTGGCTGCGCGAAAAGACGCACCCCGACGTCATCGCCTACCTCGAGGCGGAAAACAGCTACGTCGATGAGATGACCGCGCACCTCGAGCCGTTGCGGCAACAGATCTTCGACGAGATCAAGGCGCGCACCAAGGAAACCGACCTGTCGGTGCCGACGCGGCAGGGCCGGTGGTGGTATTACGCCCGCACGTTCGAGGGCAAGCAGTATCGGGTCCAGTGCCGTTGCCCAGTCGGCGATCCCGACGACTGGGACCCGCCGACCCTGGACGAGAACACCGACATTCCCGGCGAACAAGTCTTGCTCGATTCGAACGTCGAAGCCGAGGGCCACGAATTCTTCTCCCTGGGCGCCGCAACCGTCAGCCTCGACGGAAACCTCCTGGCGTACTCTGTCGACACGCTTGGTGATGAGCGCTATACGTTGCGGTTCAAGGATTTACGCACCGGCGATCTGTATCCGGACGAAATCGCCGACATCGGGGCGGGTGCGACTTGGGCCGCCGACAACCGCACCGTGTACTACCTCACCCTGGATGCGGCCCATCGCCCCGACAAGGTGTGGCGGTATCGGGTGGGCTCCGGCGAGGAATCGGAGCTGGTCTATCACGAAGCCGACGAAAAGTTCTGGCTGGGCGTGGGGCTCACCCGCAGCGAGGCCTACGTCTTCATCGCCTCGGGTTCCTCGATCACGTCCGAATTCCGCTACGCCGACGCCGCCGATCCGCGGGGAGAGTTCACCGTCGTGCTACCGCGGCGCGAAGGTGTCGAGTATTCGGTCGAGCATGCGGTCGTCGGTGGGCAGGACCGGTTCTTGATCCTGCACAACGACGGCGCGGTCAACTTCACGCTGACCGAGGCGCCGGTCGACGATCCCACCCAGCAGCGCACGCTGATCCCGCACCGCGACGATGTCCGCCTCGACGGCGTGGACGCCTTCGCCGCGCACCTCGTGGTCAGCTATCGGCGCGAGGCGCTGCCGCGGCTTCAGCTGTGGCGCATCAACTCCGACGGCACATATGCCGAACCCGAAGAGGTTTCGTTCGACTCCGAACTGATGTCGGCCGGTCCGGCCGGCAACCCGAATTGGGATGCACCCAGGCTGCGGATCCGGGCGGGGTCGCTCGTCATCCCGGCGCGGGTCTACGACATCGACTTCGTCACCGGCGAACGCACCCTGCTGCGCGAGCAGCCCGTGCTCGGCGATTACCGTCCGCAAGACTACGTCGAGCGTCGCGACTGGGCGGTCGCCGAGGACGGCGCCCGGATCCCGGTCTCGGTCGTGCACCGTGCGGGGATCGAATTGCCGGCGCCGGCACTGGTTTACGGCTACGGCGCCTACGAGATCTGCACCGATCCGAGTTTTTCCATCGCCCGGTTGTCGCTCTTGGATCGGGGAATGGTGTTCGCGATCGCCCACGTCCGCGGCGGCGGTGAGATGGGCCGGCTGTGGTATGAGCACGGCAAGCTGTTGAACAAGAAGAACACGTTCACCGACTTCGTCGCGGTGGCAAGGCATTTGGTGGATTCCGGAATGACTCGCCCGCACCAGCTCGTGGCACTGGGGGGCAGTGCCGGCGGTCTGCTGATGGGAGCGGTGGCCAACCTTGCGCCGGAGCTTTTTGCCGGGATCCTCGCGCAGGTTCCGTTCGTCGACCCGTTGACCACCATCTTGGATCCCTCGTTGCCGCTGACCGTCACCGAATGGGACGAATGGGGAAACCCGCTGGCGGACAAGGAGGTCTACTCCTACATGAAGTCCTATTCCCCGTATGAGAACGTCGAGGCCAAGCGATACCCGGCGATCCTGGCGATGACGTCGATCAACGACACGCGGGTCTACTACGTGGAACCCGCGAAATGGGTTGCCGCGCTGCGGCACGTCAACGCGAACGGCAGCCCGGTCCTGTTGAAGACCCAGATGAACGCCGGACACGGCGGCGTCAGCGGCCGCTACAAGGGGTGGGAGGAAGCGGCGTTCCAGTATGCGTGGCTGTTAGCCACCGCCGACGGCGAGCGTCACGGCGGCGGGGCACGCTAGTTCAACGACAACCCACGGGCCCGTGCGACTAATCCTCGACAGGTGGGGTCGTCAGCTTCCGGGGCAGGAACGAGGCCGGGATGATGGTGAACGCCACCAACACGACCGCCAGCACGAATACCGTCGTATAGGCGTGCGCCAGGTGGTGTGACACGTGGCTGGCCAGATCGGGCGTCATCGTCTGTCCCGGGAGGGCCGAGGGGTCGACGCCCCGCTTGCCGGCGCCCGGGCGCACCCCGGCCATTTCGTTCGCCGCCATCAGGGCCTCGTTGCGGTTGAACTGATTGGTCAGGATCACCGCCAGGAGGGAGGCCCCGATCGACCCGCCCACCTGCTGATTCACGGTGATCAAGGTCGTCCCGCGGGCCACCTGGCGCGGCGTCAGCGACTGCATGAGCGCCGCGGACAGTGGCGTGGTGGTCAAGCCGGCACCGAGGCCCATGATCGCGAGCCCGGACACCAAGACCGGCGAGTACTCGGCCTGCGTGGCGACGCCGTAGGTGAACACGCCCAGACCCGCCGCCATCAGGGGCAGACCGATCAGCACGATGTTGCCGGGACCGTGTTTGTCCATGAAGGCCCCGCCGATCGGCATGGTCAACACGGCACCGATCCCGATCGGCAGCATGTGCAGCCCGGACTGCATCGGCGTCTCGTGGCTGAAGATCTGAAAGTAACTCGGGACCAGCAGGCCGACGCCGACCGAGGCGGCCCCGAACACCAGCATCGTCACGTTGACCTGGGTCACCACGGGGTTGCGGAAAAGCCGCAGGTCGATGAGCGGGTGATCGGTGCGATGCCAGGCATGCACGATGAACGCGGCGATCAATGCCAGGCCGAGCAGTGCCGGCCCCAGCACGTAGGGGTCGGTGATCGTGTGCCGACCCGGAATGGAGCACACCCCGCACAGGAAGATCGCCACGCCCGGGGAGAGCAGCAGCGCCCCGGTGATGTCGAGCGCCTCCGATGGGGCGGGGCGATCTTTAGCGAACATGACCGCCGCCAGCGCGAATGCGGTCAGTCCGATCGGCACGTTGATCAGGAAGATCCATTTCCAGCCGTAGGCACCGATCAGCCAGCCCCCGAGGATGGGCCCGCCGATGGGGCCGAGAAGGATCGGGATTCCGCCCACCGCCATGAGGCGACCGACCCGTTTGGGTCCGGCCTCACGCGTCAAGATGACAAAGCTGAGCGGCAACAGCATGCCGCCGCCCACCCCTTGCACCACCCGAAACAGAATGAGCAGCAGAATGTTTGGCGCGACCGCGCACAGCAGCGACCCGAGCGTGAAGATCAGGACTGACCCCATGAACAGGCGTTTGGTGCCGAACCGGTCCGCCGCCCATCCGGTGATCGGGATCACGGTCGCAAACGCGAGCATGTAGCCGGCGATGGTCCAGGAGACAATGGCCTGAGTCGAGCCGAACTGCTCGATGAAGGTCCGCTGCGCGACGGCGACGACGGTGCTGTCCAGGACGGCCATGATGCAGGCCAGGCCGCAGACACCCGCGATCCGGAACAGGGCTGCGTCGAGTTTGTCCGGGTAGTCGTCCGGATGCCGCGTTGGTCCCGGGGCGGTGGGCAACGGGACGGTGGAAGATGCGGAACGGGTGTTCTCCATGGCGCCGCTGAGCATATCTATACGGCTAGCCGTGCTGAGGCGTTTTTACGCGTATTCGCGGCTATTCCCATCCGTGTAATTCGTGCCGCGCAGAAGCGGCGCGGACGGCCGTTAAAGCGATAAATCGGCGCGATGTCGTCGAGCAGGAGCAATGTATTATTCGCCGGCAGTTTCGCTTGCCGGCTTTTTCGGCAAAAAAGACGCCGGAATGACTGTGAAAACCACCAGCACGACGGCAATCACGAATACCGCGGTATACGCGTGGGAAAGATCGTGCACCACATTCGCCCAAAAGCCCGGGACGAGGGCCTGCTGGGGTATTGCGGATTGGTCCACCGGCACGCCGTCGACGGCCGCTCTCTGGTGCAGGGCAGCAACCTTATTTGCCGCGACGACATTTTGGCTCCGATTGAACTGATTGGTCAGGATCATCGACATCAGCGCGGTCCCCATCGAGCCGCCCACCTGATGGCTGACGCTCATCAAGGTCGTCCCCCGGGCGATCTGGTGCGGGGCCAGCGCCTGCACCGCCGCGACGGACAACGGCATCATCGTGCAGCCCATGCCCAGGCCCGTGACCGCCAGCGCCACCAGCAGCACAGGTAGATAGTGGGCCTGCCTGGCCACCCCGAACGCGAACGCTCCCAGACCGGCCGTGATCAGCGCGATGCCGACCAGCACGATTTTGCCCGGCCCCTGCCGGTCGACCAGCGGCCCGGTCAGCCGCATGGTCAGCATGGCGCCGAGGCCCTGGGGGATCAGGTGCACGCCCGCCTGCATCGGCGTCTGGTGCAGCACCTGCTGGAAGTAGCTGGGAAGCAGCAGGCCGGCGCCGAAAAAGGCGGTCGCGAAGACCAGCATCGTCACGTTGGCGTGGGTCAGCACCGGATTGCGAAACAACCGCAGATCTATCAGCGGGTGATCGACGTGACGCCAGGCGTGCGCGACGAACCCCGCGATCAGTGCCAGCCCGATCGTCGCCGGGATCACCACGTGGCGGTCGGCCACGGTGCCGCGGCCCGGGATGGACGACACCGCGAACAGGAACATGGCCAGGCCGGGCGAGAGCAGCAGCACGCCCACGGCGTCGAACGTTTCCGACCGGGCCGGACGATCCCGGGGGAACACGATCGCCGCGAGGACAACGGTGAGCACTCCGATCGGCAGGTTGATCAGGAAGATCCACCGCCAGCTCGACGTGTCGATCAGCCAACCGCCCAGGATCGGCCCACCGATCGGGGCGAGCAGCATCGGGATGCTCAGGATCGACATCAAACGCCCGAGCCGCCCGGGGCCGGCCTCACGGGTCAAGATCATGAATCCCAACGGCAACAGCATGCCGCCGCCGACACCTTGCACCACCCGAAAGATGATGAGCTGCAGGATGTTTGCGGCAATCGCGCACAGCAGGGAGCCCAGCATGAAGGCCAGCACGGAGCCCATGAAGAGCCGCTTGGTGCCGAACCGGTCGGCGGCCCAGCCGGTTATCGGGATCACGGTCGCCAGGGCGAGCGTGTAGCCGGTCATCGTCCACGCCACGACCGCCTGAGAGGACGCGAACTGGTCGATAAACGTGCGCTGCGCGACGCTGACCACCGTGACATCCAGGATCGCCATCACCGTGGCCAAGATGCACACGCCGGAGATCCGCAACAGCGCGGCGTTCAACTTGTCGGGATACTCCCGTTCGTCGGCGTCCGACTGCCCGGCGGTGGCTTGGGGCAGCGGCCCTTTGGCCGCTGCGTAGGAGGCCTCGTCCATGGCGTTGCTTAGCATATCGAACAGATCGTGTCCCCCCGCGGCGGCGGCCGTTTGCTGGACCGCCCCGATATGCCGGTCGCCCAAATCAGTTATCTCGCTTGGGTGAGCGCATATACGCCTGCTGTCTGCGTGTCCTTCACCGTTTCGACACGTGCGGTCGGCAAACTGCTGGTGTGTCTGGAAAATTGATCGTCTCGGTGTCGGGGATCGGTGAACGCACCCTGCCCGACGTGGAGGCGTTCTGCGCACAAATGGACGCCCGCAAGGTACCGGTTTCGCTGCTCGTGGCTCCCCGCCTGTCCGGGGACTACCGGCTCGACAGCGACCCGAAAACCGTTGACTGGCTGACCGCGCGTCGTGCCGGCGGCGACGCGATCGTGTTGCACGGCTACGACGATGCGCTCACCAGGAAGCGTCGCGGTGAATTCGCGATCTTGCGGGCGCATGAGGCCAATCTGCGGTTGATGGCCGCCGACCGGGTTCTCGAGCACCTCGGGTTGCGCACCCGGCTGTTCGCGGCGCCCAGCTGCGTGGTCTCGCCGGGTGTCGTCAAAGCATTGCCGAGCAACGGATTTCGCATGCTGGCCGATCTACATGGGATCACCGATCTGGTGCGGCACACCACCGTGCGGGCACGGGTCCTCGGCATCGGCGAGGGTGTTCTCGCCGAGCCGTGGTGGTGTCGCACGGTCGTGCTGTCCGCCGAGCGGATCGCCCGGCGCGACGGCATCGTGCGGGTGGCGGTCGCCGCGCGGCACCTCCGCAAACCCGGGCCGCTGCAGGCGATGCTGGACGCGGTCGACCTGGCGTTGATGCACGACTGCACACCGACGGTGTACCGCTGGCGTCACGACAAGGCCGTGCTTGACGCCGCCTGACCAATCGCCTGCCTGAGCTGCTGTCCGGGGCATTACCCTGGACCGACATGAGCGATTCTTCGGGTGCGGGGTTCGGCGCTGATGTCATCGTCGTCGGGGCCGGACTGTCCGGCCTGGTCGCCGCCTGCGAACTCGTGGATCGCGGCTTGCGGGTGCTGATCCTCGACCAGGAGAACAGCGCCAACCTCGGCGGGCAGGCGTTCTGGTCCTTCGGCGGTCTGTTCTTCGTCGACAGCCCCGAGCAGCGCCGGTTGGGAATCCGCGACAGCCACGAGCTTGCGCTGCAGGACTGGCTCGGTACGGCGGCGTTCGACCGGCCCGAGGACTACTGGCCGCGCCAATGGGCCCATGCCTACGTCGATTTCGCAGCGGGGGAGAAGCGCAGCTGGCTGCGTTCGCGGGGGCTCAAGCTTTTCCCGCTGGTGGGCTGGGCCGAGCGCGGCGGGTATGACGCGCAGGGGCACGGCAATTCGGTGCCCCGCTTCCACATCACCTGGGGTACCGGGCCCGCGCTGGTCGAGATCTTTGCCCGCCAATTGCGGCACCGCTCCACGGTGCGCTTCGCGCACCGGCATCAGGTCGACGAGTTGATCGTCGAGGGCGACGCGGTGACGGGCGTCCGGGGGACCGTGCTGGAGTCCTCGCCCGCGCCGCGCGGAGTCGCGTCGTCACGAAACGCGGTCGGCGAGTTCGAGTTTCGTGCGTCTGCGGTGATCGTGACGAGTGGTGGCATCGGCGCCAACCACGAGTTGGTGCGCAAGAACTGGCCGAAGCGGATGGGCCGCGTGCCCGAGCAATTGCTCAGCGGCGTGCCCGCGCACGTCGACGGCCGGATGATCGCCATCACGCAAAAGGCCGGCGCACGGGTGATCAACCCGGACCGGATGTGGCACTACACCGAGGGCATCACCAACTACGACCCGATCTGGCCGCTGCACGGGATTCGCATCATCCCAGGTCCGTCGTCACTGTGGCTGGACGCGAACGGCAAGCGGTTGCCGGTTCCCCTCTATCCCGGTTTCGACACCCTCGGCACCCTGGAGTACATCACCAAATCCGGGTTCGACTACACGTGGTTTGTGTTGAACGCCAAGATCATTGAGAAGGAGTTCGCGCTTTCCGGGCAGGAGCAGAATCCCGATCTGACCGGACAGAGCGTGCGCGAGCTGCTGCGGAACCGTGCCCGCTCCGGGCCGCCGGGGCCGGTGCAGGCGTTCGTCGATCGCGGCGTGGACTTCGTCAGCGCGGATTCGTTGCGCGACCTGGTGACCGCGATGAACAAGCTGCCCGATGTGCAGCCGCTGGACTACGCCACGGTGGAGGCCGAGGTCACCGCCCGCGACCGCGAGGTGGCCAACCGGTTCAGCAAGGACGGCCAGATCACCGCGATCCGCGCCGCCCGCGGCTATCTGGGCGATCGGCTGGGCCGGGTCGTGGTGCCGCACCGGTTGACCGATCCGAAAGCCGGCCCCATGATCGCGGTCAAGTTGCACATCTTGACGCGAAAGACGCTGGGCGGCATCGAAACCGACCTTGCCGCACGGGTGTTGACGTCCGACGGCACGCCGCTGACCGGGCTCTATGCTGCCGGCGAGGCGGCCGGGTTCGGCGGGGGCGGCGTGCATGGCTATCGCGCGCTGGAGGGCACGTTCCTGGGCGGCTGCATCTTCTCGGGCCGCGCCGCCGGCCGCGGCGCCGCCGACGACATCACCTAGTTGGCCGAGCAGACGCAAAAGCCCCCGACACGCCGAGCGTGCGGGGGCTTTGCGTCTGCTCGCGCTAGAAGGTGACGGCGTCCTCTTCGGGGAGCACCTGGAAGTCGGTGCTGGTCATCTCGGTGAGCCGCCCGTAGTAGATGCCGCGCGCATCCGGGGCGATGATGCCCTGGTGTATGGGGACAGCGCGCGCGGGCGCCACCGCGCGCAGGTAGTCGACCGCTTCGGAGACCTTCATCCACGGGGCGGCCGCCGGGGTGGCCAAGACGTCCACCGGCTCGTCGGGCACGAACAGCGCGTCGCCGGGATGCATCAACCGGGCGCGATGCTCGGCGTCGCCGACCAGAAACGAAATGTTCTCGATCACAGGGATTTCCGGGTGGATGACGGCATGCTTTCCGCCCACGGCGCGCACGGTCAGCTCACCGATCTGCAGCTCGTCGCCGACATGTACCTCGCGGCAGGGCTCGCCCAGTTGCGCCGTGGTCTGCGGGTCGGCATACAGCGCGGCATCCGGGTTACTCTCGAGCAGTGCCGGCAGCCGTTTGCCATCGACGTGGTCAGGGTGTTGATGAGTGATCAAGATGGCGGTTAAGCCCGTGATTCCCTCGAAACCATGGGCGAAGGTACCGGGATCAAACAGCACGCGTGTCTGGTCGAACTCGGCGAGTAGGCACGAATGACCGAAATGCGTCAGTTGCATATCTACGATTGTGCCTTGATGGACAAGCTGCCGCTGCGCGTGATCCTGGCCACGATGCTGGTCGCCGGCAGCTTCGCGGTTGCCCTGTTCGTCGTCGTCCCTGCGCACGGCGAGCCCGAGACTTGCCCCGGCATGTGCGACCGGATCCCGAACACCGCGTGGATCGATCAGCACGCGGTGCCCCTGGACGCGGTGTACCACTGGCCCGCGCTCGCCGGTCAGGCCGTCCAGACGACCGGCTCGGCGCCCGGCCCCCGTTTCCGGTTCGAGGAGCTGTGCGCCACGCCGGCGACCCCCCGCGACCCGCGCGACTCGGCGGTTTCGGCCCGCTCGACGGTCCAGCATCCGGAGGGCCAGTGGCAGTTGCAGGCCCAGGTCCTGCACTGGCGCGGCGACACGGCCCGCGGTGGCGAGATCGCGACGGGGGCGTTCAACAACGCCGTCGCCGCGCTGCGGAGTTGCCAGCAGCGCGCGCCGCTGCAATCGCCGTCGCTGACCAGCGACGAAACCAACCGCATGGCCGCCGTGATCAGCGGCCCGGTGGTGATGCACACGTACCTTTTCGCGCACCCGGCCAGCAGCACGATCAGCGAGGTCACCCTCTGGTCCTCGGCGCCGCCGCAGTCGCCGTGGCCGGTGATGGCCGACGACCCGGTGCTGGGCGCCATGAGCGCGCCGCTGTGTGAGGCCTACATCGCCTCGTGCCCGTGACAGCGAGCTGCGGTTTCGCCGGTAGAGTTGGCGGCGAAAACCCCAACTGAGGAGGAGCGCCGGTGGCCCGGGTGATCGTGAGCGTGATGCCCAAAGCGGAGATTCTGGACCCGCAGGGTCAGGCGATTGTCGGCGCGCTGGGCCGCCTCGGCCACCCGGGGATATCGGATGTGCGGCAGGGCAAGAGGTTTGAGCTCGAAGTGGACGACAGCGTGGACGACTCGGCACTGGCCGAGATCGCGGAATCGCTGTTGGCGAACACCGTGATCGAGGACTGGACGATCAGCCGGGAGACGCCGTGACGGCACGGATCGGGATCATCACGTTTCCCGGCACGCTCGACGACGTGGACGCCGCCCGGGCGGCGCGGCGTGTCGGTGCGGAACCGGTCAACCTGTGGCACGCCGACGCCGACCTGAAAAGCGTCGACGCCGTGGTGGTGCCCGGCGGCTTCTCCTACGGCGACTACCTGCGGGCCGGTGCGATCGCCAGGTTCGCCCCGGTGATGACCGAAGTGGTGGACGCCGCGCGGCGCGGCATGCCGGTCTTGGGCATCTGCAACGGTTTTCAGGTGCTCTGCGAGGCCGGCCTGCTGCCCGGCGCCCTGACCCGCAACGTGGGTTTGCACTTCATCTGCCGCGACGTGTGGCTGCGGGTGGCGTCGACGTCGACGGCGTGGACGTCGCGTTTCGAACCGGAGGCCGATCTGCTGGTGCCGCTGAAGTCCGGTGAGGGCCGCTACGTGGCACCCACCGAGGTGCTCGAGGAGCTCGAGGGCGAGGGTCGGGTGGTGTTCCGCTATCACGAGAACGCCAACGGTTCCCAACACGATATCGCCGGCGTCAGCTCCGCCGACGGCCGCGTGGTGGGGCTGATGCCGCATCCCGAGCATGCCATCGAGGCGCTGACCGGGCCCTCCGACGACGGCCTGGGCCTGTTCTATTCGGTGCTGGACGGGGTGCTGGCCGGCTGATCGGAAACGCCTGCGGCGGCGCGTAATTCGTCGAAGGCGGCGCTGATGGCGTCCGTCGCTTCATGCGGGTCGTCGAACGTCTGGTCGTCGGTGAGCACGGCGACGCCGAGCCGGTCGACGTAGCTCCACACGGTGATGTTGACCGGGGCGCCGGGAGACAGCACGCCGGTGGAATAGATCTCGCTGACGGCCGCGCCGCCGAAGTGGCCGCGTTCGCGCGGTCCGACCACGCTGGATACGGCGACGTTCATCAGCTTGTTGGGCATGTCGCGCAGGCCCAGCCACCGAAATGCGGCCGGGGCGAACGCGGTCGGCAGGTAGGCCATCATCTTCCCGTAAAGCTGCGGACCGAGGATCTCGTGATCTTCCTTGGCGATCCGGGTGGCCACCGAGATCAACCGGGCCCGTTCGATCGGGTTGTCGACATGCACCGGCAGCGAAATCATCAGCCCGCTGATCTCGTTGCCGGTGATCCTGTCCGATTTGTCGGTGGCCGTCGGCACCGACGCGATGATCGGGCGCTCGGCCGCGCCGTCATACGCCAGCAAGAGTGTCCTCAACCCGCCCGCCGCCGTCGCCAGCACCAGATCGGTCATGGTGACGCCCAACGCTTTTGCCGTCGCCTTGGCCTGCGGCAGCGGTAACGACGTGCTGGCGAACCACCGCCGGGGTGAGACGACATGGTTGAGGAACGTCGGTGGCGCGTCGAAAGCCTCGGCCAGGTCGGGGTGTTCTCCGCGCTCCCGGGAACGACGCCGCACCCGCGCCAGCCCGACGGCCGCGTCTTTGAGCAGCCGTGGCAGTTGCGCGAGCTGCCGGACGTGGTCGCGCGCGGCCGCGCGCAGCAGTTCGGCGTCAGAAGCCGTGACGCCGGCTTCGTCGTTGTCGCGCTCGTCGGTCCGCCCGTCGCGCAGATCCATGGCGCGCGCCAACAGGTTGACCGAGGCGACGCCGTCCGCCAACGCGTGGTGCACCTTGCCGATCAAGGCGAACCGACCGTCGGCGAGTCCCTCGGCGAAATGAAACTCCCACAGCGGCCGGCTGCGGTCCAGGGGAGTGGACGCCACCTCGCCGATGACCCGGTCGAGTTCGCGGCGCCCGCCCGGCGCGGGCACCCGGACGCGACGGAGGTGGTAGTCCAGGTCGACCTCGCAATTCTCCTGCCACATCGGATGATGCAGGTGCCACGGGATGTCAACGAGCTTGTAGCGCAACGGTTCCAGCAGATGAAGCCGCCGGCGCAGGTGATGGCGAAAAGCGTCGAAATCGAACTCGTCGGCACAGTCGGCGGGGTCGATGACCGCCACCTTGAGCGTGTGCGTGTGCAGGTTGGGCGTCTCGCTGTAGAGCAGCATGGCGTCCATGCCGTTGAGTCTTTTCACACGTCACCTCGCCCTGCCGACGCGCCCAGGTCAACCACTATGCCGCAGGGTGCCGGCCGTCGGCTCGGATTGGCCGCATCGTCAGCCCAGGATCGGAAACCGGCGCTGCGCGGCCAACCGCTGCAGTGCGGCCTCCATGACGGCGCGGACGTGGGCGTCGACCTCGTCGACGTCGGGATCGTCGCCGAAGCGCGCGGTGACGTCGATCGGCTCGAGCACCTCGGTGACGATCTTTGCCGGCAGCGGCAGGTTGGGCGGGAAGATCATGCTCAGCCCGAACGGGAACCCGACGCTGATCGGCAGGATGTCCATCCGGGCCTTGGTTAACCCCAGCTTGCGGGCGAGCCAGTTGCCCCGGGTCAAGAACAGCTGAGTCTCCTGGGCGCCGATCGACACGGTCGGCACGATCGGCACGCCGGCTTCGATCGCGGTCCGCACGTAGCCGGTGCGGCCGTTGAAGTCGACGGTGTTGGCGCTGAAGGTCGGCCGGTACGAGTCGTAGTCGCCGCCGGGAAACACCAGCACCACCGCGCCGGAATGCAAAGCGGCGGCGGCGTTTTCGCGGCTGGCCTCGATCACCCCGAGGCGGCGCAGCCAGCCGTCCAACGGCCCCATGAACAGCCCGTAGTGACCCAGCGTGTAGACGGGGCGGTCGTAGCCGAACCTCTCGTAGAAGGCCGGGGAGAAGATCAACACGTCCGGTGTCAGCATGCCGCCGGAGTGGTTGGAGACCACCAGCGCTCCACCCGACGACGGGACGTTGTCGATGTTTCGCACCTCGGCCCGGTAGTACCGTTTGATGGCCGGCCCGAGCGCGTTGGCGACCTGTTCGGTGAAGGCCGGATCCCATTTGGCGGTCTCGTGATTGTCCGCCGCGTCCACGCCGCTGCCCTTCATGGCTCCCCGCTGTCGTGATCGTGCCATTTGCTATTGGTTGCCGGTGTGACGCCGGTCTCAAACCTCAGACCGTGGGTGACATATGGTACTCTCCATTTAAGAGAATGCCATATTCGTTTGCTGGGGGCAAACGCACAGCGGGGGGTCATGTCCGAGAAGGTTCTTGTCACCGGGGGATTCGGGCTCGTCGGCTCACAAACCGTGCGCCGGCTGGTCGCCGACGGACACCGGGTGGTCGCGACGGACCTGGGCACCCCCGCCCAGCGCAAAGCCGCGAGGACGCTGCCGGCCGGCGCCGAGGCGCACTGGGCCGATCTGACCGACCCGGGCGACGTCGACGGCCTGCTCGCCGCGACCTCACCGACGGCCATCGTCCACCTGGCCGCGGTGATCCCGCCGGGGATCTATCGCAGCCCCGCCGTCGGGCGCCGCGTCAACGTCGACGCGACCCGCACGCTGCTGCGCGCCGCGCAGGACCGGCCGCATCCGGTGCGGTTCGTTCAGGCGTCGAGCAATGCCGTGTACGGCGCGCGCAACCCGCACCGCAGCGCCGAGGTGTTGCGCGCCGATTCCCCGATGAACCCGGCCGATCTCTACGGCGCGCACAAAGCCGAGGCCGAAGACCACATCCGAGCCTCGGACCTCGAGTGGGTCATCTTGCGGCTGGGCGGGGTGATCAGCGTCGAACCGGACGCCATGCCGTTCAGCGTTGATGCATTGTTCTTCGAAAGCGCCCTGCCGACCGACGGCCGCATCCACACCGTCGACGTGCGCGATGTCGCCTGCGCGTTCGCCGCGGCGACCACCGCCGACGTCGCCGGTGAGACCCTGCTGATCGCCGGCGACCAGTCGCACCGGATTCGGCAGGGCGAGGTCGGCAAGGCGCTGGCTGCCGCCCGGGGGCTCGTCGACGTCCTGCCCGGGGGACGCCCGGGTGATCCCGACAGCGACGAGGACTGGTTCGTCACCGACTGGATGGATACCGCTCGCGCCCAACAAGTCCTGCGATTCCAGCACCACTCGTGGCCGGACATGCTCGACGAGATGCGCGTCACCGCGGGGTGGCGGCGCTACCCGATGCGGTTGATCTCGCCGCTGGCGCGGCGCTTCCTCAAAAGCCGTGCGGCCTATCGGGATACGCCGGGACCTTACGCCGACCCGTGGGGCGCCATCCGGGCCGAGCTGGGTGAGCCGCGCCCCGACGCGAGCGGTACTTAGCGCCTCAGACGGCGTGAGGCAGCAGCGGCCCGTCCGCGGACGCCACGCCTGCCACGTCTATGGCGGGGTCCAGCTCCTCGAACAGCTCGGTGGCATCCGCGATCGCCAGGTCGACGAACGACGCGAAGTCGGCGAAGGAGACTGCGCTTCGGATCCATTGCGACTTGCGGGCCACCACGCCGATGCGCTGTGGATCGGACGAGCCGTGCACGATCGCCGTGACGTGGCGATCCTGGCGGTTCCACTTGTCGGCGAAGTGCGTCAGCCAGGGACGGTCGGCGGCCGGGAAGTAGCAGCCGGGAGTGACCCGAATGATCAGCACGTCGTCGTGTGCGGGTGAGACTTCGAAATGAACGTGCAACCGTCGCGGAGCGCCGGTGACGAAAAAGTATTCGCCATCGTGATGCCCGCGGAAATACCGCCGCCCGCGGGTGCGCAGATAACGTTCGACAAGGTTCGCGCACATCTGCTCGTTCGCCATAGACCTATGGTGTCGTCGATGACTTTGCGGATGCTTGGAGCCAAGCGATGTGGCACCGAAGAATCTGGTGAGAATTCGCTGAGCGACCAGCCGACCGCCTACGGGGGGCCTTCCAGCGGATACAGCGCGGGCAGCTTGATCACGATCGCTTCCTGGGTGCTGCGGGCAATCACGACCTCTGCCGTGGTGTCGGGGTCGGGGTTTTCTTCCCGGTGCGGCAGATACGGCGGAATGAAGACGTAGTCGCCGGGTTCGGTGGCGATGCGGACCTCTTGGGTGCCGTCATGAAAGACGAACTCCGGGTTGCCGCTTCGTACATAGATTGCGGTCTCCGAGTCACCGTGGTGATGGTTGTCCGACGCGGATTTCGGCGACGCGTGGGTCTCACCCATCCAGAGCTTCTCCGCACCGACCGACCCGCCGGACAGCGCGGCGAAGCGCCGCAGGCCCTCCGACTGCGCGGTGTCCGGACTGATCTCCGACGCCTTGATGTGGCGCACCCGGTTGCGGGCGACCGGCGTTGCCGTGTCCTCGAAGTCGGGATGGAATCCGTCGGAGCTGGCCATGGGTCAATTATGGTCCGATCCATCGCGATACGCTTCGAGCAGCCTCAGCCACAGCTCGCTGATGGTCGGGAAGCACGGCACGGCGTGCCACAGGCGGTCGACGGTAACGTGGCCGGCGACGGCGATGGTGGCCGAGTGCAACAACTCGGTCACGCCCGGACCGACCATCGTGACGCCGAGGAGTCGCCCGCTCTCTTGGTCGACGACCATCCGGGCGCGGCCGGTATAGCCGTCGGCGTAGAGCTTCGCTCCCATCACCACGTCCCCGATCTCGATGTCGGCGACCCGGACACGGTATCGGGCGTCCTTGGCTTGCTGAGCTGTCAGCCCGACGGCGGCGGCCTCGGGGTCGGTGAAGAAGGCTTGCGGCACCGCGTAGTGGTCGGCGGTGGTCGCGTGTGCCCCCCATGGGTTGGTGTCCAACGGTTTCCCGGCTGCGCGTGCGCCGATGGCCGCACCGGCGATCCGGCCCTGATATTTGCCTTGGTGCGTGAGCAGGGCGCGGTGGTTGACGTCGCCGGCGGCGTAGAGCCAGCCGTCCTCGACGGCGCCGCGGACCAGGCAGGTGTCGTCCACCTCGAGCCAGCTGCCGGGCTCCAATCCCACTGTCTCCAAGCCGATATCGTCGGTCAGCGGCGCCCGGCCGGTGGCGAACAGCACCTCATTCACCGTCAGCTCGCTGCCATCGTCCAGTTCGAGGACCACGCTGGTGTCGTCCAGGCGCCGCAGCGCGCGCACCGACACGCCCACCCGCACATCGACGCCGGCGTCGATGAGCCCGCGGCCGATCAGCTCGCCCACGAAGGGTTCCATGCGCGGCAACAGCCCCGACCCCCGGGACAGGAGGGTCACTTGGGATCCCAATCCTTGCCAGGCCGTGGCCATTTCGACGCCGACACCGCCGGCGCCCACGACGGCCAGCCGCTGCGGGACCTCGCTGCTGTCGGTGGCGCGCCGGTTGGTCCACGGCTTGGTCTCGGTCATTCCGGGCAGATCGGGCAGGGCGGGACGGCTTCCGGTGCATACGACCACCGCATGCCGCGCGGTCAGCGCGACACGCTCGTCGTCGCCGGTGGTGACGACGACTCTGCGGGGGCCGTCCAACCTTCCGTGACCACGTACCAACGTCGCGCCGATTCCGCTCACCCAGTCCGCCTGGCCGCTGTCATCCCAGTCGGTGACATACCGGTTGCGGCGGCCGAAGACCCCCTCGGCGCTGATGGTGCCGGTGATCGCTTCCCGAGCACCGTCGATGCGTCGCGCATCGGCGACGGCAATGACGGGACGCAGCAGCGCTTTACTGGGCACGCACGCCCAGTAGGAGCACTCGCCCCCGACGAGCTCGCGCTCGACCATGCCGACGCGCAGGCCCGCGGCGCGGGCGCGTTCGGCGGCGTTTTGCCCGATCGGGCCGGCGCCGAGAACGACGACGTCGAAGTCTCGTTCGCTAGCTATTGCCACTGTCGGCGGTCCCTTCGGTTCGGGTTAGGCGCTCGGCCAGCTCACGGAGGTCGCCGGCGACGATGTTCGGCTGCGGCAGGCCGCTCACCGGTAACGGTGCGTTACCGTGCCGGGTGATCAGCGCCCCGGTGAACCCGACGCTCTGGGCGCCGAGGGTGTCCCACACGTGCGCGGCCACCATCATGCAGTCACCGGGTGTCACCTGGAGCTCCTCGCACACGTACCGATACACGGCGGGCGATGGTTTGAAGGCACGGCGGGCATCGACGCTGAGTCGGCGTTCGAAATAGCCGGACAGCCCCGAATTCTGCAGCGCCGTCGGGCCGTCCGGGTTAGGTGGTGAATTCGTCAGGGTCACCAGCCGAAAACCGTTGTCACGCAGCGCGGCAAGACCCTCGGCGGCATCGGGGTGCGCCGGCATGGTGAGTAGCCCCGTCTTGAGGCGATCGAGGCGGTCATCGGTGACTTCCACTTGGTGGACATCTCCCAACATCCGCAGCACCCCCTGAGCGAGCACGGGGAACGGCACGTATTTGTCGGCCAGCGTGATGGCCATCGAGTACATGATCAGCTGGGCGAACCACTCACGCAGCATCCGCTCATCGCCGAACAGATCTGCGAAAAGCGGTGCGAGGGACTCGATGTCGATCAGCGTCTCATTGACGTCGAAAACCAGGACGGACGGTGTCGGCATGTTCAGGGCTCGGCCTTCTTCCGTTGCGGAATGTCTGGACGTAGATATCCGACGAGACACAACACGACCAACGCCATGCCCACCGCGGGCCACCTCAGCGCGACGAGCGCTGCCGTCACGAACACGCCAAGCGTGATGAACGATCTCATCTGCAGCATCTTTCGCATCCGCGATGAAACGTCCTCTTGGGCAGGACGATCGACCGCCTCCCAGCACAGCGCCAGGTAGGTGACGTTGACCAGGACGAAGACCGCCGCGTACAAAGCCACCGGGGCGGCCGCCAGCCTGCTGTCGGCGATCCATTCGGTGGTGAACGGGATCAGCGACACCGAGAACAGGTGTGCGAAGTTCGACCACACCAACCGCGACGTCGCGGCCTGCGCGTAGTTGAACAGGTGGTGATGGTTGACCCAAACGATCGCGATGAACAGATAGCTGACCACGTAGCTCAGCCCGGTGGGCCATAACGGAAGCAAAGCGCTGAATCCGTGGGCGCTCGGCGGCCGCAGTTCCAACACCAAGATGGTGATGATGACGGCGAACACTCCATCAGAAAACGCCCGCACCCGTTCTGGAGTGGTTTCTCGCGCCGCCACCGCTACCTCCCGATCCGGCGCAGCGCGCCGGAGCCATTGTCAAGCCGGTTGATGATTCCGCTCCTGCAACACCCAGGCATTGCCGTCGGGATCGCGAAAGTCGGCAAAGCTCGCATAGTTACCGCGATCGGGATCGGTACCCGGGAGGAACCCGCCGCGCCAGCCGCCGCTGGTGTCCTTGTGGCGGATCTCGCTCACGGTCACGCCGCGACTGGTCAACTCAGCACGGCAGGCTTCGATGTCCGAGACCACAAGGTAGAGACCCTGCACCGAGCCGGGCGCCGCGTCGGTCAACCCGACTCCGAATTGGATTGAGGCGCCAGATCCCTCGGGTGTCAACTGGATGACCCGGAACCCGGGTGTGGGCGCGTAATCGACATCGAGGGCGAAACCGAGCTGGTCGCGGTAGTAGCTTAGCGACCGATCGGGATCGGCGACGGGCAGGATAACGACTTCGATCGACATCCTCATGACGTGCCCCTTGCCGGTTTCTTCCCCAAGACCTCATCGGTGTCCAGTCCGCGGTCGACACCGTGAGGGATGACCGTTTGGCCGGGTTCCAGCCGAAGCTGCCTGCCGTCGATGTGCACATCGATTTTGTCCGGTTCGAAGGACACCAGGTTGCGGACGCGTGACACTTCGGTCCAAGCATCGACGTAAGACCACGCAGCATGCTGGTGCGCGCCGATGTCGTAGTACGAGCATATTCCTTTGTATGGGCAAAAGGTCTGGATATCAACGGGTTTGAGGGCGGACTCGTCGATGTCTTCGCGCACCACGTACCATCTGGGCGCGAAGCCGGATTCATACAGGGCCAGAGGCCGATGTGTATCGGCGATCACGCGGTCGCCGTCGCGTACAACCAGATGCCGTGTCGTGGAACGGATGTCGATGCGGTGATAGGCGTCCGCCGCATGGCCGACGATACGTTCTTCTTCTTCATAGAAGGCGTCCATGGCCCGCCAGGCAAAAGCTACCCTGCCCTGCAGGGCCGTCGCATGCGCGGGCAGGCCGGTATGTTCCCAGGCGCTGTGGGCGGCCTCGCGATCGGACGCCCTGACCGTGAACCACCGGGTGTCGCCGAAGTCGCGGTGCTGCGTCACCCGATCTTCGGCGGTCAACGCCCCCGCTTCTATATCACCTGAGGGAAAGTAGGCGACCGGGTAGCGGCCCGGCTCGTGTAACAGCAGCACGGCCTCGCTGTCGGCGATCCACCGTTCGGCGAACAGCACCCGCATCCGGCGGCGCAACGGCTCGGCGAAGAGCAGCCGCGAGGGCATCGGCTGTTCGGTGAGGAAGTGTCCGATGGACCCGGCCGCCAGCGGGCCCTGCTGCCATGCCAGTCCCATGTGGACACCTGCCTTTCCCGAATCTCTTACACGCCAAGGTGTTTCAATGACACGTGTCACTCCATCACGACGACCATCTTGCCGCCGGCCTCTCCGGCCTCCATCACCCGGTGCGCCTCATGAATCTGGTCGAAAGAAAAGACCCGAGACGGTTTCGCGTCCAGTGTGCCGTCGGCCACCTGCCGGGCGATATCCCCCAGCGGTACGTCGGACAGCGGAAATCCTGGCGAGCCAAACACGAAGCTGCCGAAGAAGTTCCAGTTCACCCCCGATGCCATGCGCAGCAGCGGGTTGAAATCCCCGATGGGTTCCAGTCCGCCCAGCCACCCGGCCAGGCAGGCCGTGCCGCCGCGGCGCAGCATGTCCAAGGAGTCGAGGATGGTGCTGTTGCCGACGAGATCGAGGACGGCGTCTATCCGGCCGCTCTCGGTCAGGTGGCCTGCCAGGTCGCGCCGTTCCAGCTCGGTACGCGAGGCGCCCAGTTTTTCGAGCATCTCGAAGCGCCCCGCGCTGCGCGCCGTTGCGATGACTCGGGCGCCGGCGGCGACCGCCATCTTGAGCGCGGCTTGGCCGAGGGAGGATGTGGCGCCGCGTAGCACCAGGGTCTGCCCGGCGCTGAGTTCCAGATTGCGGAAGAGGCATGTCCAGGCCACCGCGTAGGTTTCGGGCAATGCCGCCAACGCCGCCCACGGCAGCTCGGACTCGATGAGGGCAACGTTTGCGGTGCGCACCCGCGTGTATTGCGCATAGCTCCCATTGATGGTTCGGCCGAGGCCACCCATGAGCGCGGCCACCTTGGCGCCTACCGGGAACTCAGCACCGGGACACGAGTCGACGATGCCGACGCATTCGATGCCGCTCACTTCCGCGGCCTCGGCCCATTCACCCCGACGCATGTGCAGCTCGGCGTGGTTGATCCCGAAGCCCTTCACCTCGATGACCACTTCGCCGTGTTTCGGCAGCGGCTTGGGGAGTTCCTCGTAAACCAGGTTGTCGAGCCCGCCGAATCCTTTCAGGATGATCGCCCGCATGGTTTCCACGGCTGCCCGCTCACGTACGACCGCCGGTGCCGTCGGCCGCTGAGGTGAATCCGTGACGGACATGGACTGCCTCTTTCAAAGTCGTCGGCAGCGCGAGGACGCCGGGTGGCTGCCCCATAATAATGGGCCAACTGACCCATTATTATGTTCGAACGCTTCCGCCATGTCCAGGGGGAGACCAACCGTCAGGAGTTGCGCCGATCGGGAGACGGGCCGGGCCCGCCCCCGCCGGGCGAAGCCCCGAACGAACGCACATAGTCGACGGCGGCATTGACGGCGGCGCGCAGCGGCTGCGGATCGCCGGTCGCGTGCGTGAGCAGGGCGCCGCCCTGATGCGCGGCAACCAGTGAAACCGCCAGGTGGCGCGGGTCGGCCTCGGGGCGTAGGTCGCCACGATCGCGCATCGCCTCGAGGCCGCTGCGGAACAGTTCGATCCATTGGTCGTATCCCGTGGCCAGGTCGTCGCGGATTTCGTCGTCGGCCTCGATCAGCTCGCCGGCCAAGGACCCATAGACGCAACCTCCGACCCGGTACACGGGATCGATGTCGGATACGCACGCGTCGGCCCACACCTGCAGCGCTTCGAGGCTGTCGAGCGAGGCGAACTTCTGTTGGGTATGGAAGGCGCGTACGCCATTTCGGCGCACGTCGACGACGTGGCGGGTCAGGTCGCGCTTGTCGCGGAAGTAGTGCGAGATCTGGGATCCGCCGACTTCGGCGGCGCGACGCACCTGGTCGATGCTGGTATTGGCGACCCCACGCTCGAACATGAGCCGGGCGGCGGCGTCGATGATCCGCGCACGCGTAGCGAAACCCTTGCGGGTGAACCGGGATGGGGGGTGTTCGGTCACGTTGCCGCCGTCGCTGCGGATGGGTCAGCCGGCTCGTCGGGTGGGGCGGCGGCTCCGCGACCGGCGCGGAGGCCGGGGCGCCCGTTCGGCGGCGTCGGTGGCGAACGTGCGCAAGTAGTTCACCGCGAAACGGGTCGCGTCGGCGTGCGGCCATTCCTCTTGATAGGTGAAAGTCAGAATGCCACCTCCTTGATGCGCGGCGACGATCACCAACGCCAGCTGCCGCGGGTCGGCGTCGGCAATCAGCAGTCCGTCATCCTTCATATGCTGAATTGCCTTCTCCAACAGCTCGATCCACTGGCGGTAGCCGACCGCCAACTGGTCGCGCGTGGCACCGTCCGACTTCGCGAGCAGCCCGGCCAGCGCGTGATAGGTAGGGGTGCCGACATAGCCGATGCGTCGCAGGTAGCGCATGTTCAGGTCGATCCACTTTTCGAAGTCGTCGAACGAACTCAGGCCTCGAAGCGTGGGTTGCCGGTGAAAGTCCAAGACCACACCGATTTGGTGTCGGATCACCGCCCGAATCAGCGCGCCCTTGTCGGCGAAATAGTGCGCAAGCTGCGAGCCGCTGACCGAGGCGGCACGCCGCACGTTCTCCATGTTGGATGCGGAGAGTCCCTCGGTGACGATCAACTGCGCCGCCGCCTGCACGATTCGGTCGCGGGTGGCACGCCCCTTGGCGGTCAACCGTTGTTCGTCACGAACATCGGGATGGGCCATCGAGTCAGGCTAACCCGTCTGTGCCCCCAGTTATGGGATCTCCAGCCCAGACGACGGGATCGTCATGGCTGGTCGCCGCGCACCTCGCTGCCGGTCATCGCGCCGTGAGCTGCTTGGCGAGGAAGTTCCGGATCAAGGGGGTGACGTCATCGAGCGCGGATTCCAACAGAAAGTGCCCACCGTCGAGCAGGTGGATCTCGGCGTCGGGCAGGTCATCGGCGAATGCTTCGGCTCCGGCCGGTCCGAAGATTTCATCGCCGCGACCCCAGACCGCCAGCAACGGCACCCGGCTGGCCCGGAAGTATTCGTGCACGCGCGGATACAGGGGCGCGTTAGTGGCGTAATCGCGAAACAGCTTGAGCTGCACCAAGTCGTTGCCGGGACGGGAGAGCAGCGCGTAGTCGTGATGCCACGACTCGGGATCGACCAGGGTCTCGTCGGCCACACCGGTCACGTACTGCCACCGGGTGGCGTTCAGGGTGAGGAACTGGCGCACCGGGGCCTCGATGTCCGCGGTGGGCTCACGCTGGTAAGCCTGCACGACCTTCCAGAAGCTCTCGACGAAGCCCGCGTCATATCCGTTGCCGTTCTGGGTGATGATCGCGGTGATCGCGGACGGGTCGCGCAGCGCCAGCCGCCAGCCGATCGGGGCGCCGTAGTCCTGGACGTACATGGCATACCTAACGACGCCGAGGGTTCTCAGCAGGCCCGCCGTGAGGTCGGTCAGCCCGTCGAAGGTGTAATCGAACTCCTCGACCGGCGGCGCATCGGAGAGTCCGAAGCCCAGATGGTCCGGCGCGATGACGTGGTAGCGGTCCGCCAGCGCCGGTATCAGATCGCGAAACATGTAGGAACTGGTGGGAAACCCGTGCAGGAGCAGCACCGAGGGAGCGCTCGGGTCGCCAGCTTCCCGGTAGAAGAGCCGGTGGCCGTCGACCGTGGCGTATCGATGATGAACAGGCGGCATGACATTCCTCCTGAGCCAACGCGATTCGCGCGCGAGTGCCGCGACCGCGTTCGGTAGACGTCGGCGAAACCGGGGACGACCTATTTTTGGGTTGTGCAACCCATTATGCACCAAAGCGGGTTCGGTGCAACAGCCCGTGCGGCCGAGGTGTTGCCGTGCGGATCGGGCTGCAATATTCTGGGCCAACCATCCCAGTTGGGTGGCCGGTGCCATGACGAGCTGGTTCGAGGTGACATGGTGGGCACGCTTGTTTCGGTGAACGTGGGCATGCCCAAAGACGTCCGATGGCGAGACAAAACGGTCTTCACCGGCATCTGGAAGACACCGGTGCAGGGGCCGGTCATGGTGCGTCGGCTCAACATCGACGGCGACGGCCAGGGTGACCTCGCCGGCCATGGCGGGGAACAACGGGCCGTGATGGTGTACCAGAGCGAGTCCTATGACTTCTGGAAGACCTACCTGGGCCGCACCGACCTGCGGCCCGGACATTTCGGCGAAAACTTCACCGTCACCGGGCTTGCCGACCACGAGGTATGCATCGGTGACCGCTATCGCATCGGCGACGCCGAATTCGAGGTCACCCAGCCGCGAGTCACGTGCTTTCGGGTGGGTCTTCGACTCGACGAGCCCGACATGCCCAATCTGCTTGTCTCCCAGCATCGTCCGGGTTTCTATTTCCGGGTCATCACCGAGGGCCGGGTGCGGGCCGGAGACGACATCGTCCGGACCCGCCGCGGCCGTCATCAGCTCAGCGTCGCCGAGGTCGACGCGTTGCTCTACCTGCCGAACCGCAGCGTCGAACGGCTGCGCGAGGCCGTCGATGTTCCGGCGCTGAGCCCGGGATGGCAACAGTCTTTTCACGACATGCTGGGCGCCCACGATGGTGCGGCCGCGACGGCCTCCCCCGCCCCAGTCGAGCCTGGATGGAAGGGATTTCGAGACCTCCGGGTCACCGACGTATGCCGGGAGAGCCCGCAAGTGCTCTCGATCCGGCTGCAGGCCGACGACCGGGATCCGCTGCCACCGGCGCTTCCGGGGCAGTACCTCACGGTGAAGATTCCCGGGGCCGGTGACCCGGCGCCGTTGCGCAGCTATTCCCTGTCGGGCGACCCGTCGGCCGGGTACTACCGCATCAGCGTCAAGCGGGAGGATCACGGATTGGTGAGTGGCTGGCTGCACGCCCACGCCCAACCGGGGATGCTGATAACCGCCGCCGCCCCGCGCGGCGACTTCTGCCTCGCCGAGGACCGCCGTCCCGTAGTGCTCTTTTCCGCTGGAATCGGCGCGACGCCGGTGCTCGCGATGTTGCATGCACTCGCCGTGGAGGGCAGCGGCCGTGACATCTGGTGGCTGCACAGCGCCCGGAATCGGGAAAACCAGGCCTTTGCCGCTGAAGTCGCGACGCTGATCGAGTCGCTGCCCCACGCCCGGCAGCAGGTCTTCTACACCGAAACTCAGGGCCGCCTGACCCGAGATGCCGTCGCGGCGTTGGGGCTGCCGACCGATGGCGTCGTTTACCTCTGCGGGCCAACACAATTCATGACGGATATCCGCGCAGAGCTGGTCGACATCGGATTCGACCCCGCTCTGATCCACAGCGAGCTGTTCGGTGCGCTGCCCGCGATCAATCCCGGCGTCGTCGAAACGGGCACGCGCACACCGCCCCATCAGCCCGCCGGGCCGCCGGGCACGGGACCACCGATCACGTTTGCCCGCAGCGGGTTAACGGTCAATTGGTCGCCGGGCTACCGCAGCATCCTCGATCTCGCCGAAGCCTGCGATGTGCCGACCCGCTACTCCTGCCGCAGTGGCGTGTGTCATGTGTGCGTTACCGGAATCGTCGCCGGGACGACGACCTACATTCAGGAACCGCTGGAGCCGCCGGCCGGCGAGACGGTACTGATCTGTTCGGCGGCTCCCGAAACCGAGGTGGTGCTGGACCTTTAGCGAAATGCCGACGACGTTTGCTTCTACGGGCTCAGCGGGACGGACGCCTCGGCGGTGTAGCACAGGAAGGTGAGCGTCTCCTGTAGATACAGCTGCACGGTGTCGGCATCATGGCTGGTGTAGCCGATCGTCACGTCGGTCCCGAGCTGCAGGTCGAAATCGCCGCCGCGGGTGGTCAGCACGAAGGCACCGTCGATCGCCGGGGCCCAGATGATGTCTCCGGGAACCAGCCGGTCGATGTGTTCGAGGATCGGATATCCGTGTTGGGTCGTCTCGCTGACCTTTGTGTAGACGTCGGCGGACAGCAGCACCGAGTAGGGGCCGTCCACACCGGCCAGGCGGAGCTCGGAGATCGCCTGGGTGATGACGTCGGGGATCTCGCTGGGATCCGCCGGCAACGTCAGCGTCTTGTTGGAGCTGGCCGAACGGATGCCCTCGATCGATGCCGCGGCGTACCCCTCGAAGATGGCGCGGTCCTCCACGAACGCGAGTTTCTTTGCCGCCGCCTTGACCGGGTCCCAATCGGAGTCGTTGGCGCCGCGCTCGACGTTGTCGATCTCGTAGCGCGACAGCGTGAACGGAACACGAAGCCGTACAAGGGGTTTGCTCTCGCGCAGGTGCGCCTCCACGCCCTCGGTGGGCGAGGCCACGTTGGCCAGCCGACCGGTGCTGATCGAGGCGGCCACTGGGCCGCCGGGCTCGCTGACGTCGACGACCCGGCGCCCGGCGATGTGGCGCTTGAATGTCCGGGTCGCCTCCAATTCGATTTCTTCCCAGGCGGCTTCGGTGATCGGCGCCAGGTCGCGATAGAGGTTGTTCATGAAGTGGATCCTTTCAGACTGCCGATCGAAAGTGAGCCGTCCTGTGCAACAGACGTTTCCGCCGCCGGCGGTGCGGGCAGGGGCGGGGGGTCATCGAGGAAGTCGACGGTGGGGGAGAAGAACAATCCGCCGGTGATGGCGGTGGAGAAGTCCAGGATGCGGTCGGTGTTGCCGGGCGGGTCGCCGAGGAACATGTTGCGCAGCATTTGCTCGGTGACTTGGGGCGTGCGCGAATAACCGATGAAGTACGTGCCGTACTCGCCCTTGCCGAGCTCGCCGAAGGGCATGTTGTGCCGCACGATTTTCAATTCGGTGCCCTCGTCGTCGGTGATGACGTTGAGGGCGATGTGGGAGTCATCCGGCTTGACGTCGTCGTCGAGTTCGATGTCCTCCAGCTTGGTGCGGCCGATCACGCGCTCCTGTTCGGTGACGGATATCGAGTTCCACGAGGGCATGTCGTGCACGTACTTTTGCACGTGGACATAGCAGGAGCCGGCGAAGTCGGGATCCTCGTCGCCGATCGCGGTGGCGCTGACGGCAAGTGGGCCGTCCGGGTTCTCGGTGCCGTCGACGAATCCGAGCAAGTCGCGGTTGTCGAAATACCGGAAGCCGTGCACCTCGTCGACCACGGTGACCGCGCCGGCCATCGATTTCAGGATGCGGTCGGCCAGTTCGAAACAGACGTCCAAACTCTCGGCCCGGACGTGGAACAACAGGTCCCCGGGGGTGGCGGGAGCGTGGTGACGTGGGCCCTCCAGCTCGACGAACCGGTGCAGCTCGGCGGGACGCGGCCCGGAAAACAAACGGTCCCAGGCATCCGAGCCGATCGAGGCGATCGCCGACAACCGCTTCTGCGGCTCGCGGAAACCGATCGCGCGCACCAGCCCGGAGACGTCCTGCAGCGCGTCGTGCACGGTCGCCTCGCCGCCGTCGTCGATGGTCACCACGAGGAAGATCGCCGCGGGCGTCAGCGGCGCGAGGATCGGTTGCGGCTGGACGGGGGGCACTCTGGTGACCCTAGCGTGGCGATGGTGAGCGCCGGAAGCGGCGCGAGCAAGGAGCGCGCAATCGAAGGCGGCGTGGCGACGGTGAGCGCCGGAAGCGGCGCGAGCAAGGAGCGCGCAATCGGGGGCAGCGTGGCGACGGTGAGCGCCGGAAGCGGCGCGAGCAAGGAGCGCGCAATCGACCCTAGCGTGAGCCCCGCGGGGCCGGACAGCCATGATGTTCACCATGTCCGGCGGGCCTCGAAACCAGACGAAGTCCTCAGCGAGCGCGCAGGGTCTCTGCGAGTTCATCGACGCGTCTCCGTCGCCATTTCACGCCTGCGCCACAGTGGCCGCCCGGCTGCTCGCCGCCGGGTACATCGAACTGAGCGAGGCCGAACCATGGCCGTCCGAACCCGGGCGCTATTTCACGGTGCGGGCGGGCTCGCTGGTCGCCTGGAATTCGCAAGCGCCCGACGGGCCGTTCCGGATCGTCGGAGCACACACCGACAGCCCCAACCTCAGGGTCAAGCAGCACCCCGACCGGGTGGTCGCCGGCTGGCGCGTCGTGGCGCTCGAGCCCTATGGGGGCGCGTGGCTCAACTCGTGGCTGGACCGCGATCTGGGAATCAGCGGCCGCCTGTCGGTGCGGGCGAAGGATCAAAGCACCGGGATCGCGCACCGCCTGGTCCGGATCGACGAGCCGATCCTGCGGGTGCCGCAGCTCGCGATCCACCTGGCCGACGACCGCAAATCGCTGACCCTGGACCCGCAGCGACACGTCAACGCCGTGTGGGGTGTCGGTGAGACGGCCCGGTCCTTCGTCGATTACGTCGCCGAGCGCGCCGACGTGGCACCCACCGACGTGCTGGCCGCCGACCTGATGACGCACGACCTGACCCCCTCGACGGTGATCGGCGCGTCGGACAACGGAACTGCGGACCTGTTGAGTGCCCCCCGGCTGGACAACCAGGCCAGCTGCTACGCGGGGCTCGAGGCGCTGCTGGCTGTGGCGCAGGGCGCGGGCTACCTGCCGGTATTGGTGCTCTTCGATCACGAGGAGGTCGGCTCGTCCTCGGACCACGGCGCGCAATCGGACTTGTTGGGCACCGTCCTCGAGCGAATTGTGCTGGCGGCGGGCGGCACCCGGGAGGACTACCTGCGCCGGCTGCCGGCATCCTTGCTGGCCTCCGCGGACATGGCACATGCCACCCACCCCAATTACCCGGAGCGGCACGAGCCTGGCCACCCGATCGCCGTCAACGCGGGTCCGGTGCTCAAGGTGCACCCCAACCTGCGCTACGCCACCGATGGGCGCACCGCCGCGGCCTTCGCGCTGGCCTGTCAGCAGGCCGGGGTTCCGTTGCAGCGCTACGAGCACCGGGCCGACCTGCCGTGCGGATCAACGATCGGACCGTTGACCTCCGCGCGCACCGGCATCCCCACCGTCGACGTCGGCGCCGCGCAGCTGGCGATGCATTCCGCCCGCGAGCTGATGGGCGCGCACGATGTGGCCGCTTACTCGGCCGCGATGCAGGCGTTCTTGTCACCCGCCTGACGCGGGCTGGGTCTTAGCCGCGCCGTCCAGGATCGCGTCGAGCAGCCCGTCAAATGGCCGCGCTGCTTGCACGGCGAAATCGCTTGCGCCCCCGTGGGTTAACGCGCGAAACAGCATGGTGCCGATCAGTGCCTGGGCGATCGCGTCGAGGTCGGCGGCGGCGCTCAGTTCCTCGTCCCGGACGGCCCGGCGGAGTCGCGTCATCAACCCGTCCAGTTGAGGCGCGCTGAGCTGCTGGTAGAGATCGTCGCCGTCGGCCGGGCGGGCGGCCGCCGCGGCGATCAGCGCCCGCACCAACGCGGCGTTCGACGGCTGCGCCAGAAAGTCGGCGTGCTCGCGCAGCCACGCCCCTAGGTCGGCGCGCAGGTTTCCCGTCTCGGCGACGGGAAACGATCCGGATCCGCCGTACGCCTCCAGGACGGCCTCGGCGACCAGCGGCGCCTTCGATGGCCAGCGCCGGTAGAGGGTCTTCTTGCCCACGCCGGCGCGAGCCGCGACGCTTTCCATCGACAACTCGGCGTAGCCACCGGCGGTCAGGAGTTCGCGGGTGGCGTCCAAGATCGCGTGATGCAGCCGGGTGTCGCGGGGCCGGCCCACCCGCTCGTCTGGCACGTGGACCGAGCCTAGGTGCGCCCGACCGGGGCGGCGAACCGATTCGGTACTGGCGTGCGGGCGTGCGCTCGGGTTACCTTCACGGGGACAAGTGTAGGAAACGATACGTGTCGTTTCTATGGTCGCGGTCCGTGACGAAGGAGTCCACCCATGAATGCCCCCGCGCTGTCGGTCCCCACGACCTGGGATGACATCACGCCGCAGTGGATGTCCGCGGCGCTGGCCACCGATCATCCCGGCGTCGAGGTGGACACCGTCACCGTGGAGGTTCGCGACGACGGCACCAACCGGCGCGCCCGCCTGGGAGTGACCTACCGCAACGGCAGCGGACCGGCGTCGGTGTTCGTCAAGGCCGCCGACCCCGACCACAAAGAACTGATCCGCATGACCAGCGGCATGTTCCACGAACCACGGCTGTTCACCTGCGGGGTCGATCTGCCCCTCGAGCACCCCCGCGTCTACACCGCGCTGATCGACGAGGCCGCCTACGACTTCGTGATGGTCATGGAGGACCTCACCGCGCGCGGCGCCGATCCCCGCGACGCCACCAGGCCGATGACCGTCGAGCAGGTCGCCACCGGTGTGCGCGGCCTGGCCCGGATGCACGGACGGTACTGGGGCGAACGGGTACTGACCGAGCCGGCGCTGGGTTGGCTCGAGCCGTTTCTGCCATGGGACGGCATGGAAATGGCGCCGCTGCCGGCCGCGCTGGAGCGCCTCGGCGCGGATGCCCCGGAGCAGGTGACGTCGCTGACGATCGACGCGCTGATCGAATCGATCTGGAAGCCCTACATCAGAACGCTGACCGCGTCACCGCAGACGCTGCTGCACGGCGATCCGCACATCGGCAACACCTACCTGCTGCCCAACGACGAGGTGGGGTTCCTCGACTGGCAGGTGGCCCGCCGCGGCAACTGGTCACTCGACCTGGGCTACTTCCTGCAGGGCGCCCTGACCGTCGAGGACCGTCGCCGCAGCGAGCGCGATCTCCTCGAGGAGTACCGCGGCGCGCTCGGCCTGCCGAAAGCGGAGATGCCGAGTCCCGACGAGGTCTGGTTGCGATACCGGGCCTCGGTGGCGCACGGGCTGACCCTGTGGCTGTGCACCGCCAGCGCCGGGGAACTGTGGCAGCGTCCCGACATCGCGCTGGCGCTGGCCCAGCGGTATTCGTTCGCCTACGCCGACCTGGATACGGCCGCGGCGCTGGCCGCGATCGCCGGCTGACGCGGTGCGGCGGTCGGCCTCCGACACCGCGGCCGCCGCCACCCTAGACTGTGTCCCGTGACTGTCTCCGGGACGAGTGCGCGCACCCACGCGATCGACACCGTCGAGCACGCCGCCACCACCCCCGACGAGCCGCAGCCGTTCGGTGAGCTGGGTCTCAAAGACGACGAATACCAGCGCATCCGCGAGATCCTGGGCCGCCGACCCACCGACACCGAACTGGCGATGTACTCGGTGATGTGGAGCGAGCACTGCTCCTACAAGTCGTCCAAGGTGCACCTGCGCTACTTCGGCGAGACCACCACCGACGAGATGCGGGCCGGCATGCTGGCCGGCATCGGCGAGAACGCCGGCGTCGTCGACATCGGCGACGGCTGGGCGGTCACCTTCAAAGTCGAGTCGCACAACCACCCGTCCTACGTCGAGCCCTACCAGGGCGCGGCCACCGGTGTCGGCGGCATTGTCCGCGACATCATGGCGATGGGTGCGCGGCCGGTCGCGGTGATGGACCAGCTCCGGTTCGGCGCCGCCGACGCGCCCGACACTCGCCGGGTGGTCGACGGTGTGGTCCGCGGCATCGGCGGCTACGGCAACTCGTTGGGCCTGCCCAACATCGGCGGTGAGACGGTCTTCGATGCGTGCTACGCCGGCAACCCGTTGGTGAACGCCATGTGCGTCGGTGTGTTGCGGCAGGAGGACCTGCATCTGGCGTTCGCCTCCGGCGCCGGCAACAAGATCATCCTGTTCGGGGCGCGCACCGGGCTGGACGGCATCGGCGGGGTGTCGGTGCTGGCGTCGGACACGTTTGACGCCGAGAACTCACGCAAGAAGCTGCCGTCGGTCCAGGTGGGCGACCCGTTCATGGAGAAGGTACTCATCGAGTGCTGTCTCGAGCTCTACGCGGGACACCTGGTCGTCGGCATCCAGGACTTGGGTGGTGCCGGGCTGTCCTGTGCCACTTCGGAATTGGCGTCAGCCGGCGACGGCGGCATGGCAATCCAGCTCGAGACCGTGCCGCTGCGCACCACCCAGATGACCCCCGCGGAGATCCTCTGCAGCGAATCCCAGGAGCGGATGTGCGCGGTGGTCACCCCGGAGAACGTCGACGCCTTCCTGGCGGTGTGCCGCAAGTGGGACGTGCTGGCCACCGTGATCGGTGAGGTGACCGACGGCGACCGGCTGCGGATCACCTGGCACGGTCAGACCGTCGTCGACGTGCCGCCGCGCACGGTCGCCCATGAGGGCCCGGTCTACCAGCGTCCGGTCGCTCGGCCCGACACCCAGGACGCCCTGAACGCGGACACCTCGAACCCGTTGCCGCGGCCCGCTACCGGCGACGAACTGCGCGCGACTTTGCTTGCCCTGCTGGGGAGCCCGCATCTGTGCAGCCGCGCGTTCATCACCGAGCAGTACGACCGGTACGTACGGGGCAACACCGTACTGGCCGAGCACGCCGATGGTGGCGTGCTCCGCGTCGACGAGGTCACCGGCCGCGGCATCGCCCTGTCGACCGACGCGTCGGGCCGCTACACCAAACTGGATCCCTACACCGGCGCCCAACTCGCCCTGGCCGAGGCCTACCGCAACGTCGCCGTCACCGGCGCCACCCCGGTCGCGGTGACCAACTGCCTGAACTTCGGTTCCCCCGAAGACCCCGGCGTGATGTGGCAGTTCTCCCAGGCCGTGCGCGGGCTGGCCGAAGGCTGTGCGGCCCTGGGGATTCCGGTGACCGGCGGCAACGTCAGCTTCTACAACCAGACCGGGTCGACGGCGATCCTGCCCACCCCGGTGGTCGGGGTCCTCGGCGTCTTGGACGACGTCGGCCGCCGCATCCCCACGGGCCTGGGTACCGAGCCGGGCGAAACCCTGATGCTGCTGGGCGATACGCGCGACGAGTTCGACGGATCGGTGTGGGCGCAGGTGACCGCCGACCACCTGGGTGGCATACCGCCCAAGGTCGATCTGGACCGCGAGAAGCTGCTGGCCGAGGTGTTGCGCTCGGCGTCGCGCGACGGCCTGGTGTCCGCGGCGCACGACCTGTCCGAAGGCGGCCTGGCCCAAGCGGTCGTCGAGGCGGCCCTGGCCGGTGAAACCGGTTGTCGCCTCGTCCTTCCCGAGGATGCCGATCCTTTCGTGACGTTGTTCTCCGAGTCGGCCGGCCGCGTGCTGGTGGCGGTGCCGCGCACCGAGGAGAGCCGCTTCCGTTCGATGTGCGAAGCGCGGGGACTGCCCGCGGTGCGCATCGGCGTCGTCGACCAGGCCTCCGACGAGGTCGAGGTCCAGGGGCAGTTCACGGTCTCCCTGGCCGAACTGCGCGAGACCTCCGAGGCGGTGCTGCCGCGGCTCTTCGGATGAGCGCCCGCAGCGAATTCTGATGCCCGCCAGGCGTTCTCGTCGGGCGTACGCAGTGTCCTTGGCCGCCGCGCTGGTCGGCTGGAGCTTCGTGGCCCCGCGGCTACCGGCCGCGTGGCGGGTGGCGGCGCAGTCGGCGGTGGGCGGCGCGCTGGTGGTGGGGACGCGGGCCCCGCTGGGCTTGGGGCCGCCCCGGTTGTGGGCCGGGCTGCGGCTGGGGTCGGCGGTCGCGTTCTCGGCGGCGAGCACGGTGGCCGCGACCACCCTCATGCCGCCGGTGCGCCAATCGATGGCCGTCCGGGAACCGCCCGCGTCCGTGCCGGACTGGCTGTTGGTGCGCATACCCGTGGGCACGGTCTGGTCCGAGGAGTCCGCCTTCCGCGCGGCGCTGGCCACCGTCGGCTCTGCGGCGTTCGGTCGACGGGGCGGAAGGTTGCTGCAGGCCACCGCTTTTGGCCTCTCGCACATCCCCGATGCGCGCGCGACTGGTGAGCCCGTGGCGGCCACCGTCCTGGTAACCGGACTCGGCGGCTGGATATTTGGCTGGCTGGCCGACCGTACCGGTAGCCTCGCCGCACCGATGCTGGCGCACTTGGCCATCAACGAGGCCGGTGCGATCGCCGTGTTGGCGACGAGGTCAGGGGTTGATCGTGTAGTCACCCAGTTGCCGGCCCCACACGAAATCGACCGCCAGGGGTGAACCGACTTCGAAGTGGTTGTAGGGGGCCATACTCGCGCCGGTGTCCATGACCAGGAACGGGGCGGGCCAGAGTTCGCGGGTGATCTTCTGCCAACAGCCGGGCCGCCCGCCCGGTCCGCCCCGGGCGTTGGTGCGCGGCAGGTTTTCCGGCCAGATGTACGGATTGGGCGCACCGGTGATGGCGCCCGAGGCGTGGGCGCCCAACGAGTACCCGTTATCGCCCAAGGCGTTATGAACCCTGGGCGCGACTTCGTCGAAATTGTGGATGGTGCAATAGATTTCGGGGCTGTACTCGTCGAGCAGCTGGCTGCTGGGAATCAGGTCGACGGCACCGCGCGCGAAGTACGGTCCGGCGCGGCCGAAAACGTCCGCGCCGATGTTGCCCAGTCCCGCAGCCGTCAGCAGCGCCTCATCCAGATCGCGTTGCTGACGGTTGAGTGTGCGCGCCGCGGTTACGGCATGGTCCAGCGCGTCCCACAGCTCGGGGGAGGCCTGCGCGTAGGTGTCGCCGAGGGCCGCCAGCCGCGCAATGTCGTTGCGCAGCCCCGGCATCCGGGGGTTCACGTCGTCTAGGACGGCGTTGCCATTGATCAGCGATCTGCCGAGCTTGTCGCCCAGCCCGGTCAATGCCTGCGCAGCCGCGCTGAGCGTCAGGTTCACCTTGACCGGATCGACCTTCTCGGCGATCGAGGTGACCGTCTCGAACAAACTGTTGAACTCGGTCGTCACCGACATCGCGTCGATCACGACGGACGGCGTGATCGATTGCGCCGCGGGGTGATCCGGTGCGACCAGCGCAACGTACTTGTTGCCGAACACGGTGGTCGCCTTGATGTCCGCCGCAACGTTGGCCGGAATCCGCGCGACGTACTTCGGGATGATATCCAGCACCACTTTCGCGGCCGGCTTGCCGCGATGGGTGATCTCGGAAATGCTCGACACCCGGCCGATCTGGACCCCGTTGTAGGTGACCTTGGAACCGGGATCCATCACCAATCCCGCCCGCGGGGCCACCATCGTCAATTGCGTATTCGGTGTGAGGTCGCCCCGGAACTGCCAGTACAAGAGCAACACGATCAGCCCCGTGACCACGATCGTCACCAGGCCGACGGTCTTGTGCGGTGGCCGCTCCCGTAAGCGACGGGGCTCCATGGTTTTGAGACCCTAGGGTATGGCGCCGCGCGAAAAGGCCGATCCGGCCAAGACCCGGCAAGCCGTGTTGGCCGTTGCGCAATGGTTGGCTGACGCATCCGCTCCGGCACCGAGCCGCGACGAATTGGCGGCGGCCGTGCGGCTCACCGCCCGCACCCTGGCCGCGGTGGCGCCGGGACGAAGCGTGGAGCTGCGGATCCCGCCGTTCGTGGCGGTGCAATGCGTCGCCGGGCCCACGCACACCCGCGGCACACCGCCCAATGTGGTGGAGAGCGATCCGCGGACCTGGCTACTGCTGGCCACCGGCAAGCTGTCGTTCGCCGAGGCGAAGGGCACCGGTGCGCTGCGCCTTTCCGGCTCCCGAGCCGGTGAGATTGACCACTGCCTGCCCCTGTTCGATGTGGGCTGAATGCAACCCTGAACTGCACCTTTAGAGTGTGGCCCGGGCATTTCGTCGCCCAACACGCCTGGTGGATTCGGCGACGCGGGCCTCGTGCCCGTAGACTCCCTAGCGTCACCAACCGTTCCCCGGGGAGCTGCCGAATCGTGACCGTCCAAGAGCCCGAAGAGGACTTCAACGCACCCCGTGAAGAATGCGGCGTATTCGGGGTCTGGGCCCCGGGCGAAGACGTCGCCAAACTCACCTATTACGGCTTGTACGCGCTACAGCATCGCGGGCAGGAAGCCGCCGGTATCGCCGTCGCCGACGGATCCCAGGTGCTGGTCTTCAAGGACTTGGGTTTGGTCAGCCAGGTGTTCGACGAGCAGACGCTGGGGGCCATGCCGGGCCACGTCGCCATCGGGCACTGCCGGTATTCGACCACGGGCGACACGACCTGGGAAAACGCGCAGCCGGTGTTCCGCAACACCGCGGCCGGCACCGGGGTTGCCTTGGGACACAACGGGAATCTGGTCAACACCGCCGAGCTCGCCGCCCGCGCCCGCGACGAGGGGTTGATCGCCAAACGCGCCCCGGCCCCGGCGACGACGGACTCCGACATCTTGGGCGCGCTGCTGGCGCACGGCGCCGCCGACTCCACGTTGGAGCAGGCGGCGCTGGATCTGCTGCCGACGGTGCGCGGCGCGTTCTGTTTGACGTTCATGGACGAGAACACGCTGTATGCGTGCCGCGATCCGCATGGGGTGCGGCCCCTTTCGCTCGGGCGGTTGGACCGCGGTTGGGTGGTGGCCTCCGAGACGGCCGCGCTCGACATCGTCGGCGCCTCGTTCGTGCGCGACATCGAGCCGGGTGAATTGCTGGCGATCGACGCCGACGGGGTGCGCTCTACCCGTTTCGCCAATCCCACCCCCAAGGGCTGCGTCTTCGAGTACGTGTACCTGGCCCGGCCGGACAGCACGATCGCCGGCCGGTCCGTGCACGCCACCCGGGTGGAGATCGGCCGCCGGCTGGCCCGGGAACGGCCCGTGGAGGCCGACCTGGTGATCGGCGTGCCCGAGTCGGGCACCCCCGCCGCCGTCGGCTACGCGCAGGAGTCGGGCATCCCCTACGGCCAGGGGCTGATGAAGAACGCCTACGTCGGCCGCACGTTCATCCAGCCGTCCCAGACCATCCGCCAGCTCGGTATCCGGCTGAAGCTCAACCCGCTTCGCGAGGTGATCCGCGGCAAGCGGCTGATCGTCGTCGACGACTCGATCGTGCGCGGCAACACGCAGCGCGCCCTGTTGCGGATGCTGCGCGAGGCCGGTGCGGTCGAGGTGCACGTGCGGATCGCGTCGCCCCCGGTCAAATGGCCCTGCTTCTACGGCATCGACTTCCCCTCGCCGGCCGAATTGATCGCCAATGCGGTCGAGGACAAAAAGGAGATGCTCGAGGCGGTACGGCACGCCATCGGTGCCGACTCGCTGGGTTACATCTCGCTGCGCGGCCTGGTTGCGGCCTCCGAGCAGCCGGCGTCGCGGTTGTGCACCGCGTGCTTCGACGGCCAGTATCCGATCGAGCTGCCCGGGGAGACCGCGTTGGGCAAGAACGTCATCGAGCACATGCTCGCCAACGCGGCCCGCGGTGCCGGGCTCGACGATCTCGCGGCCGACGAAGTGCCGGTGGTGCGCTGACTCGGTTGCGCTCCTTCGCCGACGTTTGATACCGGCGGTCAGCGCCGCCCGGTAGCCTTTATCGCGATGACGGATCCCGGAAAGAGCCCCGCACGCCACTCAGGCAGTCAGGGCATCACCTACGCGTCGGCCGGGGTGGACATTGAGGCCGGCGATCGCGCCGTCGAACTGTTCAAGCCGCTGGCGACAAAAGCCACGCGACCCGAGGTCCGGGGCGGCTTGGGCGGATTCGCCGGCTTGTTCGCGTTACGCGGCGACTACCGCGAGCCGCTGCTCGCGGCCTCCACCGATGGCGTCGGAACCAAGCTGGCGGTCGCCCAGGCGATGGACAAGCACGACACCGTCGGGCTGGACCTGGTGGCCATGGTGGTCGACGACCTCGTGGTGTGCGGCGCCGAGCCGCTGTTCCTGCAGGACTACATCGCCGTGGGCCGCACGGTGCCGGAACGCTTGAGCGCCATCGTCAGTGGCATCGCCGAAGGGTGCGTGCGGGCCGGCTGCGCACTGCTCGGCGGCGAGACGGCCGAACACCCCGGCCTGATGGAACCGGACCATTACGACATCTCGGCCACCGGCATCGGTGTCGTCGAGGCCGACGACGTGTTGGGGCCCGATCGGGTCAAACCCGGCGACGTGATCATCGCGATGGGATCGTCGGGCCTGCACTCCAACGGCTATTCGCTGGCCCGCACGGTGCTCCTCGAGATCGACCGGATGAACCTGGAGGGCTACGTCGAGGAGTTCGGCCGCACCCTGGGCGAAGAGCTGCTCGAGCCCACGCGGATCTACGCCAAGGACTGCCTCGCGCTGTGCGCCGAAACCCACGTCCGCACCTTCTGCCACGTCACCGGCGGTGGGCTTGCCGGAAACCTCGCACGCGTCATCCCGCACGGGCTGGTCGCCGAGATGGACCGCGGCACCTGGACGCCCGCGCCGGTGTTCGCCATGATCGCCCAGCGCGGCCGGGTGACACGGGAAGAGATGGAAAAGACGTTCAACATGGGCGTCGGCATGATCGCCGTCGTGGCTCCAGAAGACACCGACCGCGCCCTGGCCATCCTGACCGCGCGACACCTGGATTGCTGGGTGCTGGGCACCGTCGGCAAAGGCGGAAAGGCGGGCCCGAGGGCCAAACTCGTCGGTCAGCACCCGAGATTCTGAGGGCCCCGGACTTCAGCGGAACTGATACGGCGCCGGTGCACGAGGCATCGGCGCCGAGGCGTTGGTTCTAGCGCCGCCAGCTGTCCTGGTCGTCCCAGGATTCGTCGGCGCCGTCGGTGTCCAGTTCAGTGGGCTCGTCGGAGCCCGTCCCGGACAGCTCTTGCTGAAGCCGCTGGAAGTCGGTCTGCGGAGAACTGTATTTGAGTTCTCGAGCAACCTTGGTCTGCTTTGCCTTAGCCCGGCCGCGGCCCATGGGGGAACCCCCTCGCGCAATAACGGAGCGGCCTAACGAGTAGGCGGCTCCGATCTCCTGGTGTCGTATTGTCCTGCCAACAGTTTACCGTGCCACGCCAGTGGGCGTCGGCGCCCCCTGCTCGCTGTGGCGGACGTTACCGTTCATTATCCCGCACCGCCCCGCAACCGTTCAACGGCCAGTCGCCCGGCGCCGATCTGTTCGGCGGGAGGCAGGGAATCGACGTCGATCACCGCGGCCACCGCGGCCTCCGGACCAGTCGCCAATTCCGTCTCGGCGGGCAGTCCGCGCTTGAGCAGCGCCAGCGCTATCGGCCCGAGATCGACGTGATCGACCACGGTGCCGAGGCGGCCGATCGTGCGGCCGCCGGCCAGCACGGGGTCGCCCGTCGTGGGGCGCTCCACCGAGCCGTCCAGGTGGAGCAGCGCCAGCATCCGGGGCGGCCTGCCCAGGTTGTGCACCCGCGCGACGGTCTCTTGCCCGCGGTAGCAGCCTTTGTCCAGGTGGACGGCACCTTCGCCGGGCCCGCCGATCCAGCCCACCTCGTGCGGAATCGTGCGTTCGTCGGTGTCGACGCCCAGCCGCGGCCGCACCGCCGCGACGCGGTGGGCTTCGTAGGCCCACACGCCGCCGGGCCGCACTCCGGCCTGCGACAACCGGTTTCGCCAGTCACCGAGGTCACTGCGCGGTACCACCAGGTCCAGTTCGACCGGGCCGGCGGGCGTGCCGGGCATGCGCCGCACGAAGCCGCCGCCGACGGCAACCGCGGACAGCTCGTCGGGCAGCACGTCCACTCCGAGCGCATCAAGGATCGTCTGGTCGGCCAGCCGCGGGCCGAGCAACGAGAGCACGGCCAAATCGGCGTCGCCCGGGGTGACTTCGGACCAGAACACCATCTTGCGCAGGTATTGCAGGAGCGGCTCGGCGCGCCAGGGTTCGGTGTCGAGGTAAGTAGTGCCGCCCAGCTCGGTTTGGATCCAGTGGTCCTCGACGCGGCCCTGTCCGTCCAGGCTCAGATTCTGCGTGCTGGCGCCGTCGGGCAGGTTACTGACGTGTTGGCTCGAGATGCTGTGCAACCACGTCTGGCGGTCGTTGCCGGTCAAGGTGAGCACACCGCGGTGCGAGCGGTCGACCACGATCGCGTCGGTTTCGGCCGCGCGCTGTTCGCCCAGCGGGTCGCCGTAATGCCAGACGGCGCCGGCGTCGGGTCCGGTATCGGGTGCAGGGACTGGATGACTCACAGGTCAACTCTACGGACCGGCTCGCGCATCCAGCGAGTGTGCGGCCCGCCGCACGTTCGTCCCCGAGTGCGCGGCCAGCTTCACATTCGGCGGGGAGCGGTGAGCGGATAGGCTTCTGCACCATGGCTGGCCAGAGGGGTGTCATCGTCACGCTGGACGGCGAAATCCATTCGCCCGACGCGCCGCTGTTGCACGCCGACGACCTGGCGGCGGTGCGCGGCGACGGCGTCTTCGAGACGCTGTTGGTGCGCGACGGCAGCGCCTGTCTGATCGAGTCGCATTTGCAGCGGCTGACCCAGTCGGCCGCGCTGACCGATTTGCCAGAGCCGGACCTGCCGCGGTGGCGCAGCGCGATCGAGGTGGCCACCCGGCAGTGGTGTGCGGACACCGCGGACGAAGGCGCGATGCGGCTGATCTACAGCCGCGGCCGGGAGGGCGGTTCGGTGCCGACGGCCTACGTGATGGTCAACGGCGTTCCCGAACGAGTCACGGCGGTCCGGCGCGACGGGTTGGCGGCGGTCACCCTCGATCGCGGCCTGCCCGCCACGGGTGTCGACGCGATGCCGTGGCTGCTGGCCGGCGCCAAGACCCTGTCCTACGCGGTGAACATGGCCGCCCTGCGCCACGCCGCCCGTCTCGACGCCGGTGACGTCATCTTCGTCAGCACGGACGGCTACGTCCTCGAGGGTCCGCGCTCGACCGTGGTGATCGCCACCGACTCCGATGCACCGGACGGCAATCCCTGCCTGCTGACGCCCCCGCCGTGGTATCCGATCCTGCGCGGCACCACTCAGCAGGCCCTGTTCGAGGTGGCCAGGGCCAAGGGGTACGACTGCGATTACCGGGCGCTGCGTGTCGCGGATCTGGTTGCCGCCCAAGGGGTTTGGTTGATCTCGAGCATGACGTTGGCCGCCCGGGTCCATACGCTCGACGGTAGCCCACTGCCGCGGTCGCCGATGGCGGCGGACTTCGCCGAACTGGTCGACGCCGCCATCGTCAGCGATCGCTGAGCGCTGAATCCTGTTGTCGCCTCTGCGATTCGCGGGTACGGTCGGCCGTACACAAGAAGGGAGGTGGTCCGAGAAATTGATAGCTTCATGGACATGTGAGGTGGCTGCGCGCTAGCTGCATCGGCTCGGAAGAGCTGGCGATACAGATGCGCTGGCGAATTCCCCGCAGTCACCCGGCCCCCGAGCTTCCGGTTTTGTCCGACCTGGAATACGGCTCGGGGGCCGCTCCATGTCAGCAGCGCGTAGGCCGGCGCCGGACGCTAGCCGGCGAACCGCGACAGCCGGGCCGAGAGATGCGGCACCAGCCCGCCGTCGGCGTCGACCCGCTCCTCGACATAGGCCAGATCGCCGCCCTCGACGATGCCGTAGAGCCGTTTGGCGCCGCCGACCAGTACGCCGGACCTGCTGCGCGCCAGCGCATCGGTCGCCAGCTCCCACGACGATTGGGTGCGCGGACGCCCGTAGAACAGCTCGACGTAGCCCGCCGAGTGGGCCAGCAGCAGCTCGATCGCCTGGGATTCGCTGGGGTCGTCGGGATCGTTGACAAAGCGCCAGAAACCGGTCTCGCGTAGGTCGCGCTCCCGGTAATCGCCTGTCTCGCTCAGCCGCCAGGAGCGGGACTCCCAGTTGAGATAGTCGCCGCCGTCGTGCGAGACCACGATCTGCTGGCCGAATCGGTAGTCGCCGTCGTGGCCGCGGCCCTCACCTTCGCCGCGCCAGACTCCGACCAGCGGCAGCAAAGCCAGCAGTGCGTCGTTGAGATTGGCGCCCTCGCGCAGGTTGGCGGTGTCGGCGGGCAGGGGCAGGTCGTCGAAGGACGGGATGTTGCGGCTGGCGGTCAGCTTTGCGCGCTCGGCTGCGGCGGCCACCGCTCGGTCACCGGAACCAGCCGAACTCAACGGTTCGTCCGCATCGCTGCGCTCTGGATCGTCGTCGGCGCGCGTCACGACTCGTCAGTGATGAGCCGGTAGAGGGTGTAGAGGGCGAACCATGAAATCACCACGACCGCCACAACCAGCATGATCTCGAAGAACAGCACCACGGGGACAAGTCTATTCGCTCCCGTCGCGGCCCGGTCGCGGGCAGCTGGCCGATCAGGCGATCTTGACGTCGACCTCGTGGATGCCCGCGCCCGACGGCGTCACCACGGCGTTCCCGTTACCGGCTGCCGACAGCGCGCGCAGGGTCCAGGATCCGGGGGCGGCGAAGAACCGGAAGTCACCGGTGGCCGAGGCCACCACCTCGGCGGTGAACTCGTCCGACGAGTCCAGCAAGCGGACGAACGCGCCACCCACTGCCTGGCCCTCGCCGTCCACGACGCGGCCGGTGATCACGGTTTCCTTTTCCAGATCGACGCTGGCCGGCAACGTCAGTCCTTGCTTCGGTGCAGAGCACATATCAGCTTCCCAACTCGATCGGGGCCCCCACCAGGGAGCCGTATTCCGTCCAACTGCCGTCGTAGTTCTTGACATTCCTGTGCCCGAGCAATTCGTAGAGAACGAACCACGTGTGCGACGACCGCTCGCCGATGCGGCAGTAGGCGATCGTTTCTTTCTCGCCGTCCAGGCCGGCCACGGCGTACAGCTTGGCCAGCTCCTCGTCGGACTTGAAGGTGCCGTCCTCGTTGGCGGCCTTGCTCCACGGCACGTTGATCGCGCCCGGGATGTGGCCGGGCCGCTGGCTTTGTTCCTGCGGTAGATGCGCGGGCGCCAGGATCTTGCCCGAGAACTCGTCGGGGGAGCGCACGTCGACCAGGTTCTTGACGTTGATGGCCGCGATGACGTCGTCGCGGAACGCCCGGATGCTGTTGTCCGGGGCGGCGGCGGTGTACGACGTCGCCGGCCTGCTGACGGTGTCGCTGGACAGTGCGCGGCCGTCGAGCTCCCACTTCTTGCGGCCGCCGTCGAGCAGCTTCACTTGAGCGTGGCCGTACAGCTTGAAATACCAATACGCGTAGGCGGCGAACCAGTTGTTGTTGCCGCCGTAGAGGATCACGGTGTCGTCATTGGAGATGCCGCGCTCGCTGAGCAGTTTCGAGAACTGCTGAGCGTCGACGAAGTCGCGCTTGACCGGGTCCTGCAAATCGGAGCGCCAGTCCAGCTTGATCGCGCCGGGGATGTGACCGGCGTCGTAAGCGCTGGTGTCCTCGTCGACTTCGACAAAGACGACGCCTGAGGCGTCGAGATTGCTCTCAGCCCAGTCGGTCGAGACCAGGACGTCGGAGCGTGCCATGGAGTGGATCCTTTCAATCACAATTGGTTACAGCAGGTCAGTGGGGTGCGCGCTGCTTCGGACGCGGGCCGCCAGCGGGTAGAGCTGGCAGCCCAGGCAGATGCCAAAGGCTGCATTGAGGAACGCGGCCGCCAGGGCGGCCGCGGTGGCGATGACGCCGACCAGGGCGGCGCCGGCGGCGAAGCCGACCGTCCCCAGCAGAGCGAAGATCAGGCCGACGAGTTGGGCGAACTTCAGCGGCGCGGTGGGTTCGCGATCCTGCACCGGGCCCAGTCGGGGCGCGACGATGGCGGCGAAGATGCGGCCGTAGGGATGCTGGCGCGGCCCCCCGGCAGCGCCGATGGCGAAGATGACGGCCTGGACGGCCAGGATCGCCGCCGCCGCCGGCGCGCTGACGGCCGACACGATCAGCGCCACCACCAAGACCCCGGTGGTCACCCAGGCGGCAAAGCGTGGTCCACGCACGTCGACGAGGTCGGGCTGCGTGACGGTGTTGCTGCTCGGCAAGGTGTTACTCCTCGAATACCCCTGTTGCTCACGGAAACGACGACGGGAGAGGCGCCACGGTCAGGATCCGGGCCCGCTCCGAGTGCTACGCGAAGGCGCGGCTACTCAGCAGCAACAGCAACAACAACAGCCCGCGGTGCGGCACAGCTCAACTGCGCGACGCTTGGTGAGCATGGGCTCGAGGCGGGCTGACACGTCGGTCAGCTTACCCAATGACACCGCAGTCAAGCCAACAGCGGTTTCAGGGCGGACCGCAGGTCGGCGGCGCTGGGCACTCCCGAGGTCCGGTAGCGCTGCCGCCCGTCGACGTCGAAGATCAACGTGGTGGGCAGGGACAGCACCGAATAGCGCCGCGCGGTCTCCGGATTGGCGTCCAGGTCGACTTCGACATGGGTCACGTCGCCCAGGTCGTCGCAGACCTGGACCACGACCCGGCGAACCCGGTCACACGGCCCGCACCAGGGGGCGCTGAAATGCACGACGGTTGGCCCGCTGCGGGACAGCCCCAGCGCTGCGACGTCGCCGGCGGTGTCGCGGTCCGGCTCGGAATCGACTTCCCGGATGCTGCCGGAGCGGCGGGTCAACAGCCAGCCGAGCAGCGTCGCGGCGGCGAGCGCGGCGACGATGATCACGACGACCGTCATCATGGGCGCCACTCCCGACCATTCCCGGGTTCGGCGGCATCGTCAGCGGGCCTCATGACCGTTTAAACCCATCGAGCGACACCGTTACTCCATAGGTGATGCCCTCGATGATGACGTCCGAGCCCCGCGCCCCCTCGGTGGTGGGCGCGACGCCGAAGGGAAGGAGCTGATCGGGAAGCCTGCCGGCAAAAGCGTGCAGCACCGCGTCCTGCTTGTCGGCCGGGACGGTCTGGTCGGCGGTGTCGGGCCCGGTAAGCACGCCGGTGGGGCTGAAGACCAACGTCGCCGGGTCATCGGGGGCAATCGAGAGGTCGACCGAGACGCTCACGCGTCGATCGAAGCCGGACGATTTGGGCGTGCCGGTGAACACCAGCCCGTGGCTGTCGGAGATGCCCGACGCGGTGACACCGCCGGTCGAGGTGTTGGTTTCCTTCGGCGGCGCCTCGACCATCAGGTCGCTGATGCCCAGGTAGCGGCCCAGGTGCGTCGAGTCGATGATGATGCGGCTTTCCAATTTGTGCACCGCCAGCTTCGCGTCGGGCGTGATCAGCCACGACGCGTGCGCGAGATCCACCGAGTACATCGTGGCTTCGAGGGTGGCTTTGCCGGTCATCGCGTGTTCGACGGCGTTGGCCTTGATCTCCAACTGGTCGTAGTTGCCGCGCATGGCCTGCGGAATGAAGGGAAACGCCACGATCGCCACGAAGGGGTCGCTGCCCAGATTGGCGGCCTTGCGCACGCTGGCCGACAGCCGGTACTCGGCATAGATGCTGGTGCCGTAGTCGACGCCGATCGCGCCGAGGGCGACCACGACCACCAGGATCACGGTCGCGGTCACAGCAATCAGCAGCTTGCGCACCCGCATATTGTGGCGTAACCCCCGGCGGTGCCGGATCGCCCGTGGCAGGGCTCACAGTGGCTCGTCTGCCACGCGAAAAAACCAGGTAACACGTTATCGTTAGATGACCTGGTAACTAACGCCTGATGGCGGCGTGAATTTGGGAGATGCCGTTCCCCCGAGCTGGAGGGACTAGTTGGAGCTTTTATTGCTGACCTCGGAGCTGCATCCCGATCCGGTCCTGCCCTCGTTGTCGCTGCTTCCGCATCCCGTGCGGACGGCGCCGCCGGAACCGGCTTCGCTGCTCGAGGCCGGGACGGCGGACGCCGTCATCGTGGATGCGCGAACCGATTTGTCGTCCGCGCGTGGCCTGTGCCGCCTGCTGAGCACCGCCGGCCGGTCGGTTCCCGTGCTGGCCGTGGTGAGCGAAGGCGGGCTGGTGGCCGTCAGCGCCGACTGGGGTCTGGACGAGATCCTGCTGCCCACCACCGGTCCGGCCGAGATCGACGCGCGGCTGCGGCTGGTGGTCGGCCGCCGCGGCGGGCTCGCCGACCAGGAGAGCGCCGGCAAGGTGAGCCTGGGCGAGTTGGTGATCGACGAAGGCACCTACACCGCCCGGCTGCGCGGCCGCCCCCTCGATCTCACCTACAAGGAATTCGAGTTGCTCAAATACCTGGCTCAGCACGCCGGGCGGGTATTCACGCGGGCGCAGCTGCTGCACGAGGTGTGGGGATACGACTTCTTCGGCGGCACCCGCACCGTCGATGTGCACGTGCGTCGGCTGCGGGCCAAACTCGGTTCCGAGCACGAGGCGTTGATCGGCACGGTCCGCAACGTGGGTTACAAGGCGGTCCGACCGGCGCGCGGCCGCACCCCGGCGGCCGACCCGTCCGACGCCGACGGCGCGGATGGCGCCGAATCCGGTGCGGAATCCGACTCCGAGGACGTCCAGGATCCGCTGGTCGATCCGTTGCACACTCAGTGAGCCCGCCTGACTGGCGCCGGACGCTGACCGACGACGAACAGCGGGGCGTGCGTGAACTTGTCGGTGCGACAACGGAATTCGACGGGGTGGCGCCCGTCGGCGAGCAGGTACTGCGCGAACTCGGACACGACCGCACCGAGCATCTGCTGATCACCGGTGACGACGCCGGCGCCGTCACCGGTTATCTCAACCTCAGCCCGCCCCGCGACGGTGAGACCGGGATGGCCGAACTCGTCGTGCACCCCGGGGCCCGCCGGCGCGGTATCGGGGCCGCCCTGATTCGCGCGGCGCTGGCCAAAACCGGTGCGAGCAATCGATTCTGGGCGCACGGCACGCTCGAGCCAGCCCGCGCGACCGCGGCCGCTCTGGGCCTGGCGCCGGTGCGGGAACTCATGCAGATGCGACGCTCGCTGCGCGATCTCCCCGACACCGCGCCCCCGGCGCCCGGGGTGCAGATCCGCACCTATGCGGGCACGACCGATGACGCCGAGTTGCTGCGCGTCAACAACGCCGCCTTCGCCTACCACCCCGAGCAGGGCGGCTGGACCGACGCCGAGCTGGCCGATCGGCGCGACGAACCATGGTTCGACCCGACGGGGTTGTTTCTCGCGTTCGAGGACTCCGAGGGCGGGCAGGTCGGCAGGCTGCTGGGTTTTCACTGGACCAAGGTGCACCTCGATCGGCCCGGTTTGGGGGAGGTGTACGTCGTGGGGGTCGATCCGTCGGCGCAGGGCCGCGGACTGGGCCAGGCGTTGACGGCCGTCGGCATCGCCTGGCTGGCGCGCCGCCTGGCCGACGCCGACGATCCCACGGTGATGCTCTACGTCGAGTCGGACAACGTCGCGGCGGTGCGCACCTACCAGCGTTTGGGCTTCACCACCTACAGCGTCGACACCGCATACGCGGTCACGCCCGCGACCAACTGACCGCGGGTACGAGCGGCATTCAGCCGGATCGTTAACCTGGTCCTTGCTACCGAGACGTTGCTGTGCGCCGGACCGGCGCATACTTTCGCCGCGACCGGCAACCCGACAGGGGATGGCCAGCGGCGCCCACATGCGTCTTGAACGTTGTCATGAAAGCGAGATCGGTGAAGCTCGAGAGGCAGGGCAAGGCGCTGGCCGCGGTGGTGTTGGCGACGGCACTCGGCGCCACGGCGCTGACCGCCTGCGGCAGCGACGAGAACCGGCCCGGGGCCGCGGCGCCCAGCATGACCGGCGGCGCCGGCACCGCGGGGTGCGGCGGCAAGAACAAAGTGACGGCGGAAGGCTCGACCGCGCAAGCGAACGCGATCACCGTCTTCAACCAGGTGTGGGGCCAGTACTGCCCGGGCAAGGGCCTGGCCTACAACCCGACCGGATCCGGCGCCGGCCGCGAGCAGTTCATCGCCGGGCACGTGGATTTCGCCGGAGCCGACTCTCCGTTGGTCGCCGAACAGATCGGTCCCGCCGCCAGCCGGTGCGGCGGGAACCCGGCGTGGGACCTGCCCCTGGTGTTCGGTCCGATCGCGCTCGCCTACAACCTGCCGGGAAATCCGGGCCTGGCGGTCAGCAGCGACGCGGTGGCCAAAATCTTCACCGGCAAGATCACCGCGTGGAACGACCCCATCCTGGTCGGCCTCAATCCCGGTGTGCCGCTGCCCGACACCAGGATCACGCCGATCTACCGGTCCGACTCATCGGGAACCACCGACAACGTGCAGAAGTACCTGACCGCCGCCGCGCCGCAGAGCTGGGCCAAGGGCGTCGGCACGGAATTTCAGGGCGGCGTCGGCGAGGGCGCGGCGAAGTCATCCGGGGTCATCCAGGCGGTGCAGACCACTCCGGGCGCCATCGGATACGTCCAGAAGGGCTTCGCCGACCAGGCGGGCATGTCCTACGCCAAAATCGCCACGCGAGGCGGGGTCGTCCCGCTCACCAACGACACGGCCGGAAACGCCATCAAGGCGGCCAAGTTCCTCGGCGAGGGAAACGATCTGCTGCTCGACCTCAACGCCATGTACCGCTCGCAGGAGCCGGGCGTCTACCCGTTGGTGCTCGTCACCTACGAGATCGTGTGCTCCAAGGGGTACGACGCCGAGACCGCCGGGGCGATCAAATCGCTCCTCTCCGTGGCCGCCACCAGCGGGCAGGCCGAGCTCTCCTCGGCCGGTTACATTCCGCTGCCCGATAGGGTCAAGGAACGACTGGTCGCCGCGATCAATGCGCTGCAGTGACCGGGTGAGCAGGGTTCCAAGGAGCGACAGCAGAACTGTGGCGGGATCGCAGTGACAACGCCAAACCCCATCGACGCGGGCTCGGGCGCGGTCCTCGCCGCATCGTTTCCCGAGCCGTCGACGACGCCCACCAGCCCCTGGGGCGAGGGGCGACCGCACGTCGGAGACCGGGTTTTTCGTTGGCTCGCGCGGGCCTCGGGCGTGCTGATCATCGGCGTGATCGCCGCGATCGCCGTGTTCCTGCTCGGGCGCGCGGCACCGGCGCTGCAGCGCAATCGCGAGAACTTCTTCAGCTACGGCGGTAACTGGGTCACCACCGACCCGTCGGCGATGCATTTCGGGATCGCCAGCCTGCTGCCGGTCACGGTCTTCGTGTCACTGTTCGCGTTGACGTTGGCCATGCCGGTCGCGCTGGGCGTCGCGCTGTTTATCACGCAGTACGCACCCCGGCGGGTCGCGACACCGCTGGCCTATGCGGTCGATCTGCTGGCCGCGGTTCCCTCGATCATCTACGGCGCCTGGGGTCTGTATGTGTTGGCGCCGCAACTGCGGCCCCTCGCCACGTGGCTCAACCGCTCCATGGGCTGGTGCTTCCTGTTCGCCAACGGCAACGCGTCGGCCGCCGGCGGCGGCACCATCTTCACCGGCGGCATCGTCTTGGCCGTGATGATCCTGCCGATCATCACCGCCGTCACCCGCGAAGTGTTCGTCCAGACACCGCAGGACCAGATCGAAGCCGTGCTGGCCCTCGGCGCCACCCGGTGGGAAGCGGTCAAGATCGTCACGCTGCCGTTCGGGCGGTCCGGCTACATCAGCGGCGGGATGCTGGGCCTGGGCCGCGCGCTGGGCGAGACGGTCGCGCTGCTGATCGTCTTGCGGGGCACCCAGTCGGCGTTCGGCTGGTCGCTTTTCGACGGGGGCTCCACCTTCGCCACCACGATCGCGGGCGCCGCGGGGGAATTCGACGACCGATTCAAGTCGGGCGCATACATCGCCGCGGGCCTGACGCTCTTTGCGCTCACGTTCCTGGTCGACGCCCTGGCCCGGGGCGCCGTCGCCGGGGCCGGCCGAAAGGCCGCGCGATGACGTCGATGTTGGACCGACCCCTCAAGTCTCGGACGTTCTCGCCGCTGTCCTGGCGCCGCCGCACCGCGAATCGTGTTGCGACCGTGCTGGTTTCATTGGCGCTGCTGGTGGCCGTGGCGCCGCTGGTGATGGTGCTGTGGTCGGTGACCGTCAAGGGATTCAAGGCGATCATCTCAACCGTATGGTGGTCGCACTCGCAAGCCGGGATGACGGCATTCGTGACCGGCGGTGGCGCCTATCACGCGCTCGTCGGCACCGTGCTGCAGGGATTGGTGTGCGCCGTCATCTCCATCCCGATCGGTCTGATGGTCGCGATCTATCTGGTCGAATACGGCGGCGGCACCGCGTTGGGCCGGTTGGCCTCGTTCATGGTGGACATCCTGAGCGGGGTGCCCTCGATCGTGGCGGCGTTGTTCGTCTATGCGTTGTGGGTGGCCACGCTGGGCCTGCCGCGCTCGGAGTTCGCGGTGTCACTGGCGCTGGTGTTGCTGATGCTGCCGGTGATCGTGCGCGCGACCGAGGAAATGCTGCGGATCGTTCCGGTCGATCTCCGCGAGGCCAGTTATGCGCTGGGCATCACCAAGTGGAAGACCATCGTCCGGGTGGTCATTCCCACCGGACTGTCCGGCATCGTCACCGGGATCTTGCTGGCGATGGCCCGAGTGATGGGGGAGACGGCGCCGCTGCTGATCCTCGTCGGCTATGCCCAGTCGATGAACTTCAACATCTTCAGCGACTTCATGGGCACGCTGCCAGGCATGATGTACAACCAGACATCGGTCGGCGCGGGCCTCAACCCCATCCCCACGGATCGGTTGTGGGGCGCCGCGTTAACCCTCATCCTGGTGATCGCCGCGATCAATATCGTGGCTCGAGTGATAGCGAAATTCCTTGGCGCCAGAAAGTCATAGGCAGGAGCAGTAGTGGCCAAACGGTTGGACCTCAAGGGCGTCAACATCTACTACGGAACGTTTCACGCCGTCGCGGAGGTGACGCTGACGGTGTTGCCGCGCAGCGTCACTGCGTTCATCGGTCCGTCGGGTTGCGGCAAGACGACGGTGCTGCGCACCCTCAACCGCATGCATGAGGTGGTGCCCGGCGGGCGTGTCGAAGGCAGCGTGCTGCTCGACGACGAGGACATCTACGGCGCCGGTGTCGACCCGGTCGGGGTGCGCCGGGCCATCGGCATGGTCTTCCAGCGTCCGAACCCGTTTCCCGCCATGTCAATTCGCGACAACGTGGTCGCCGGCCTGAAACTGCAAGGGATGCGCAATCGCAAGGTGCTCGATGAGACGGCCGAGTACTCGCTGCGCGGGGCGAACCTGTGGGACGAGGTCAAGGATCGGTTGGACCGGCCCGGCGGTGGTCTGTCCGGCGGGCAGCAGCAGCGGCTGTGCATCGCCAGGGCCATCGCCGTACAGCCCGACGTGCTCCTCATGGACGAGCCCTGCTCGGCGCTGGACCCGATCTCGACGATGGCCATCGAAGAGCTGATCAGCGAACTGAAGCAGGACTACACGATCGTCATCGTCACCCACAACATGCAGCAGGCCGCCCGGGTCAGCGACTACACCGCGTTTTTCAACCTGGAAGCCGTCGGGAAGCCGGGGCGGCTGATCGAGGTCGACGACACCGAGAAGATCTTCTCCAATCCGAATCAAAAGGCGACGGAGGACTATATCTCCGGCCGCTTCGGCTAGTCGGGCGAGCCGACCTGACCCGCGACTACTGCGAGGGCGGCTTCGCCTCTTCCTCCGGCAGTCTGCCGGTCGCCTGGAAGATGACGCGCCGGGCGACCTCGACGGCGTGGTCGGCGAAACGCTCGTAGAAGCGGCCCAGCAACGTCACGTCGACCGCCGCCGCCACGCCGTGCTTCCATTCGCGGTCCATGAGCACCGAGAACAGGTGTCGGTGCAGATCGTCCATCGCGTCGTCTTCTTCGCGGATCCGGGCCGCCTTCTCCGGGTCGCGCGACAACACCACCTCTTGGGCGCTGTTTCCCAATTCGACTGCGATGCTGCCCATTTCGGCGAAGTAGCCGTTGACCTCTTCGGGCAGCGCGTGCTGGGGGTGACGGCGACGAGCGATCTTGGCGACGTGCAACGCCAGCGCGCCCATGCGGTCGATGTCGGCCACCATCTGAATGGCACTCACGATCGACCTCAGATCACCGGCCACCGGCGCCTGCAAGGCCAGCAGCACAAAGGCGCTTTCCTCGGCGCGCGCACTCATCGCGGCGATCGCTTCGTGGTCGGAGATCACTTGCTCGGCCAGCACCAAGTCGGCTTGGAGCAGGGCTTGGGTGGCCCGCTCCATGGCGATTCCTGCCAAGCCGCACATCTCGCCGAGCCGCTCGGATAACTCCGAGAGTTGCTCGTGGTAGGCGGTTCGCATGTCGTCAAGGATACGTTCCCCGCGTCCGCGACAGGCCGCGGAGCGCCGTCAAAACGGCTTATTCGCAGGTGGTGTCGGCCGCGTTGGTGACGGCCAGGTCCTCGGGAAGCTTGGCCGGTGCGTTGCTCGAGCCGCGTTCGATCTGCAAACTCATCGACGAGCCGCTCGGTGAGGGAGCGGTGACCGACTTGAAATCCGGGCCCAGCACCACCTGTACGACCTGCCCGTAGCCGGAAACCCGCTGGACCTTGGCGTTGGCGAACGAGGACGCCACGGTGGCCGCGGCCTCTTCGTTGCCGGGCGAGAACAGCACCGTCGTCGCGGTCACCGAACTCGGGTAATCGTCGGGCGCCATCACGTTGAAGCCGTCCCGTTTGAGCTGGGTGGTCGCGGTCGCCGCCAGGCCGGTCTGGGTGGTGGCGTTGGAAACCCGCACGGTCACACCGCCGGGCGAGGTCGTCGTGACCTGTTGGTGTTGAGCCTCGGGCGTGGGGGACGGTTTCCTGGTGGTGGGGGCCTTCGACGCGCCCGTCGTCGTGCCCGAGGCGGACGAGGCGCTCAAATTCTTTGCGTTCTGGTCGTTTTCCTCCGGCAGCGGGTCGTCGTTGATGATGGCGTCGAACAGCGCCCGCATGTCGGACATGCGCGGCGGTTCGTCGCCGTTCTGGTCGGTGACGCCGGTCGGCACCGTCACGAACGTGACGTGGCCGGCCGCCATCCCCTGCAACGACTGACCGAGCTGCACCAGGTCCTTGGACTTCACGTTGTCGACGACGGTGTCGCTGATGAACATGTTGACGACGTTGTTGAGCTTGTTGAGGTCAAGCAGCGTGTCCGCCGAGATCAACGACCTCAGCAGCGACGACAAGAACAGCTGCTGGCGTTTGATACGCCCGTAGTCCCCGTTGAGTTCCGTGGTGACCTGGCGGGCCCGCACGTAATTCAATGCGGTGGAACCGTCGAGCATTTGGCGCCCGCTGTGTTCCAGCACGGTGCCCAGCTCGTAGTCGTGCAGCGAGGTGCTCGAGCACACCTCGACGCCGCCGAGGGCATCGACCATTTTCGCGAACCCGGAGAAGTCGACGGCGATGAAGCGGTTGATGCTCAAACCGGACAGCTTCTGGATTTCCTTCACCAGACACTTCGGACCGCCGAAGGCGAACGCCGAGTTCAGTTTGGTCTCGGTGTAGACCATCTTCGGTCCCCACGTCTGCGTCTTCGCGTCGTAGAGCGGGCCGTACTTGCCGGTGCTGGGGTTCCAGGCCTCGCATTGCATCGGGGTGATCGCCAGGTCGCGCGGGAAGGACACCGCCACCACGCGTTTGCGGTTGGCCGGGATGTTGACCAGCATCACGGTGTCCGAACGGGCGCCGTCGGCGTCGTCGGTGTCGCCGGCGCCCATGTTGGCGTTGTCGCCGGCGCGCGAGTCGAGACCGACGATCAAGAAGTCCTCGTCGCCGTACTGTCCGTTCGCATCGCGGATGTCGTCCGAGTGCGGGTCGAGCGCGTTGATCGTGTTGAGCCGGGCGTTCTTCGACGTGCTCCACTGCCAGGCCCCGCCGGTCATCACCAGGGCCAGCACGGCGGCCAGCGCCGCTACCGAGCGGCCTGCCAGCAACATCGGGCGGCGGCGTTTGGGCTCCTCGGGGGAGGCGTCGACGGCGTCGGAAGGCCGCTCGTCGGGCTCGTCGTCGTTGGGGTAGTCGGCGGCCATGAGCTCGCGAAGCTCGGAGACCGCGTCGAACGAGTAAGCGAGGTCGTCGATCACCTCTGTTTGCTGCAGCGCGAGCGGCGGCTCGGGCCCGGGCTGGAAGGCCTCGGGGTCGGGCTCAAAAAATTCGGGCTCGGGCGGCTCGGGCTCGGGTGGCTCGACCTCCGGGGCGGCGCGCCGGTGGATGGGCCGGTCGGGGGCGCCGATCTTGGCGATCAGATCGGCGACGCTGACCCCGCCCCCGGCGTGGCTTCCGGTGTGTTCCTCTTCCTGCGGCGGGGCGGGCTCGATGGCCGCTTCCGGTTGCCATCGGTGGATGTTGTCGTCGGGCGGTGGTTCGAAGAATCGCTCCCAGGGGGCAGCGCCCAAGCTCGGCGACGGGCCCGTGGGGATCGGTTGGGCGTGAGCCTCGCCCGGTGCGTGCCGACCGTTACGAGTGGCGTCGCGCTCGCCGTCACTCATGTCCTACCGGCCTCCGAAGCTCTGATGCAGACGTCAGCGTGTCCGTGCGTCGTGGCAGCGCAGCGCCGCTGTCGTCGGCGCGGCGGCTCGTGCCATCCGTTTTCGTTGCGCCCGTGCGGCGGCGCGAAACTCATCCGCCATCCAAGCGCATGCAACAAAGCCCACATCGTACTGAGTTATCGCTCCGGAAGCGATTTCGAGCTGGTGGACTCAGCCGCCGGAGTGCATGACGTCGGCGCCGGCCGGCACGGTGCAGTCGTCGGGGTCGTCCAGCCAGCCTTCCGGGAGCACGACCCGGGCGGGTGAACCCTGCCGGCCCCGGGGCCCGCTCGCCTCATCCGGGAAGGGCACGCCGGCGTCCAACCGGTCGAGGAGGCGGTCCAGCTCGTCGAGCGTCTTGACCATCGCCAGCGCTCGGCGCAGCTCGGAGCCGGCGGGAAAGCCATGCAGGTACCAGGCGATGTGCTTGCGGATGTCGCGCATGCCCTTGTCCTCGCCGAAGTGGGCGGCCAGCAGCTGGCCGTGGCGGCGGACGATGTCGGCGACCTCGCCCAGCGTGGGCGGCGTGGGTGGCGGGCTGCCGGTGAAAGCCGCCGACAGCTCGGCGAAAAGCCAGGGCCGGCCCAGGCAGCCGCGGCCGATGACCACGCCGTCGCACCCGGTGGCGGCCATCATCGTCAGCGCGTCACTTGCGTCGTAGATGTCGCCGTTGCCGAGCACCGGGATCGTGCGCACATGCTGCTTGAGGCGGGCGATCTCGTCCCAGTCGGCGGTGCCGGAGTAGCGCTGCGCCGCCGTCCGGGCGTGCAGTGCGACCGCTGCGGCGCCCTCGCCTTCGGCGATGCGTCCGGCATCGAGGTGCGTGTGGTGCTCGTCGTCGATGCCGATGCGGAACTTGACCGTCACCGGTATCTGGGTGCCCTCGGTGGCGCGCACGGCTGCGGCGACGATCTGGCCGAAGAGCCGGCGCTTGTAGGGCAGCGCCGAGCCGCCGCCGCGCTTGGTCACCTTGGGCACCGGGCAGCCGAAATTCATGTCGATGTGATCGGCCAGCCCTTCGTCGGCGATCATCTTGGCGGCCGCGTAGGTGGTCGCGGGGTCGACGGTGTAGAGCTGCAGCGAGCGTGGCGACTCGTCGGGGGCGAACGTGGTCATGTGCATGGTGACCGGATGCCGCTCAACGAGCGCACGGGCGGTCACCATCTCGCAGACATACAGGCCGCTGACGGTGCCGACCTTGGATTGCTCCAGTTCACGGCACAGCGTCCGGAAAGCGATGTTGGTGACGCCCGCCATCGGTGCCAGGACCACCGGGCTGGCGAGCGCGATGGAACCGATGCGCACCGCTTGGTTACCGCCGGCTCATGGTCAGCGTGCCCGCGGTCTGGTGCAGTTCGGCCGCGGTGGTCCTCTTGCCGGTGCGGGCTTCTCGCTCGAGCTGGCGCCGCTTGGAGACCTCGAACTTGTCGCAGGTCGTCTCGAGTTCCTTGATCAGCAAGGCGAGGTCGTCGCGCAATGCGGCGGCTTCGCCGGTGAAGTCCTCACGCTCGAAGATGCGCCATTTCCTCAGCACGGGCATGACGACCTCGTCGAGGTGGATGCGCGGGTCGTACACGCCGCCGACGGCGATCATCACGGCCTTGCGCCGGAACTCGGGCACCTGGTAGCCGGGCATCTGGAAGTTGCGCAGCACCTTGTGCAGCGACTTCATCGCCTGGTTGGGCGCGATTTCGAACCCGGCCTCGGTGACGTCGCGGTAGAAGATCATGTGCAGGTTCTCGTCGGCCGAGATCTTGGCCAACAACTGGTCGGCGATCGTCTCGTTGCAGGCTTTTCCGGTGTTGCGGTGCGAGATCCGGGTGGCGAGCTCCTGGAACGTAACGTAGGTGACGGAGTCGAACAGGCTCTCGGCGAAGAGGTCTTCGCGAACCTGGTGGTTCTGGCCCGGGCTGAAGCCGCGGTTCACCACCTCCATGCGCAGCTTTTCCAACTCGATCGGGTCGACGGCGCGCGTGACCACCAGGTAGTCGCGCAGCGCGATCCCGTGCCGGTTCTCCTCGGCGGTCCACCGGTTGACCCACTGGCCCCACGGGCCGTCCATGCTGAAGTTCATCGCGATCTCGCGGTGATAGGACGGCAGGTTGTCCTCGGTCATCAGGTTCTGCACCATCGCCACCTGGGCGACGTCAGTCAGCTGGGACTGGCCCGGCTCCCAGTCCTGCCCACCGAGCGCATAGAAGTTCTTGCCGTCCGACCACGGGATGTAGTCGTGCGGGTTCCAGTTTTTGTGCATGCTCTCGTGCCGGTTCAGGTACTTCTCGACGGCCGGCTGAAGTTCGTGCAACAGCTGTAGGTTTGTCAGCTCGGCTGACATAGCGCCTCCAGTTATCTGTGTCGATGGGTAGCAGTCAATATATCTGTGTACTTCAGTAGCAGCAAGTTCCTCGCCGGGCGTGGCTGATAACGGTTTGACATCGCGATCAAGCCCAGTCTTACGGCTTGCCGATGCGGCCCAAATGAAAACCCGCTACTGCGACTTGCCGAGCTCACCGGCGGGGACGTACGGCGCCGCGGTGATGTAGAGCATGTTGATGCAGTAGTCGATGAACTGCTTGCGGGTCGACCCGAGTTGCCCGTGCAGGTAGGCGGTGAACAGGCTCGACAAGCCGCCGACCAGGCTGGTGGCGATCATCTTCTGCAACACCGGATCGCCGATCCGGGACAGCTTGCGCTGCAGCAAGTCGATGAAGTTGGGCATCCATTCCGCGCCCGACCGGACCAGCACCGGCTCAACCGCCGGGGCCAGCAACAGCACCCGCCCGCGGACCGGGTCATCCACCATCAGCTCGACGAAGCGTTCGACGGCCTCACGCGGGGTCGTCGCCGACGTCAGGGTGTTCATCGCCCGCGTGCAGACATCGTCATAGACCGCGCGCACGAATTCGTCACGGTCGGCGAAGCTTTCGTAGAAGTAGCGCTCGGTCAATGCGGCCTTGCGGCACACCGCGCGCACGGTCAGTGCCGGCCCCCCGGAGCCGCCGAGCAACTGCACGCCGGCGCTGATCAGGTTGTCACGGCGAAGCGCGAGGCGACTCTCCAAGGGGACACCGGTCCAGCGGCCCCGTCGTTGACCCGTCTGCACATCGCTCCTAAGCTGAAAAATGACAACGGCTGTAGTCAAAAATTCAGATACCTACAGGAATCCAATAGTGACTCAAGATACGTCCGCATCGCGCCCCCTGACCAGCGACGCAGCGCGCAGCGACGGCCCCGCCACCGCTGAGCAGTCGATATCCGCCGGACCCAACGGCGCCGCGAACGGCTGTCCCGTATCGCCGCTGGGCTACGAAGCGCCGCCCGCGCCGCTGGGGCCCGATTCCCTGACCTGGCGGTATTTCGGGGACTGGCGGGGCATGCTGCAGGGGCCGTGGGCCGGATCGATGCAGAACATGCACCCCCAACTGGGCGCGGCGGTCCTCGACCACTCCACCTTCTTCCGCGAGCGGTGGCCGCGCCTGCTGCGCTCGTTGTATCCCATCGGGGGAGTCGTCTTCGACGGTGAGCGCGCCCCGGTCACCGGTGCCGAAGTCCGCGACTACCACACCGACATCAAGGGCGTCGACGACCAGGGCCGCCGCTACCACGCCCTGAACCCCGACGTCTTCTACTGGGCGCACTCCACCTTCTTTATGGGCACCATTCACGTGGCCGAACGGTTCTGCGGCGGGATCACCGAGGCGCAGAAGCGTCAACTGTTCGACGAACACGTCGAGTGGTATCGCATGTACGGCATGAGCATGCGCCCCGTGCCGAACTCGTGGGAGGAGTTCCAGGCCTACTGGGACCACATGTGCCGCAACGTGCTGGAGAGCAACGAGGCGGCCCGCGCCGTGCTCGATCTCAGCGAGTTGCCCAAACCGCCTTTCGCGCAATGGATTCCGGACCCCCTGTGGGCCGCGCAGCGCAAACTGATGGCCCTTTTCTTCGTCTGGCTGACCGTCGGCCTGTATGACCCTCCAGTGCGGGAACTGATGGGCTACCGGTGGTCGCGACGCGACGAGTGGATGCACCGCCGCTTCGGCGACCTCGTCCGTGCGGTCTTCGCCGTGGTGCCGAGCAGATTCCGTAAGCACCCGCGGGCGCGTGCCGGCCTGGACCGCGCCACCGGGCGAATCCCCATCGATACCCCGCTGGTGCAAACCCCGGCGCGCAACCTGCCGCCGATTGAGGAACGTGGGGACCCCAAGCACTACTGCCCGATGGTGTCTTAAACGCCTCGGCGGCCGCCCGCGCTAGGCGTGGGCGTGACCGTGAACATCCTCCAGCCCGGCCTGGTGCACGTGCCGATGGGTGTGTTCCGTCCCGTCGGCGTGCGCGTGGGAGTGCTCGTGCTCCACGTGGTCATGCTCGTGGGACGTGTGCGGGTGGGCGTGCGTCACGTCGCCGTGCTGGTGCTCGTGCGCGTGGGGCGCGTCGTGGGTGTGCTCGTCGCTCATCGGTGATGTCTCCTTGCGTGGAATGGGTTGTGCTTCCGGCTCACTCAGCGGCTGCTGCCGCGTTGTCGGTTCGGTGTGGGTGACGATTCGGCTACTGCCTTTAACCCGCTGTCGCCGCGGTGGTGACCGGGGACCCCGGGGCCGGCGTGCTCGGCATTGAATACGGCGTCGATGACGAGCTGGCGGACGTGCTCGTTCTCCAGGCTGTAGAAGATCGTGGTGCCCTCCCGGCGGGTGCGGACCAGACGTGCCATCCGCAACTTCGCGAGGTGCTGGGAAACCGAGGGCGCCGGCTTGCCCACGTGCTCGGCGAGTTCGTTGACCGACATCTCGTGATCGGTCAGCGACCAGAGCACCTGCACGCGGGTGGCATCGGCCAGCATCCGGAAGACCTCGACTACCAGGCTCGCCTGGTCGTCGGGAAGACGCCCTTTGCTATTACCTGCATGCATACGCAAATACTAGCGAAAGGCGCCAGGCCTGCCAAGCGGCTCAGGCCGGCGGGACGATCGTCGTCTGGCGCCGGCCGCCATTGCGCTCGTTCCACAGCCGGTAGACCTCTATCGCATCCTCGCGCGGGTCATACCGCATCGGCAGGCGTCGCTCGTCCCAGTCCTTCGCGAATTCGTCGTAGAACGTGGACAACTCGAAGTACTTGCGGTCATCGGCGTAGTACTGCTCGTAGCTGTCGCGGGTGGTCAGGAACACGACCTCCCGGGGCGAGCAGTAATACAGCGAGCCCAGGCACATCGGGCACGGGTGGGCCAGCACGTAGATCGTGCTGTCGACGAGGTGCTCGATGCCCAGCTTCATACAGGCCTCGCGGATGGCGAGGATTTCGGCGTGGGCGGTGGGATCGCTCGTCTGAGCCACCTGGTTGGCGCTCTCGGCGAGCACCTGGCCGTCCTTGACGATCACCGTGGCGAACGGCCGGCCGCCGTCGGCCACGTTGCGACGAGCCAGTTCGATCGTTCGATGAGCGAAGTCGGTCACGGGTCCTCCGGCGGCGAACGGCAGTAGATACGTCGGAGAGTAGCCCCGTCGGCTGGGATTCGATCCTGTGATATTAACTAGATTATCTATCTTTTTTGGACCCGGTTGAAGGAGCCAGCATGGCGCGCAGCGAACGTGATCGTTGGGACCTGGCGACCAGCGTCGGGGCGACGGCGACCATGGTGGCCGCCCAGCGGGCGCTGTCCTCCGACGCGAAGTTGATCGACGACCCGTACGCCGCCCCGCTGGTGCGGGCCGTCGGGATCGACGTCTACGTCCGGCTGGTGAACGGCGAAATCGCGACCGGCGGGAACGCGGAGTTCGATCCGCAGCGGATGGCGCAGGGGATGGCCTGCCGAACCCGCTTCTACGACCAGTTCTTTCTGGATGCCACCCGCAGCGGGATCGGCCAGGTGGTGATCCTCGCGTCGGGCCTGGATTCCCGCGCCTACCGGCTGCCCTGGCCGGCCGGGACCGTCGTCTACGAGGTCGACATGCCGGAGGTCATCGAATTCAAGACCCTGACGCTGGGCGATCTGGGTGCCGAGCCGACCGCCGAACGGCGCACGGTCGCCATCGATCTGCGCGACGATTGGGCCTCGGCCTTGCAGGCCGCGGGATTCGATCCCCAGGCCCCCTCCGCGTGGAGCGCCGAGGGCCTGGTGGTCTATCTGCCGGACGAAGCGCAGGATGCGCTGTTCGACAACGTCACCTCGCTGGGCGCCCCCGGCAGCCGTCTCGCTTTTGAATTCGTGCCCGACACTGCCGTTTTCGCCGACCCGCGGTGGCGTGCGCACCACGACCGGATGAGCGAACTCGGCTTCGAGATCGACTTCAACGACCTCGTCTATCACGGCCAGCGCAGCCACATCGTCGACCATCTGAACGAGCGCGGCTGGCAGACCTCCTCGACAACGGTCGCGGAGCTGCACGCGGCGAACGGCTTCGTCTACGCCGACGACGACGTCGCCGCCGCTTTCGCCGATGTGACGTACTGCAGCGCAGTGCTCGGCCGATGAGCCGACATCAACTGCGCGGTCGGCCAGGCGATGCGCGGTGTGGTCGTCACAGCCGCTCTGGTCCTGCCTGAGCTAGCGACTTTTAATCCGCAGGTCCTAGGTTCGGGAGTCCTAGTGGGGGCAGACCGGCACGGGCCTGCTCCTCCCAGCCCTGGGAGGAGGCCGCAAAGGCAAGCACACGCGGCGCAAGCGGGCTCAGGTTCAAGCACATGTTCCGGCGCGTGAAGCCCGAGCCGTTCTGCAACGCACGCTGTCCCTGTTTGCGGGATGCAGTTAGTGGAAGGCCTATTTGTTCTGGCTTGTTTGTTGAGTCTTCAGCCGCATATCGGCGGCTTGGCGCTTCTTTCGCTGCTCATCCTGCTTTGCGCGCTGCTTTTTCTGATCCTCCGCATAGCGGACTTCGCTCACTGGCTGCTGAAGGGGCGACTGAGGCGGCTGGTCGATGGGCACTTTGTCTCCAAAAATTCGCGTGGCGGCTAGCCCGTTCAAGCGTACAGCGCACGAGGCCCGCGGACACAAAATCCGAGACCTTCGCCATGCGACTAGCGACCGCGCCATCTTGCCTGTTCAAGTTTGTTGGTTATGAACGTAAATGGCTTATCGTTCTCGTCGAGTGCGGCTAGTTCGCTCGCTGTGACAGGTCTGACGTCCGACCATTCCTTCAATGGCTCATTGAAGTCTTGTTGAAACGCCTCGCGGTGGACTTGAAGTTCTCCGTCGGCCTTCAGAAAGAGGCGTCTGGTTTCGCTCTGCCATTCTGCCGGATGTCCCGGGACCGCTGGCTCTGGGTCATCCCACCTGCTCTCGTGCAGCGTATGGATGAACCACCCCTGAACTTCTGGTGGGCCGGACCGCGCGCTTAGTTCGCGCGCGACTTCCTTCGCGAGCTGTAGCACAACGTCATACGCGTTCACCCGCAAGAGCATAGCTACTCAGGGCTGGTGAGCGGGGGAAGTTCACTGAACGACGGAGGAACTGACGCCACCGGAGGTTGGGTGCGGGACGGTCCAAACCAGTACGGCACGGCCGCGGTGGCACTCCAGCGACGCAACGTTTTGAAGGATTAAACACCTCTCAAAGATCGAACAGCGTTCGCCCGATCGGAAGCAATGTGGATATCCGATCTTCGCTACTGCGCCCTGTTGCGAAGTTCGGCGGGATGAGATCGGTTGTCCACACAACTTTGACTGCTTCTTCCACCTCAATCGTGGGAGTGTGCCCCCGAGCTATGTGGTAGCCGAGTCCAAGAGCGATGACCTCGAAAGCAGTATTCGAGAATCCGCCGGAATACTTGTTTTTTTCGGGCACCCAACGCCTGAACGCATCTTCAGCCGGACCAGCTGCAATCTTCGAAAAGGTACGTACGAAAGTATGTTCAAGCGGTTCCCGCCGTTCCATGAAGTTTTCTGCTAATACCATCGTCTCATCGTCCAGGAACGATGAGAAATTCCTCAATTCTCGTGGACGGAAGTTCTCACGGTTATGTAAAATTAGAAATCTAAGCGCTAATTCGAAGTTGTATTGCTCTTGCATCTGACGATCTGTCAATGGTGTGCAAAGCTTGAAGGAATCAAGGTTCACCAAGTCCGTAAGCCAGCGCAGTAGATGGGGATTGACTGAAACGATCAGTGCGCCACGAATTTCTTGCGCGGTCAGCGGAGATCCAAAGCTGTTCAACCGTTGAAACAAGTCGTATTTTGCACGGGCTGTTGATTCGCGTTTAATGATCTGGACGTCGATCCGTGCGCGCCGAATATCCCGCTTTTCGACTGGCCCTAGGGCATCGTCACCCGGCAGCACAGCTTCCCATACTTTTCCTTCCAGCGCCGAAAGGTAATTCGTAGCCCTAAGTTGTAGCTGCGGTTGTTTGACTCCTTCAGGTGATTTGAGTAAGCCCTGCAGCTGCAATAGGGTGCTTACCCGCTGAAGCCCGTCGATGAGTTCCCACCGACCATCAGTCGTAGTCGATACAAAAATCGAGGGTACCGGTATCCCTAGAAGTATGCTCTCAACAAGGCTGGATTTTTGCGTCTCGTCCCAACGAAATAGTCGCTGGAACTCGGGCTGAATTATCAAGTCTCCGTCGGCATACATAGTAGTTAGTTCACCCACCGACATGGAGAGCATCTCCGTGAAGATCTCACGGCGCCGCAGGGTGATTTGTTGCTCTAGGAGCGACTCGCTAGCACTGTCCGTCTCGTCGATCATTCCCACCCCTCCATGATAGATATTTCCTCCGAGAGGCTTTCGAGATCAGGGAAGACCATGGATCTCTGGATCCCGACTGAATGTAATTCGGCAGCGAGACCTGATCGATCACCGGTATATACGTATTTAACGAGGAGTGGTTCTTCGGGATATCGATCATGAGCAATCGCTTCCATCGAATCTGTAAGCGAACCTGCAATAGTGAATGTGCCTCTCTGTGCGACAATTCGAGGGCTATTGTGGATTCCGTAAAGCGCTATTGGTTGCCTGTTTCGTCTCGCCGCCGCAAGGTCTTCGGCGGTTGACCGCGGTTCCCAGTTCTTGATTTCTGGATCCGATGTCGTGAGAATGCCGAGGTCGGCATCTATATGCTCCAAGACGCGACCGTTCCAGGCGACTGGATCCAAAGTCCAGAGCGCAGGTCGGCCATCACCTGCCGCTTCCTGCTCTTCGGAAGAGGTGTAAGGCTGCGACGCGAAATATGCTGCTACAAAGAGATTCTCAGTCCAATCAAGCAGTCGGGTAGGGGCACCGTAGTGCTGCATCGAGAAGAGTAATGACCAATCGTCTCTCGGGTAGCCCGGGATCCAGAAAGGCATGCTTCGTTCGGCGAACCTGGCAAGCAATCGCGCTTCTCTTCGGCGAACGGCTTCGGCATCGTGCGCCTCGCGATGGAGCTTGGGAACGAGTCCGTAATGCTCGCTTTTGGTGCCGCGGAACCAGACAAGGCCGCTAGATGGCTGTTTGGGCTGCACGCCGTTGGGCTGATGCTCAGGGGGACCCACTTCGCCCTTTTTGGGCGGCTCAATCTCGGCCTCGGCAGCCGGAGGAAGCGTACTGGCGAGCCTTTGCTCGATGACCAGCGCTACTAATTCGCTTAGCGCTGCGAACTCTATGTCCGCCACGCGATAACCCCCTCTCAGCCGCAACGAGCAGACGGCGGAGGTTTCAGACTACTGGGCCGAGTGGGGCCCGAGATGAAGAAACTCACTTGGGGTCCACGCTTCTGGGCATCTGGCCGACGGCTTGGAAGCTTACGCCGGCTTCGGACTCTTGCACGATCCTTCCTGAGTAACAGAAAACCGTATACACCGGTGTGTACGTGGTGTGGACGTAGGGGGCCAGCGCGCGTTCGGTGGTGTAACGCCGCTGACCTCATACAACGCCCTGATTTGGACGTTTGCGTGGTGCCCCCACTAGGACTCGAACCTAGGACCTGCGGATTAAAAGTCCGTAGCTCTACCAACTGAGCTATAGGGGCCGCGGAGATTCAGGATACTTGGACCGAAAACCCGGCTCGTTTGAGGATTGGGCACACCGTGACCTAAGCTGACGTGGCTCCCAACGAAACCACGTTGCGAGTACCCCGGAGTGATTCGGTTCTGGCCCCCATCGTCTAGTGGCCTAGGACGCCGCCCTTTCACGGCGGTAGCACGGGTTCGAATCCCGTTGGGGGTACGCGACGCGGTGACGCGGAGCAGCAGCAAGGCCCTGTGGCGCAGTTGGTTAGCGCGCCGCCCTGTCACGGCGGAGGTCGCGGGTTCGAGTCCCGTCAGGGTCGCCAGCGCGGCGAGGCACTCGCTGCCTTCCGGCCAGGTAGCTCAGTCGGTACGAGCGTCCGCCTGAAAAGCGGAAGGTCGGCGGTTCGATCCCGCCCCTGGCCACCAGTCTTGAACTGCACGGACGCGGTGACAGCACTCTATGGATATTTCGGTGTGTCCGGTTCCTGTCCGTTCGCCTGGTCTTTGGCGACGTCATTGAGCCGGTCGAGATTCGTAGCGACGTGGTCGAGTTCGTCTGAGTAGAGGTCGCTGTAGATGTTGGCGGTGACAGTCGGCGTCGAGTGCCCCATGGTCTTCTGGACGTAGCGGAGGTCGGCCCCGGATTTGCGGGCGAGGCTCGCGTAGGTGTGGCGCAGGTCGTGGATCGTCAACGGCGCCAAGCCGGTTTGCTTGAGGGCTTTGTTCCAGTGGGTGTGTCTGCGCCAGTTGTTTGATCTGAGAAAGCCGCCGTTTGGTGAAGTGATCGCTTGTTCTTTAGGTGAGCGGTTTTCGATTCGTGGCTCGAGCGCGTCGATGACGATTTGGGGGAGTGGGACGGTTCGGACGGCGGCGCGAGTTTTCGGTGGCCCGACGATAATTCGGCCCTCCACGTCCGGGGCGGCTTGGCGGACGTAGAGGCGGCGTGCTTTGAGGTCGATGTCGCCGACGCGCAGGCCGACGAGTTCGGACCAGCGCAGACCGGTAAAGGCCAGGATTGTGACGATGTCGCCTTGGCCGCCGCAGGCGGTTGCTAGGGCGGCGACTTCCGTAGCGGAGAGGTAGCGGTGACGTTCCCGCGCCGGCATCCGACCGGATGACACACCTTGGGCCGGGTTGATGTGAATTCGGCCGTCCTCGCGAGCCATGTCGAGAATCGAGCGCAGCAGCCGGAGCGTGGCGAGTCTGGCCCACGGGCCCACGGTGAGGCCGCCGATGAACTGCTGCACATCCTTCCGGCTGACCTCGTCGACCGGGACATGGCCGAAGCGCGGGCTGATACGCAGTTCCCAATGCTGCACGTAGCCGCTCCACGTCTTGGGGGAAACGGCCGGCTGCTTCGACGCGCTGTATTGCGTCCAGATAGCGGAGAGGCTGGCGCGGCCAAGTCTGGGGTCGAATCGTCGGGCGCCGATCGCCGACTCGCCGTCGCGATCCGCCTTGAACGCGCGCGCTTCCCGCATGGTGGCAAACGTCGATGATGTCTCGACCCATCCTGACGGGGAGTTTGGATCGCGCACCAGGTAGCGCACTTGGTAGCGCGCCTGGCCGGCTGAATTGGTCCGCTTTCGGATGCCGCGCGGTACTGATCCGGCCACTTAGCGGTGCACCTGCTTGAGCCACGCGCGGACTTCCGCTGCGTCCCAACGTCTTACGCGATCAGATAGCGTGTAGCAGGGCGGCCCCACATCTGCGCCGTGTTCCCGTAGCGCGCCCCATCGGCTCACGGTGGCAGTGGACACGCCAAGCAGCTCCGCCACCTGTTCCGCTGTCAGAAGCTCTGGAAAGGTCGCTATCTTGGTGGTGGCGTTGATGCCAAGAGTTGCCATGCCGCTGTCCTCAGTTCTCTGCGGGACCAGTAGATCTTTGGCTCTTGAACCCGTATTCTTGTGCAACAGAACGGATTAACGAATCTGGCCAGTAGTCGGCACGTACTCGCATCGTTGATCCGTCTTCTGCGATGACGTATCCGGTCCCAGGTTCACTCGGGTTGATGCGGTGCGCGGGTGCGGCATCAGCGAGGCCATCACCCAGAACCATCGCGACTTCGTCGCGTGAACGCAGCCGCAATGCAACGGTCTGGGTGAACAACCCGCGCATGGGCAGAATCTCCTTGCGGGGGTCCTGCATGAAGGCGGTGGCCACGAGGCCTACGGCCCTGCCCTTTGTCAGGATGCGTGAGAGCGAGGCTGCAACTTGCTTCTTGAGGGCGACGTCTGTCATGTAAGCGGTCAAGCCCGCCAATTCATCGATGAGCAGCACCACGAGCGGTTCGGCGGTGCTCGGTGTGTGCGAACGCGCTTGGCCGGCCATCCTGCGGCCACGGCAATCCAGCAGCTCCTCCAACTTGTTGAGCAGGCTCGCGGCCTCGACCTCGGTCGTCGCGATCTTGCTGAATAGGGCGGAGCCGACTGACACTTCGATCCCGTACTTGAGGTCGACGGCGAAAAGCCGCACGGTTCCTGACCTGATGGCCGGGCCTAAGCCGCCTGCAATGCCCCAAAAAATGGAGCCCTTGCCCGCTCCTGAGCACCCGACAGTGAGGGTGTGGAGGCCAGCGACGCGGAGAATCCAAGCCGAGCCGTTCTCCCGTCGGCCAATCTTAACGGCAGTTGCCTCGGTGCAGGCTGGCCGTCTAGCAGTCTTGATGGCCGACAGCTGTTGTCGCATAACAAATTCCATGCGAACCGTCCCGGGTGCTACCACCGTGGAACGGGCGGAATGTGCCCCGACAGCGTCGCGGATCGCGGGGACCGCGTTTTCGAGGTCATCGACTGTCTGGCCCGTTCGTGTGCGGACGGTCATGTGCAGGCAGTGATCGGAGATGCTCACCCCGAGAAGGCGAGGGTGGGTCCAGACTGTCTTCGTCGTGGTCTTGCCCTGCGAGTCCGTACGTGCGACGCGCTCGGAAGTCGACAGCCCGCAGGCCTTGGCAACTCGCGGCCAAGAGGTCAACGCCCATAGCAGCCATCGGATCCGCCGCGCAGGGGTTGCGACATAGCGCCCAAATGTGGCGGGCGAACGCAGTCTCCAAACGACGAGCGAAAGGGTGACCACGCCGGTCACCGCGGTGAGCCATGTGGCGCCGACCGTCAGTAGGTGCGTGAGGTCAAAGAGGTCCGTCCCGGCGTCGGGATCTGGAATCGAATACGGATCGCTAGGTACTACGGGGTCGTACGGACTCATGCTGACGCCCGGTCTGCCGCTGAGGACCCCGCCTTGCCAGTGTCCGCGGTCATGCTCGAGGCCCGAAACGACCACGCAATGCGGCCGGATTCGCTCGAACGGTCCACGTACGGCAACACGCACAACTCTTCGAAAATCACTGGTGTAAAAGGCATTCCGGCAGTGTTCTGTGGGCACACAGGCTGCTTGGGCGTTGCGAACTTGACGGTCAGGGTGCGTGCCCGCTTGCTCGCGGCCGGATCACCGTCGAGGACTTCCACCTGCCACAACGGCAGGCCTGATTCTCGATCAGTCGCCTGAACCTTGTTGTCTTTCGTTGACCGCTCGTAATCGATCACCGGCGTCACATCTGACACCACGAACGCTTTGTGTGGGAAAACCTGCTGGTGGGACAGCTTGAGCCACTTCGGCACAGACACTTTGTCGACCTTTCGTAGAACTGCTCTAGACAAGTTGAGGGTACATAGTCGTCTAGAGGAGTGCAACGGGCGACGCGTGATTCGTGTGAGACTTTGCGCTCAGCGGGCCGGGAACTCGTATTCGAGCAGGTAGGCGGAGGCCACCTTCACGGTGTCGCAGACCTCCACCGCCACGTCATCGGTGTCGTAAGCGGTTCGCAACACCGTAAGCACCGGAACTCCTGAGTCAAGCTCCAGCTGCCGCCGTTCTTCAGGAGTGGGCATCCGAGCGGCGACTTCTTCAGTGAAGCGAGCAAGCACATGACCGTGCTCTTCTAAGCGCGCGTAGATACCACCGGGTCCGGTATCCAGCTGCTCGATCCTCGTGCCTTCGGCAAATGCCGCCGGAATGTACGAGACGGCCGTCTCGACGGGTCGCCCATTCGCCAGGTAACGCCTCGATCTCACGACAATGTCATCGCCGTCTGAAACTCGAAGGCGCTCAGCCACAAACGAATTCGGCCTCTCTCGGCTCACAACGATGTTGTCCACCTGCGGCGCGAAATCGGATTTCTCCGCCTCGACGGTAAATGCAGCCTTGCCCTCGGCGCGGTGCTGTCGTGCGAATCGATCAGACGCTAGTCTGCGGATTCGAGGTTCCGGGCGGACGAACACCCCGCGGCCGTGTTGTGAGATGACCAATCCGTCGGAACGAAGCTCCTGCACCGCTTGTCTTACAGTCATGCGCGCTACACCGAAATGTTCGATCAGTTCCGCCTCGGACGGCAGTCGCTCCCCGGGTGCGAGCCGATTGGAACTGATCGCCTCTCGCAGTATGCCCGCGATTTGCCGATATGGCGGTTTGTCATCGCCTCGATCGATTTGTCCAAGTTGCAGCACCCGCGAGCCTTCCATTACATGTCTAGACGACTAGTCTAGGAAGCCAGTCAACCCGTGTCACCTCCGACGGCATCGAACAATGGAGACCGAACGATGGGAACCACTCCTAAACACTCAGTCAGTGTCGCCGGCATCGTCGTACGTGGCGATGATCGCATTCTCGTGATCCGGCGAGATGACAACGGCCACTGGGAAGCCCCCGGTGGCGTACTCGAACTGGACGAATCCTTCGAGGATGGTGTGCGGCGGGAAGTCCTCGAGGAAACTGGATTGAAGGTCACGGTGCAACGTCTTACCGGCGTCTACAAGAACCTCAAGCAGGGGATTGTCGCGTTGGTCTACCGCTGCAGTCCTGCCGCTGGCGACACGCACCCGACTGCCGAAGCCCGGGAAGTCCGTTGGATGGCGAAAGAAGAAGTTCAGTCTGAGATGAGCCCTGCTTTCGCCGTGCGCGTTCTGGACGCATTCGACGAATATCCGCACTCGCGTGCCCACGATGGAGCCAACGTTCTTTCAGAGTAGAGACTGTGACGGGGCCACATTGCGTTTAGCCGGCCAACCGTATGCCCCGAGTTCAAAGCGGTCTACTTTCAATCGAATCCAGCCAACGTGACTCTCAAAGCTTCTTTCAACTGAACGTGCAGCGGTGGCTTCGTTTCAGTGTCTGAGCTCAGCCAGCGCCGAAGTATGAATTGTGCGGTGGCCAAACCCGTGTGGACCAGCAGCGAGGGACGGATGTCGGATGCCGCATCGACGCCCATCCTTGTGGCGACGAGTTCGACGAGCTTGCGGTCATCGTTGTCGCTGATCAGTACCGATTCGCTCAGTAGGTGGGGGGCGGTCAGTATGGCTCGTTGCCAGTAGTGCGGGTTCGGATTGGTTTTGTCCCAGGCGGTTTCGGCAAACAACGCGATCAGCGCCTCGGCTGCCGATTGGTCCGACGGCTGAGCGCCGTAGGCACCAACGATTTCGGCGACCGCCTGCCGCAACGGCGCGACAAGAAGGTCGTCCTTCGTAGGCGCGTAACGGAAGTAAGTACTGATGGATATCCCGGCACTGGCAGCGATGTCCTCAGTGGTCACAGCAGCAAATCCACGTTCGGCAAAAAGTTGGTGCGCGGTGCCCTGGATCTGCGAGAGCAACTCGGCACGGCGTCGGTCCCTTAACGAGCCAGTATTTGCGGAGGGCATGACATCGCCTTCGTCAATCCGACATTCCCAGATGCTTCCTGAGTTATGGTACGAACAGTAGCGTAGCGAAACCAACAGTACTAGGGGGGTTCACTTGCTGGTCTCGCAGTGTTGGGGGCCCAGCAGGCGACGCGGGTTTCACGGGAAAAGACCGTCTCACAAAAATACGCGGCGGTCGAGGAAGTCGGTGACAGCGCTGGTGAAGGCGTCGTTGTCGTCGCCGGCAACCATATGACCTGTGCCCGTCACGTCAGTTGTTTCGGCGTGCGGGACGAGTTCGAGGAATTCGTTGACCGTTTCCTCGGAGACGACGTCTGAAAGCGCGCCCCGCACTAACAGCGTCGGGGCCGTGATTCGACGTGCTCCTTCGGCGAGAAACCCGCTGATCGCCTCGAACTCCTCGGTGTCGGTCATGAGTTCGCCTTGCAGGACATCGAAGTTGGAGCTGATGAAGGCTGGGTCCCAGCGCCAGACCCATCGACCGTCGCTACGTTGGCGCAGAACTTTGTGCAGACCGTCGAGATTTTCGGGTCGCGGTCGGCGCGGGTTGTATTCGGCGATGATGTCGGCGGCATCGGTGAGTGTGCCGAAGCCGTCGGGGTGGGCGGCCATGAACGACACGATGCGACGGGCCCCGTGGAACTCCATCCTCGGGGTGATGTCGACGAGAATAACGGCTGCCCACAGCCCGGCTGGGGCCAGCAGGTGGGTTGCCAGGATGGTTAGCCCACCCAGCGACGCGCCAACGAGGGCAGGGGGACTCTCGGTGCCGACGTGTTCTCGAACCGAGAGCAGATCGGCGACGAACTTTTCGACGTCGTATTGTCCGCTCGGGTCCCAGTCGCTGTCGCCGTGGCCGCGGGTGTCGTACGCGATGACGGTGTAGCCATGGGCGTGGAGGCGACGAGCTGTGGTGGCCCAGGCGTGGCGGTTTTGGCCGCCGCCATGGAGGAGCAACACCACGGGACCAGTCGTGGGGTGCCGGTAGCAATCCGCCACGAGAGTGATGCCGTCGCGCGTGTGGATGCGCTCCTGAGTAAGTGTCATGTAATCCGCGCCCCTTTGGGCGCAAGGTCCACGCCCGTCACGCTGCGTTGTCCCTCAGGTGACATGTCATCGTCAGCGTGCTCTGGCGCGCGGGGCCAAGGGCTTCCGTTGAGGCCACCAGCTGGCCTCACCGAGCAATGTGGCGATCGCGGGAACCGTGAGGGTGCGGACCACGAAGGTGTCCAGGAGTAGGCCGCAGCCGATGATGAGTCCGGCTTGGAGCATGATCGCGACGGACCCGACCATAAGGCCGAACATGCTGGCCGCGAAGATGAGCCCGGCCGAGGTGATGACTGAGCCGGTGTTCGCGACCGTGCGCAGCACGCCGACGCGAATGTTGTGAGCGGATTCCTCGCGTAGCCGCGAGATCAGCAGCATGTTGTAGTCGGCGCCCACCGCGACCAGGATGATGAACGCCAAAAGCGGAACGGGCCAAGCGATTTGCTTGCCCAGGCCGTATTGGAAGACCAGTGTGCCGATGCCCAGTGCGGCTGCGTAGTTGAGTACGACCGTACCGAGCAGGTAGAGCGGGGCCACCACGGCACGTAGCAGAACGACGAGGGTCAACCCGACGATGACGAGTGTGGCGATGGCCAGTAGGTGAAAGTCGGCCGACAGGAGGCGCTGGATATCGGAATTGACGGCGGGGAAGCCGGCCATCGATATCCGGGCGTGAGCCAGCGAGGTGTTGGGGCGTGCGGCATCGGCAACGTGCGTGATCTTCTGCGCGAGATCCATCGCTTCGCTGCTGTAGGGGTTGTAGCTAGATTCGATGGCGAAGCGCGCGGTCTTGCCGTCAGCGGATAGAAAGTGCTTTGCCACATCGGAGAACTGGCGATTCTCGAAGGCGTTAGCGGGAAGGTAGAAGCCGCTGGAGTTGTCCGAACCGGCGCTGGATCGCGCGGAATTCTGTAGCTGGGTGGCGATCTGACTCATGCCGGACAACATTTCGATGTTGCTGTCGGCGAGGGTGTGCACACCGGTGGCTAGGGCTTGTGCTCCCGACGCGAGCTGGCTGATGCCGTTTTGAAGGCGGCCGATGTTGCCGGCCATGTCGGCGGGATCGCCAAGCGCTCCGAAGGCCTTGTCCAGCGAAGTGACTGTGCGCTGCAGGTCTGCCACGGTGCCGCCTGCATTATTGGCATCGGGCTGGTACAAATCGCCGAGGTCGGCGAGCTGGCTGAAAAAGCCGCCATCGCGCAAAGTCACCAAGATCCGTACCTGGTCGCGGATCTGGGCACACTCGGGGGTGGTGGCACACCAGGGGGAGGTGTTGAGCGCACCGACCAGCGGGTCGATGGTGGCGATCGCTTGTTGGGCTTGTTGAGCTTCTTGGCGTAGCCCGGGCCCGGTTCGAATAGCTTGGTCGACGGTCGGTGTGGTAGCCGAAAGCTGCTGCAGCAGCTGGCGAAAGCGCTGAAATTGTGGCCCGCTGGACTGGGCTTGGGTAAGGATCCCGGTCAGCGGAGTCAGCGCCGTGCGCAGGGTGGTGTCAAGTTGCGCCAGGCCGCCCGCGAGTTGGTCGGCGCCACCGGTGAGTTTGGTGAGATCGGTCTTGTGGGCGTCTCCTTTGGCGACGGCATCGGCCATCTTGGTGCCGATCTGGCCGTTCTGCCAAGAAAGCTGTGCCTGGTCCAGTCGCGCCCCGGTAGGCCGGGTGACGCCGGAAACTTTGGTGACACCTGGCAATTGCGACACGCGAGACGCCATTTCGTCCAGGTCGGCCAGGCTTTTACCGGTGCGCATATCGGTCGGTGATTCGACGACCATGAACTGCGTGATAACGATATCTTTGCGAAAGTGCCTGTCCAGCAGATGATAACCCTCGTTGCTGGCGGTCGTTTCCGGCTGGCCTTGACGGTCGTCATAGCTCATGCGCATGGTCAGCGCCACAGCAGCTAGCCCTAACACGAGAGCCAGGCTGGCGGCCAGCAATGGGCCGGGCCGGCGGACTACGGCCACCGCGATCCAGTTCCAGTAGCGGCGTGTGCGGTCGGCTTTGGGCTCGCCGATGCCGCGTTTAGCGGCCAGCGCCAACACCGGTGGGAACAACGTCACGGTGGCCGCGACTCCGACGAAGACGGCTATCGCACACGCTGGGCCCAGCGCGCCAAAAACGCTCAGCTTTGCAAACACCATGGCCAAAAATGCAAACGCCACAGTCGCCGCGGAGGCCAGGATTACGCGCCCGATGGTGGCGGTCGCATTGATCACCGCGAGGTCGGGCGAGACCCCCTGGCGGCGTTGCTCGTGATACCGGCTGATCAAAAACACCGAATAATCGGTGCCGGCGCCCAACAGAATCGCCGTCATGAACGCGATGGTGAATTGCGACACCGGCATCCCCGCTTCGCCCAGCCCCGAGAGCACTCCGCGCCCTACCCCAAGACTGACGCCGATAACCACCAGTGGCAGCAACGCGGTAAACAATGACCTATAGATGACCAGCAAAATCAGCGCAATCAGCCCCGCGGTCACCACAGAAATGACAATCAAATCCTGCTCAGCCGAATCAATTTGATCGCTGAACGTCGCGGGAGGGCCGGTTACGCGAACCGTCGTGGACGTACCGTTAAACGACTGGGCGGCGATAGCGCGCACCACCTGGACGGATTCTGCCGCCTTCGGATCGCCGAGTGTGCCCGCCACCCCGACCGGCAGATACCATGCCTTGCCGTCCTGGCTCACCGCCTGACCGGCAGTAACCGGGTCGGCCAACAGATCCTGAACCAGTCGCACATGCTTGGAATCGGCACGCAACCGCGAAACCATCGCGTTGTAACGCTGACGCACCGGCGCAGTCAGGCCCGTCGGGTCCTCTACCGCGACGAAGACGGTTGTCTTGGATCCCTGCTCGCCGAATGCGATCCCCATCCGGTCCACGGTTTGCAGCGAGGGCGCATCAGGAGGGATGAGATTCACCGACTGCTGCTTTACGACGATCTCCAATTGCGGGAACAGCACGGCTAAGACGCCGGCAGCCACCACCCACGCGGCGATGACCAGAACCTTGTGCCGGATACTGAACCGCGCTAAGCGGGCAAGCCGGTCGCTGTAAACGCCCTCACCAGCGGTGACCTTGCGGAGTTGTTCCCGGACCGGCCGACTCAAGGTCGCCACGCCCGACGAAACCCACCCGGTATCTACCATCCCCCGTCTCCGCTACGTTGAAAGAAACTAACGGTATCGCAACAGTACTACCGGTACCCTTTCATGGTGTCGGTGAAACTGCTACCGACAGGCGTGCCCATTCCACTGCGGCGGCACCGATCGGCCCTGGCGCTCGACCTCGATGTCCTGTCGCCGGTTCCGTACCTCGGATACGTCAGTACGTAATCCATTGGTATGCAGATCATTTGACGTTGGGCATGGGTCATCGCTGGCTGCTGACAAGCTCACGAACGCCGTAGGCGAAATGCCAGCCGGGAACTCAGCCTGATCGGCTCATCGCGAACATGATCGTGCATTTCCCGACTCATCAGATCGTCGTCCAGGTACGAGCAAGTGCGAGGGGGATAGTGACGTGGACGAACGCGGCCCTGGTCGACCGGGCGTCCTTGGTGTGTGCGCTTGGCAATACCGCGACTGGCCAGCCGGATATCCCGAACCGCACGCCTCCAGAGGTGGGTTTTCGTCAGCGAAATCGGCACATTCATCAGGATTTGACGTCTTTCGTCCGTGAGGTCGCCGCGCCGAGGCAGAAGCTGGATCCTTCGATAGCCACGCGGCCGGCCGACTGGGGGCAGCACCGTCGACTCCCCCGGGTCCCGAACCGCTCGACCGGTTGCCTGATCACCAATCCTCCTTCGGTGCTTGGCCTACACCGCCAAAGTGTACTCATAGTATCGCTACGATACTACTAGTATCGTTCGACGGATTGAATGGCTTCCCCGGTGCAATTCGCTGCGGGCCAGGTTCGTGGGGGGTTTACGGTGACTACGTGGAGCGTGACGCCGAAACCTCGGTAGATGAAGACGACGACGTCGACCCACGCCGCCTTCGGTCACGGACCCGATTGCTGGATGCGGCGACTAAACTCCTCAATGCCGGTGGCATCGAAGCCGTCACCATCGACGCGGTCACCAAAGCCTCCAAGGTCGCACGCACCACGCTGTATCGGCACTTCACCAGCTCCACCCAACTGCTGGCCGCCACATTTGAACGGCTGCTACCGCAGGTCACCCCACCACCTGCTACGGGATCATTACGCGACCAACTGATCGAGCTGTTGAGCCGACAGGCGACCCTCTTTCAAGAAGCGCCGCTGCACGTCACCACGCTGGCCTGGGTCGCGCTCGGGCCAACACCGGACGGCACAGAGGAAACCTACGATCGCAACGCGCTCCGAACACGGATCATCGACCACTACCGCCAACCGTTCAACAGCCTCCTAGAAGGCCCTGAAGCCCGAGCCGGCCTCGACGACTTCGATCTAGAACTGATCCTGTGCCAACTCGTCGGCCCGGTGGCGTTCGCTCGACTCACCGGGCTGCGCGCAGTCGATCGCCGAGATTGTGAACGTATAGTCGACGATTTCCTCACCGCGCACCGCCGCCCGGCAGACACACCCCCTTCGCGGCCCTCGGCCCGGAAATCCTCGTCCGGCATAAGCCATTCCGATCAAGGCGGCAACTAGCTCGGCAGACGGTCGACGATGCATAGCCCGGATCGGGCTCGCGCACACTGCGCAACTAAAAAGTGTCAACGGCAAGCGAAAACTGATCAGCTTGCCGCGCAGTGGTCAGTATTCAGTTGCCGCCGACAAAAAGTCGATTCCCAGTCGGTATGCGGGCCCGCAGGGCACGAAACGCTATCCGCGCCAGCGACGCATCGAGACAGAAGTGAACGACCCGATCGAAGTGCGGCGTGACGGTAGGTGTTCACCCCGATGTCAACCACAGGACCGGGAACACGCGTTCGCCACGATCGGACAAGCCGGAAGGCAGCAGCACCGAATCACCGGGATACATCATGCTGTCATGCACATCGCATCACACCGGCGTTGGGGGACATCCACCCTCAGCGACCCACGTGTCTTTCGTGGCCAGCTTAAGAGCAGACTCATTGCCTCAGTCAGCATCAGTAACACGTTCGGCGCCAGCGGCTTTTAGCAGCTGGTCGCGCGCTTCATGAAGCCTATCGAGGGCGCTCTTCAAGTCGAGAGCGGCGTCGGCCAATTCAGAGCGGGCCGCCGGGTCGCCGTGTGAAGCAAGGCTCGCGGTCGCCGACGTGAGCGCCCTAACGTGGCGCATGACATCAATGGTGTAGCGAGCGGTCCGCATCGCGGTGGCACCCTCGGTTCGCTGGAGATGATCTCTCATGAGACCTAGCCAATCATCGATCGTGTATCGATCGAAGTTGTACATCGCGTTGAGCACCCAGCGTTGCCAGGCCGGTGGGCGTTGTGATGACGTCCGGAGCAGGACCGGAGGAGTAACCATGATCGAAATTTTAGGGCGCGAAACCGGCGTTTTCGACGGTCAGAATAAAGAATGTATGACGTGACGAACCCGAGTGCGCATTGTGGCAATGGATGAGTTCGGCTGCTTTATCTAGGTGACGCCCCCGACACTGCGGCAGCTAGGTTGGACGCAAAAGCCGGACCGTCATTCACTAGTGCGTATCCGCCCGCGAGGCCTCCTTGGCTGCAGAAGGCTCGTCGTCGGCGCACCCTCCGGAAGGTCACGACGCCCGTGTACTGACCAACGCGGGGGACCAGGCGAGTGGCCGTGCGCGGCACGACGGCGGTGGGGAAGCTGCTGCCGGGATTGCCGTATATCGCTTGGCTACGTGACCAGCGTCGCACGATCCGGCGCGCAGCCAGGTATGCGTCCTGAGCTACCTCTACAACCGCAATGGCCTTCTTGAGTCCGCAGACACCCCAGAATCGGCCGGGTCCGCGCCCAGGTTGCTGCCACAAATTGGGCACGATATGCTGATATTCCTTGTCGCCGTTGATGTTTGGCGATGAGTGTTTGGTGAAGTAGATAGCCAGGCGTTTCGGGTCACACGCACGTAATCCGTTGCGAACATCGATGGCCGTGCCAGCGAGCAAATGGCGCTCGCGCTGCTCGGGATCCGGATGGCCGACGATCTCCGCCCATTCGCGCGAGAGCCAGTCGCGGAATTTGACGCCGGATCGGCCTACCGCATGCGGCGGAGCCATCCAGAGGTGAATGTGCGGAGCGCCGCGGCGTTGAAATTCCAGCTTCCAGATGTAGCGGGCCGGTTCACCCCATTCCCGTTGAAAACGTTTGCGCCACAGCATCATATGCCGCTTTACGCTAGCCCCATCAGGTGCTACAGATTCCCAGTCGCCGGGGTAGGTCAAGGTGACCATTGCAGGGACACGGTCGCACTCCACCAGTGGCGTGTAGTCGAGCTCGGCGAAGGTGCGACACATTGCCGCGCGCGACTTGCGAGACCATTCGGTGATCGCACGGGCTGCCGAGTCGGGAATGTTGCGACCGGCCTCAATGCGATCAACCTCTGCCGTCACATCGAGGCGGTGTCGTTTGACTGCACGCTCAGATGCCTTTTCCGGACGCACCGGGTTGGTCCAGCCGAGTCGGACTACACCGGGGCCGATCGTGATCCGAAATCGGCCGGACTCAGGTTCTACGCCCAGCCGGCCCCGCCCTCGCGCCCACGGCCCCGCCGGTTCAAAGAGTGCTGCCGCCGAGGCCACCAGCTCGGGCCTTGGGAACCGCAGTCCGAGGGCATCTGCCGCCGATAACTGCGCATCAACACCGCCCTCGGCGGCATCGCGGACACTTTTGGCACATATAACAAGCCCGTTGGTCCCAGCCGGAACACGGCCTACGCCGCTCCCGCCGTCCGACCGACCGCTACCGCTCTCGCGCCCTGCGGCCCTGGCGGCCTCGGGCACTCGCGGCCTCCCGGCGTCCGCGGCTCCGTCCGTGTTCCGGCTGGCCGTTCGGCTTGTGTCCGGCCGAAGAGTGGGTCGCTCCGCGGTCGTGCTCGTTGGACGGGCGGTCGACCTCGTGATGCTGGGCATCGCGCATCTGCTCCCCGGGAGCCCTCGGCGCGCATCACTGAGTGAAGGGCGATGAAGGGGTCCCTGTCGGGAGTGCTGTCACCGTGTCCGGTTTGTGTCCGATCGTCGGACGGGCAGCCTGCGTCAGACGCGCTCAGCGCGCCGCATTTGACGCATGAACGACGTTAAACCGCAGGCCAGTGGCCATTCCGTCCGCCTGAAAAGCGGAAGGTCGGCGGTTCGATCCCGCCCCTGGCCACCACGATGGTGATCGCCCATGATCATCGAGATGGAGCACGAGGTTGCCGCGGCGCAACCGGCTCATCGGCCCTCGCAAGATCCAGGCAAGCGTTCTGCTCCGGCCGGTCCCAGGACAGTCAGCAACGACAGCAGTGCCCGCGGGGCACTGCTGTCGTCGGTGGGGGAGCGAAAACCCTTACTTGAGCATGCTCCCGGCGTCGACGGTGACCGGAAGACCTGTGATGTAACGGGATTCGTCGGAAGCCAGGAACAGCACGGCGTTGCTGATGTCCGCGGGCTCGACCCAACCGATGGGCAGCACGTGCATGAACTGCGCGGCGACTTTGAGGTCATCGGGCCCGGGATTCTTCAGGTCGGGCCGGAACAGCTTCATCGTCCCCTCGTTCATGAACATGGGCGTGTTCACGTTGGTGGGGTGCACCGAATTCACCCGAATGAAGTGCTCGCCGAGTTCGACGGCGAAGGTGCGCATCAAGCCGACCACGCCGTGCTTGGCGGCGATGTAGTGACCGGTGTGCGGATAGGCCTTGAGGCCGCCGACCGAGCTGGTCAGAATGATCGAGCCGCCTTGTCCCTGGGAAATCAGGTGCGGCACACCGGCTTTGACGGTTTTCCAGACGCCGGAAAGGTTGACGTCGATCATGTCGCGCCAGTCGTCTTCACTGGTCTTGTCGAGGGTCTGCCCGCCGTTGCCGATTCCGGCGTTGGCGCAGATGATGTCCAGCCGGCCGAGCTGCTCGACGCCGCTGTCCACCGCCGCCTTCAGCGCGTCGAAATCGCGCACGTCGACTTCTGCGGTCACGATGCGCCGGTTGAGGCCCTTGATAAGGTCGGCCGTCTCGGCTAGATCATCCGGTGTGGACGGCGGGATCTCGCTGCTGCTGCTGATCGGCGTGCAGATGTCGACCGCGATGATGTCGGCGCCTTCCTGCGCCAGGCGCACCGCGTGGCTGCGGCCCTGGCCGCGAGCCGCCCCGGTGATGAACGCGACCTTGCCCTCGACTCTTCCACCCATGACAGCACCTCACTTCGACCTGGCCGACAGTTGTTTGTCGATCGATCAGGAAGGGTGGCACCATTCCGTCGCAGTGTCAACAGCCGCGCGTCGAAGGGCGGCCCACATTCCGGCAGTGACGCTCGCGCCCGCGTGCAGGCGGCGATCGGTGCTAGCTGCTTGGGGTCGACGCGGCCGCCGGTGTCGCCAGCAGGCTCAGTTGGCGCTCGACGAACGCGCGCAACTCGTCGTGCCCCTGGGTGACGCCGACGGCGCTCTCGTTGCACAGGCTGCGCGCCACCTGCGCGATCAGCATCGAGATCGCCACCGGAGGATATTCCTCGAGATCGACCCCGTTGGCGCGCAGCACCATGGTGACCGCCGCCGTCTCGATGTCACGAACCCGCTCGGCGTAGGCCTTGAGTTCAGCGCCAATTGCCTTGCGGTGGTTGGCCAATGCCATGAATTCGGCGTTGAGGGCCGTCACTGCGGTGTCGCTGTTCATCACCCACAGGGCGCGCAGGGGGTCGTCCTCGGCCAGCAGGGCGCGCATGTGTGTGAGCGCGGTCTCGGCACCGGTCCGCAGCACCTCGACGAACAAATCGTCCATTGTCGGGAAGTAGTAATAGACCAGCGCCTGCTTGACGCCGGCCTCGGCGGCGACCCGCCGGGAGGTGGCCGCGGCATAGCCTTCCTCGCGCATGATGCGGGCGGTGGCCTCGATCAGCTTGCCGCGCGCGCCGGCGTCGGGATTCCTCTTGGTTTGGCGCGCCGCCGCGCGGTTGGGCGTGCCGGGTTTGCTTGACCGGTCCGCGCGATCCGTGGTAGGCATACCGCATCCTAGCAATTTGGTCGATCGATCAGTTGCGGAGTCGCAAAGAGGGGACGGAGGGCGCCGTATGCGTGTCCGGGTGGAACCGCGCCTGTGTGAGGCGCACGCCCTCTGCGTGGAGATCGCCCCCGAGGTTTTCGACCTGGGCGATGACATCGCGACCTGCGATGAAGAACCGGCTGGAGCGTTGCGCCACAGCGTGGAAGCCGCGGCGGCCGCCTGTCCGCGCCAAGCCATCAGCGTCGTCGCCGGCGACGCATCAGCGTGATGCACTGCGCTTTTCGGTGTCAAGAAAAGGAATTGGACTCATGACCGAGCTCGCCAACGTCGACTACTTCACCGACGCCGACGTCGCGCAAGACCCCTATGACTACTGGGAGTACCTGCGCAACCAGGGACCGGTGTTCCGCGAACCCCACTACGGGGTCGTGGCCGTCACCGGCTACCAGGAAGTGCAGGCGGCCTTCAAAGACGTGGATTCCTTTTCCGCGGTCAACGCGATCGGCGGCCCGTTCCCGCCGCTGCCGTTCACCCCGGAAGGCGACGACATCAGTGAGCAGATCGAAGCGCATCGCCACGAATTCCCGATCTTCGAGCACATGGTCGTCATGGACCCGCCCGAGCATGAAAAGGCGCGTTCCCTACTCGGGCGGCTCCTGACCCCGCGCCGGCTGCAGGAAAACAAGGACTACATCTGGCAATTGGCCGACCGGCAATTCGACGAGTTCATTGCCAACGGCCACTGCGAATTCCTCAGCGAGTACGCGAAGCCATTCGCGACGCTGGCGATCGCCGATCTGCTCGGGGTCCCCGACGAGGACCGCCCGGAGATCCGCCGCAATCTCGGGGCCGGTAATGCGCCGGGCGCCCGGGTAGGCGCGTTGGATCACGAACCGGTGGGCAGCAACCCGTTGCAGTATCTCGACGATCTCTTCAGCGCCTACATCGACGACCGGCGACAACGGCCCCGCGAAGACGTGCTGACCGGCCTGGCTACCGCGACCTACCCCGACGGGTCGGTCCCGCCGCTGTTGGAGGTCGTCCGGCCGGCGACCTTCCTGTTCGCGGCGGGGCAGGAGACCGTGACCAAACTGCTCAGCTCGGCGGTGCAGGTCCTCGGTGACCAGCCCGAGTTGCAGCAGCGACTCCGCGCCGACCGCAGCCTCATCGGGACCTTCATCGAGGAGGCGCTGCGCATGCAGAGCCCGACCAAGGTCGACTTCCGACTGGCGCGTAAGACCACCACTCTGGGCGGGGTGCACATCCCGGCTGGCACCGTCATCATGCTGTGCCTGGGGGCCGCCAACCGCGATCCGCGAAAGTTCGAGAACCCCAACGAGTTCCGGGCCGACCGAAAGAACGTTCGCGAGCACATCGCGTTCGGTCGCGGCATTCACACCTGCGCGGGCGCGCCGCTGGCGCGGGTGGAAGGACAGATCACCATCAACCGGATCCTCGACCGCACCCGCGATTTCACCATCAGCGAGGCCAAGCACGGATCGGTTCGCGGCCGTCAGTACCAGTACGAGCCGACGTTCCTGCTGCGCGGCCTGACGGAGTTGCACATCGACTTCACGTCGGCCGGCTGACCGCATCAATCCTCCGCCACAAGGCCGTTCACCTGCTGGTAGTAGATGACATTGCCGCCGCCGGCCCAATTCCCTTCAGGGATCTCGTGGATCAACGTCCACACATGAAAGGCCATCGGGCCTTGCGCCTCGATTCTCGCCGCGGCGCAGATAGCGGTGTGCACGTCGGCGGCCGGCTGTTCCTTGCGGTCCCGCGACAGTGCGCCGTCGAACACCGTGAGATCGACCCTGAACCGGGGCGCGCCCGGACCCCGACCGTCCACCGAGAGCGCCTCCGGGTCTAGCGCGTGTAGATACACCCACGTGTTGTCACGCAAAAACGGTGTGTCCGGGGCGCGTTCGGCCCGCAGCAACACGGTGACCAACTCGTCGGCCAGTCGATTCAGCGCGTCCTGATCCACCGAGCCACGCACGAACGTCACGTCGATCATCGGCATTGCCGCACCTCCTCGTGACTTCCTGCGGTATCGCTGGCCCAGCATCGAGGCTAGCCGCTACGGCCGGCCACGGTCGACAGGAACTGCCCGAGATGCGCGAGTGCCGTGGTGTATTCGTGCTCGGGCGGTGTCCCGTATCCGATGACGATTCCGTCCGTGTGGCGGCTTGTGCCGTGCCAGAAGGGGTTCAGCCCGGTGAGGGCGATGTCGCGTCCGTGCGCGACCTTCAACACGTCGGCCTCCGAAATGCGCTCGGGGAGCGCGACAACGGCGTGAAGGCCGGCCGAGATGCCCAACACCGGCATCCCGGGGGCGCAGCGGCCGAGGGCTGCGACGAGGGCATCGCGGCGGTTGCGGTAGCGCCGCCGCATCCGTCTGATGTGCCGGTCGAGCGCACCGGATTCGATCAACTCCGCGAACGTCAGCTGCGCGAGGACGTCGGTTCCACGGTCGGCGCGGCGCTTGGCTTCGACCACCCCGTCGACCAATGCGGCGGGCAGCGCGAGCCAGCCAAGGCGCAGGCCGGGCGCCAGGCTCTTGCTGGCGCTGCCCGCGTAGACGACGTGCTCGGGCGCCAGGCCCTGCAGCGCGCCGACGGGGTGGCGGTCGTAGCGAAATTCCCCGTCGTAGTCGTCCTCGATCAGATACGCGCCTCGGGCGGCGGCGATGTGCGCAAACTCGGTGCGTCGGTCGGCAACGAGCGTTGCACCGAGCGGAGCCTGGTGTGCCGGGGTGAGCACCGCCGCGGCGACGCGTTTGTTGAATCCCTCGGGCCGCGCACCCCCGTGGTCGACGTCGAGGGGCTCGACGGTGAGGCCGCTCGCCACCGCCGTCGCGCGATGGTCGGGCAGGCAGGGATTTTCGAGGGCGACCGATCGGGCCCCGCTCGCGGCCAGCGCGTCACACACCAGACGCAGCCCCTGCGTGAACCCGCTGCAGACGACGATGTGCTCCCCGGTAGTGAGCACGCCGCGCACTCGACCCAGATAGTTGGCCAGCGCCGCGCGCAAGCGCGGTGACCCCCGCGGATCCGCCGGCCCGAGCTCGGCGTGGGGAGTGACCTCGAGGACCCGGCGCAGCGCGCGTAGCCATTCGGCGCGAGGGAACATGCTGAGGTCCGGACGGCCGAGGCGAAAATCGGCCGCGTAGCGGTGGATAACCCGCGCGGGATGGGTCGGCGCCTGAAGGTGCGGGCCGCCCGCCACCTGGGTCGCCGCACCTGGACGGGTGCGGAGGTATCCCTCGGCTCCCAGTTGCGCATAGACCTCGACGACCGTTCCGCGGGCAAGCCCGAGTTGTGTGGCGAGGGCACGCGAGGACGGCAGCACTTCGTCCGCGGCGAGGCGTCCACCCCGGATAGCTTGTCGCAGAGCATCTTCGAGCGCTGCGCGCCGGCCCCGCCCCGGGGGAAGGTCAAGGTGCAGGTCGACTCCGGTATCGCGACTGGTCCAAGAATTCGCCATCGAATTGGACCTTACCGATGGGCCGGTCTGCTGGATAGCGTCGAATAGCGGGCAGTTCGTTGCAAAGGGGAGTCGATGGTTGATGTGGGCACTCGGCGCCTAGATCGCGCAGCGAGTTGGACCGCCGAAGTCAATGCGTTCCAGCGCGCAGCGGAAACGCTGCGGCCATCGGGGCGCCGCCTGGTGGACGACACGTACTCCCGGCGTTTCGTCAGGCACCGCGCGCTGCGCGCCCTGCTGACGCACTGGCGCTCAGCCGACGCCGCGCTTCGGATCTTCGACCGGCTGTGGGGAGGGCTGCACGCCCACATCGCGCTTCGGGTGCGCTACGTCGACGACGCATGTGAGACCGCGATCAGCGCAGGAATCAGCCAACTCGTGCTGCTGGGTGCGGGCTTCGACACCACCAGCCTTCGCCGGGCCGACACCCCGGTGACAATCTTCGAGGTCGACGCGCCGGCCACTCAAGCGGAGAAGCGACCGGTCGTCGAACGGTTGTTGCCACCGCAGCACCACTGCCGAATGCACTGGGTTGCTTGTGATTTGGAACAGAACGCGCTCCGTGAAACGCTGCTCGCCGCCGGCTTCGACCCCACCGCGGCGGCCCTCGTGGTCTGGCTTGGAGTTACTCCCTACCTGACGCGCGGCGCCATCGACGCGACGCTCGCCGACCTCGCCGGACTCTGCGCCCCGGGGAGTCGACTGGTTTTGGACCATATCGCGGCGGGCGTCGTCAGCGCCAGCACGCCGTGGAAAAGCGCGGGCCGGATCACCCGGATGGTAGCCAGGCGCGGCGAACCGTATCGCACCGACTTCACCGAGGCCGACCTGACCGTGACATTGGCAGAGCACGGATTTGAACTACGCGAGCACGTGAGTGTGCCTGCGCTCTTGCGGCGCTACGACCCGTCGCGCGCAAGCCGGCTGTCGGCCGACGACTGGCTCGCCGTCGCGACCGCAGAACGCGGATGAGGCGCGACCCGGCCACGCCCTGACGGCCCAGACAACCTGCAAGGGCCTTTCCACCTGCTGGCAGCAGATGACGTTTCCGCCGCCGGCACTGCCGTTGGCTACCCGAGCACCGGAATGAATAACCTCGAAGACGAGCGCACCGTGTTCAAGCTGGACGTGCCGACGCTGGCATGGCGGAAGTTCATGATCGCCGGTGTCGCTGGGTCCTGGTCGTCGCTGGTGAGCGTCAGGCGGATGCGCTGGCCTTTCTTGAACCGGCGAGCATTGGGCACCAACGGGATTCGATACTCGACATCCTCGCCCAGCGGCACCGCTT